>CAYSYX010000670.1:2509-4884 GCA_964435055.1 uncultured Polyangium sp. | reverse complement strand
TCCAAACGGGCCGGGACGGGGATCGCGACGCCCCACGGCGTGATCGGAACATAAGGCGCGCCAAACAGTTTTCCCAACGTCACGGAATTGGCAATCGTCGGAATGGCTTCACCGCCGCCGACAAACCCAAACGGAATGATCGGCGTTTTCGTTTTCATCGCCAAGCGCATGAATCCGGATCCGAAATGCACGAGCGAATTACGTTCGGGATACAGCTTTGCCGTACCTCGAGCGCCTTCGGGGAAAATCATCAAAAGCCGTTCGTCGGCCAGCAAATGTTCGGCTGTTTCGACGAGCCCCGTCAATTGGCCGCATCGCGTCGACCACAAGCCCATGAACGGCGCGCCCGCCATGAATTTCTCGGCCATGCCTTGCGCCAATCGCGGCGGCTCTTTTTCGAGAAAACACGAGGCAATCACCATCGCCCCGTCGAGCGCCACGCCGCCCGAGTGATTGCCCACGAGCATCGCCCGCCCTCGCGCAGGGACGTATTGGATGCCTTCAATCCCGATCTTGAAGTAATGCCGATACAGCATCTGCAGCGCGGTAAAACCACGCGCCAAGTACTCTTTCGACGCACCATAAGGATCACAGCCGTAGCTGTTCCAGGGTAGTTCGAGGCGTTCGACGCGCGCCGCAACTTCCGAATCGATGAACAAGGACACGACGGTTTCTCCGGACGCAGGGTCGTCGCACGATAAACGCAGACGCGTCTCGTTGCAAGCCAAGAACGCCGCTCGCGCGCATTCCGCGTTTTCGCACGTTCAACAAGCGGAAATGTTGCACTGCGTCGTCAAGGAAACACGCGTACGTCCCCGACGACGTTCGTTTGCAGCTCCCAGCCGAGCCCCGCGTCATCGAAGGTTGGATCGACAAACCATTGCCGTTTGTCCGTTTTGTCGACGATGACGACCCAGTCGTGATCCCGCAATCCCGGCAATGGCAATGCATACCCGAACACTTCGGCCCGCGTGCTGTGCACGACCTGCGCTTTTGCTTTGATTTTCCCATGCGCCGCCGCCATTTCGAAGATGCGCACGAACAAATGCGAATACTCGATGCAATTTCCCGCCCGCGGATCGGCCCCGAATGCGTATTTCGTCGGATGACCCAATCCAAAACGTAATTGCCGCCCGGTCATCTCCAGCGAAAACTGCAAGGCTTCTTCAATGGTCAGCGGCTTCTTGGCAGCCAACTGAAATCGGACGGCCGCATCGAGCGGTGCGTCGAGACGCGCCAATGATACTTGGGCGACGTGCGGTCCGAGCAGCCCCACTCGGGCCCGGGCCATCGCCACGACAAACACCACGAGCCCGGCGAAAGCCAACAAAGCAAGGGCAATCCGAGCCGCGCGACGCATGCGATGTTCCCCCGACCTCGCCCGGTCAGCTCGCTTCGACCGGCGCTTCGGGTTTTTCCACCTGCGCCTTGGCGAGCCACGTCAATGCTACCGATAAGACAAACCCAAGCAGCACCGGGGCGAGCGTTCCTTCCATCATCAGAATGGTCGGGTTGTAGGCCACTTCCGCCAATTCCCGCTTTTGTCCCGATAACACCGAAAACTCGATCATCGCCGACGTATATCCCGGATGAATGAATTTCCAGTAAAACCACAACGTCGGCGCTCGCAAAGCCGCCGAAACGACCGAAATGATCATTCCGGAAGCGATACCTTGCCACCAAAGAATTTGCCCGCCTTCGATCACATCGCGACGCTGCTTGATTGCGCGCCACAAGAGAAGCAGCGGAATGATGGCGTACAGATTCGTCACGAGGCCATGTTGAGCAATCCGCGTCGTGTGTAGTCCCGCGGCATATTCGATGATGAGCCACCCAAAATAGGCCGCCGATAAAACCAACCCATAACCGACTTCAGGAAGAAACGCCTTCATGGCTGCTCGAAACCCTCGCCTCGACGAACTCGCCGCTCGCCGCGCAACGTGCCTCTCGAACCGCCCGAGCGCAAGAAAAATCCTCGTCGGCGTCGACAGGCTTTGCAGAAACATTCGCCTCCGCCACACTTTACATCCCTTCCAGCACCGTGTTTCATGACTCGGCTTGGAGAACAGGAGCAAGTAGCCCATGCGAAGAGTTTTTCTTTCCGGCGTTTGGCTCGTTCCGATGCTCGTTTGGGCATGCGGCGACAACAATGCCGCAAATCCCTTCGGATACGGAGGAGCAGGGGGGGCGGGCGGTACCGGGACGGGCGGAAGTTCGGCTCTTCCTTGCGATGTCGAGCTCGTCGTTCGTGAAAAGTGCCAGTTGTGTCACGCGGCGCAACCGCTGTACGGCGCGCCGATGCCCCTCGTCAATGCCAAGGACTTCGCCGCCCCCGGGCAAAGCGATCCTTCCAAAACGATGGCGCAACTCGTGAG
>CAYSYX010000670.1:0-2499 GCA_964435055.1 uncultured Polyangium sp. | reverse complement strand
TTCACGACCCGGACAAACCCATGCCGCCACGGCCCACCGGACCGCTCGACGCCGCCGCGCTCGAGACGCTCGATGCGTGGCTCATCGAAGGCGCTCCGGGAGGAAAAACACCTTGCTCGACGATGTCCGGAGGCGGCGGCGGCTCGGGCGGAGGCACCGTGGCGTGCGTGCCCGACGTAAAACTCCGGGCGGCCACCGCATATAAAATGCCCAAACTCAAGGCCGATCAATATGTGTGTTATGGCGCCGATATCGCGGTCGCTGAAAAACGTCATATCATCGGCGTCGTTCCCGCCATCGATAACGAAGTCATCGTGCACCACATGCTGCTTTATGAAACGGATACCGCGCGTAGCCCAACGCCCTCCGTTTGCGGTCCCGCAGGCCCAACCAATGGTCGCCTGGTCAGCGTTTGGGCGCCCGGAGCCCAGGCGCTCGAATTGCCCCCGCAAGCCGGTATGCCGCTCGATGGCACGAAACACTACGTCATCCAGTTGCATTACTCGAACCTCATGAAGCTGTCGGGACAAACCGACCTCAGCGGGTTCGATATCTGTACCACGACAAACCTTCGCGCCAACGATGCCGATATCCTCGCCTTCGGGACGCTCAATATCAACATTCCCGCGCATGGTTCGTCGGATCGAACATGTGATCTCATCATTCCTCCGGAATTACCGAAGATCAATGTTTTCGCCGCCGGACCTCACATGCATACGTACGGCAAATTCATCTCCGGTGAAGTCCTGCATTCGTCGGGCGATCCCTACACCTTGGCGACGCGTAATCCCTGGAGTTTCGACAGTCAATATTGGGATGCGGTGTCGACGACCGTCAGTCCCGGAGATACGGTGCGCGTGCGGTGTGCGTGGAACAATCCGACGGCAACTCCCGTCTTGTTCGGCGAGAAGACCACGGACGAAATGTGCTACGTCTTCGCCGCGTATTGGCCGCGTATTACGCTGCCGCAATGGAACTGGCAAGCCACGGCCGTTTTCGCGAATTGCTCCGATACGCCGTAAAACCCGGCGCGTCGGCGCTATTTCGATTCATAGACTTGCCCCGAAGGCAATTCCACACACGACAAGTACCCGCCTTTTCCGCAGCTCGTATCGATGCCGATGACGCTCGGACCAACCCACACGTCTTCCACATTCTCGGGCGTGTATTCCGACAATTCCTCGGGCAAACATTCCGTCGGCGTATGCCCGAAAATGACCAGTTTGCCCCGATAATTGCGCACGAAATCTTTGTCGCGGCACCACATCAGCGCCATCTTTTTCTGCGTGTGCGCCGGATGCTCGAAACCGTCGGGCCCCTTGTTCAGTCCCGCATGCACGTAAATGGCCAGGTCATCCTCGTAATACAGCGCCAAGTCGCGCATCCATTGCACGACCTCTTCCGGGAAAAACGTCCCCTTGAACAGGGCCTCGAATTCGTCGTCCCCGAACCCTTCGTCTTCGCGCGGAGGAGGTTTTCCCTGGAACGAACGAAGCGTCGCCAAACAACCGTTTCCCGGGGGAAGTATGAACTCCGGCCACCCGCGGTCGATGACGCGCAGCCACGCGTCTTCATGATTGCCGCGCAAATAAACGACTTTGGCCGGTGTTTGTCCGGGGAACTCACGCAAAAATGCGACGACCTCGGCCGACTGAGGCCCGCGATCGATGTAGTCGCCGACGAACACGAGCGTGTCGCCGGCGTCGAGCTCGGGCAAACCTGCAAGGAGCTTTTGCAGGGCGTCGAGATCTCCGTGAATGTCCCCGATTGCGAAGGTGCGGCCGGCCATGGCCGCAGAGACTACGGAAGTTTCGGCTGCTGATCAACCATCGAAAACGCAAACGACAACATGTCCACGCCCCGTTCGACGTCGCTCTTGTTCGAATCCGCTCCGCCATGTCCGGCGTGCTTTTCCACGCGCATCAAAATGGGTTTGTCCGGTGTCTGAACCGCCTGGAGCGCCGCCGTCATCTTCCACGCATGCATCGGATGCACGCGATCATCCGCGTCGGAAGACAACATCAAAAAACCGGGGTATCCGGTCGGGATTTTCTTCACGTTGTGGTAGGGCGAATAAGCCAGGAGCGCTCGGAAAATAGGTTCTTCTTGCAGCGAACCGTATTCCGCGACCCACGTTTTTCCGTCGCCATGCAGCGGATAACGCAACATATCGATGACCGGGACCGCGCACAACATCGCTCGAAACAATTCCGGCCGCTGGACCGCGACGGCCGCAACGAGCAGCCCACCGTTGGATCCGCCGTAACCGACGAGCTTCTCCGATTTCGTGTATTTGTTTTTGATGAGCCATTCCGCGGCCGCAATGAAATCATCGAAGACGTTTTGCTTGTTTTGGAGCATTCCTCCGCGATGCCAAGCATCGCCGTATTCACCGCCGCCCCTCAGGTTCGGAATGGCAAACGATCCTCCCGCTTCGAGCCACGTGTAAAGCAGCGTCGAAAACCCGGGCAATTTGCTGATGTTGAATCCACCGTACCC
>CAYSYX010000669.1:1235-4915 GCA_964435055.1 uncultured Polyangium sp. | reverse complement strand
CATTTCGTCAAGCGTGTCGATCAAGCTTTCCTGTGGTTGACCATGCTCTTCCTCATGCTCGTCGCGTCCGTCCCGTTCAGCACGACGCTCATCGGTCGGTACTTCGAGCAGCGGCCAGTCGTTGCAGTCTACGGCGCACACCTCGTCGCCATTAGCCTCGTCCATCATGCAACGTGGCATCATATGACGAGGCGCAGGCGGCTGGTCGACTCCGATGTCGATCCGCTGGACATCAAGACCCATTTACGCCGCTCGCTCAGTATGTCGGTGATCTATTTGGGCGCAATGGCGCTGTCGTTCGTGAGCACGATCCTCAGCATCGTCGTCTACACACTCGTGCCTATCGCCTACAGCATGTTGCCGAGCATTTATGCAAAACGGGCCGGTTTGTCCGGGCGATGAGTTGCAGCAGATCGCGACCGGTTTCGAATGGCTTTTTCGAGACCCACGATGGCCGAAGCCACCAGGCCCGAAACAACGACGAACATCCATTCGACCCACCCGATGGGCGCGGTATGGAAGAGCCGGTTCATCATTGGTGCGTACGTAAAGAACATTTGCAGCCCTACCATGGCCAATGCTCCTAGCAGCAGCGGCTTATTCGAGAAAAACCCGATACGAAAAAACGATTCCGAGAGCGATCGGCAATTGAACATATAGAATATTTCGATGAATACGAACACATTGACGGCGACCGTCGTCGCAGCCCGTGTATCGGCCCCTCGAAACTGCATCCATTCGAACAACCCGAACGCGAAAACGACCATGAGGGAAGCCACGAGGCACATGCGCATGACGAGTGGACGACTCAGAATCGGCCCATTCGGATCGCGCGGCGGGCGGAGCATCGTATTCGGTTCCATCGGCTCGAACGCGAGCATCATGCCCAAAAGCACGCCCGTCGTCATGTTGATCCACAAGATTTGCAAAGGCAAGATCGGTAGTTCGGTCCCCAGCGTCGTGGCTGTCAAAATCACGAGCCCTTCGCCGATGTTCGTGGGCAAGGTCCACACGAGAAACTTCGTCAGATTGTCGAAAATGCCCCGGCCCTCTTCCACGGCGGCTCGAATCGAAGCAAAATTGTCGTCCGTCAGCACCATGTCGGCAGCCTCTTTGGCCACGTCCGTTCCCGACAAACCCATAGCCACGCCGATGTTCGCTTGGCGTAATGCGGGCGCGTCATTGACGCCATCACCCGTCATGGCCACCACGTGCTCGCGTTTTTGGAGCGCGCGAACCAGCCGCAACTTCTGCTCGGGCGTCACGCGGGCAAACACCGCCACGCGTTCGACGACATCGGATAGCGCCTCTTCGTCATGTCGCTCGAGGTCGCGACCCGTGAGCGCGCGGAGCGTGCCATCCTCGGCCAGCTCACCCTCGAGACCGACTTCTTTCGCAATCGCCGATGCGGTCATGGCATGATCGCCGGTTATCATTTTCACTCGAATACCAGCGGTCTTGCATGCCGCCACCGCGTCAATGGCTTCGGGTCTTGGAGGATCGATCATTGCTTGAAGTCCCAAAAACGTCATTCCGTGAGCTACGTGCACGGGCTCGAGCTCGCGTGTATCGGCTGGCAGAAACTTGCGAGCAAATGCGAGCACACGCATACCCGTTCGTGACGTGTCGGATGCCACCATTGCGACGGCTTCGCGATCGAGCGTTATGACTCGACCATCGGAATCGAGCGCATCCGAGCATACGTCCAATGTTTTTTCCAGTCCACCTTTGAGGTACACCACGCGCTGTTCGTCCTGCCCCGCGTCGTGAAGGGTCGCCATGTACCCGCGCTCGGATTCGAATGGAATCACGTCCAGCCGCGGCAGTGCTTCTTCGATCTCCTCTTTGGTTTGTCCGAGCTTTTCAGCGGCCACGACGAGCGCGCCCTCGGTCGGATCACCCATGACATCAAATCGACCGTCCTTGGCGACAACGCGCGCATCGCTGCACGATACCCCGCAGCGGAGTGTTTCGACGAGCGTCCGTGGGGCGTCTTTCAGCGTGACGGGGCGTTTGCCGTGGGAAAACTGCCCCTCCGGTGCATAACCAGCACCACTCACGTCGAAAACCTCGCCCCCGGCAACGACGTGCCGAACGGTCATTTGGTTTTCCGTGAGTGTGCCAGTTTTATCCGAACAAATCACCGTCGTGCTTCCCAGCGTTTCGACCGCGGGCAAGTTGCGAATGATGGCGCGACGGCGCGCCATGCGCGACACGCCTATGGCCAAAATGATCGTCATCGCCGCAGGTAACCCTTCGGGAATCGCTCCCACGACAAGAGCGACGGCGGCGACGAATGCATCGTTCCATGTGTGTCCCCGAATGAAAACGGCAACTGCAATGGTCACCGCGGCGAAAGCCAAAATGACGTAGGTGAGAATGCGGCTGAACCGAGCAAGCTTTTTCGATAGCGGTGTGGCGAGGTCTTCTGCGCTGGAGAGCAATGCGGAAATAGCGCCGATTTGCGTCTGATCGCCCGTCGCCACCACCACGCCTTTCGCCTGTCCGTATGTGACGAGCGTCGAGGCGTACGCCATGTTGTGCCGGTCGGCCAAAAGCACGTCTGGATCGAGCGGCTGGGTATCTTTCGACACTGGCATCGATTCACCCGTCAACGTGGATTCATCGATTTGCAATTCGCGCACGTGCACGAGGCGCATGTCGGCGGGGACCTTATCACCCGATTGCAAAATCACGATATCGCCAGGGACGACGAGCGCGTGGGACAAACGAGTTTGCTCGCCGCTTCGCAATACCGTGGCTTCCGATTGCATCGTCTTCGATAATGCCTCGATCGCCGAGACGGCCTTGCTCTCTTGTACGAAACCGACGATGGCATTGATGAGGACGACACCAAAAATGACCGATGCGTCGACGACGTCTCCGAGCGCAGCCGTCGTCGCACCAGCCGCGAGAAGAATGTAAATGAGCGGCTGATGAAATTGCAACGCCAATCGCACGAGCGGACTTCGCTTGCGATGGGGTGTGAGTGCATTTGGCCCATGGCGTTCGAGCCTCCGAACCGCCTCGTCGCTGGAGAGTCCAGCGATGATGTCGGTTTCGAGATCTCGCGCAACCTCGCCAGCCGTACGAGCATGAATGGCGGGCACAGCAGCAGCGTTTGAACGAGCCGATTCCATGCTGATTTTCACTGCCGGTCGAAAAGCAAAACGCGCGCCCCACGTTCGTCGTACGCACGTCGTCGACGATAAATACGTTCGTCACGGCCTTGGCACGGGTGCGTTGCAGCATCCGCAAGGTAAGTTGAAACCGGGCTCAGGTCGTCTCGGTAGCGAGCAGGCGTTCGAAGCTGCGACTGATGTGGAAATGCGAGGCGAGTATCCGGAGCAGGATCATGAGCGGGGCGGCCAGGAACATCCCCGGAATACCCCACAGCAGGCCCCAGAAGATCAAACCGAGCAGGATCGCCACGGGCTTGAGCGCGAGTCGGTTGCCCATGAGCTTGGGCTCGAGCACCTGCCCGACCAGAACGTTCAGCAGTATCAGGCTCAGCGCGAAGAGGATGGCCTTCCAGGAGTGAGGGATGAAATTCAGCAGAAACGTCACCAGCGCCCAAAATAAAGCGAATCTGACGCCGAATCCCCAGCACAGCAGAAAGGCCCCGAGGCCCGTGAGAAGACAGGTCAGCATTTTGATGCTGATGTAGGTTCCGACCTTCT
>CAYSYX010000669.1:0-1225 GCA_964435055.1 uncultured Polyangium sp. | reverse complement strand
CGGCCATAACGCCGGTGAAGGCGGAGGACGAGGCGACCAGGAACCCGGTGAAGATGAGCACGAGCACGAAGTTGCTCAGCAGACCGACCAGGGAGCTCAGGAAGTTCGTCGCCATGTCGCCGATGGGAACCTGTTGCATCTGCGGAAGGAGGCCTTTGCTGCCGAGCCAGGCGAGTGCGCTCTGGGCGCTCTGCGACTCGCGCAGGGCCTTTTCGAATCCGGCCTCGTACTCGGGGAAGTGGGCCGCGATGTTCCTCCCCGAGACGATCGCCGCCATCACGAGACCGAACATGACCCCAAGAATGATCACTATCGCGGTCAGTTTGGTGAACCAGCGAAGACGCCGCAGTCTGAGGGCCGACCCGATCAGACTGTCGACCCTGTTGATGATCATCGTGATGAAGAGGGCAATCACCAGCGGAATGATGACCGAGCCCGTCAAGTAGATGATCACCCCGCCGGCGAGCAGGCCCATGATGGCGATGAACGTGTCGTTGACGCGATAGACCGAGTGGAGCATGGCATCCGCCTCGGTGTCCGGCACGCCGAGCTTCTCGACGAAGTCGAGGATTCTCTCGTACTCCGCGCAACGTACGGATCCCTATGTTGCCATCTGTCTTTTCTGTCGACGGCAACGCCGAGAATCCGCTCGATTGCGCCGATCAGCCTCAAAGCGCGGTCCGTCCGAGCGCGTAAAGCATTACCTGGAAAAACTTCGCGACCGAATCGCAAGCCGAAGCGATTATCAACGCACCTTTCGTCCCGGCATTGGCACTCACGCGTTGCGACTCCATCGTTCCATCATGAAGCAACTCGATCTTTCGGACGAGGAGACGCAGGAGCTCTGCATTGCGCTCGAGACGCGCCTAAAGGCGATGCTGGACGAACTCGTCCACACCGACGACAACGCCTACCGGGATGATCTGCACCGATCGCTCGATCGACTGGAGAAGATTGCGGAGAAAGTCGGCTATTCGATCCCCCGCCCCTCCGAGTTCCGCAGGTAAGGGAGTCGTGACGCGGCTGCGATTGATGGAAAGTCGCTGCACGCAGGCGTGAGGGAAGACGGGGAATTGCCAATACTCTGAATCCGGCTCGCCGCGAGGCGGAGTCATTTCGTCAATGCTTGCGAAATGTTTATCGGCACGAGGTCGTAGATCAAACTCGACGGCCCTCCAAGGAACGCAACATTGCCACCGCAGCGCCGAGCGGCCGGGCAAAACCA
>CAYSYX010000668.1:0-4925 GCA_964435055.1 uncultured Polyangium sp. | reverse complement strand
GCGATCGCATGTGGGAGTTCGTCGACCGGCTCATCAGCTTCTCGTTGCCGCGCGTGCGTGACTTCAAGGGCGTCAGCCCGAAGGGTTTCGATGGGCGGGGCAACTTCACGATGGGTCTGCGAGAACACATCATTTTCCCTGAGATCGACTACGATCGAGTCGATGCGATCAAGGGGATGAACATTTCATTCGTGACCACCGCACGCACCGACGAGGAGGGACGAGCCCTTCTTGCGGAGCTTGGGATCCCGTTCAGGCATTGAGGAACATTCGATGGCTCGCGCAAAAGAATTTGCCAAACTGAACCGGCCGCCCAAGTTTGCCGTGCGGCATCGTAATCGTTGCAAAGTTTGCGGTCGCTCGCGTGGTTACTACCGCGATTTCGAGTTGTGCCGCGTGTGTCTCCGGTTGTTCGCACTGAGGGGCGAGCTTCCGGGCGTGATCAAGGCGAGTTGGTGATGCCATGATGACCGATCCGATCGCCGACATGCTGACTCGTATTCGTAATGCTGCGCTTGCGCGGCATGATCGAACCGAGATTCCAGCAAGCAAGCTGAAGAAGGCCGTTGCCGACATCCTCAAGTCCGAGGGGTACATTGCGGACGTGAGGCCGAGTGAAGGCAACACGGGCAAGCTGACGATCGTGCTCAAGTATGGGCGGGATCGTTCGAGCGCCATCGACGGAGTTCGCCGAGTCAGCCGACCGGGCCGTCGCGTTTACGTCAAGCACGACCGGATTCCGCGTGTCCTTTCGGGCCTTGGAATCAGCATCTTGAGCACGTCGCACGGCTTGATGAGTGACCGCGATGCTCGCAAGCACAAGCTCGGTGGCGAGCTCATCTGCGAGGTGTGGTGATGCAAACGGCTACGACGCAAGCGGGAGAAGCCCCGAAAACGTCACGCGTTGGCAAGCGCCCTGTGGATGTGCCGAAGGGCGTTACGGTTACGATCAAAGATCGCACCGTCGACATCAAGGGTGCCAAGGGTCAGCTCTCGCACAGCCTGCCGGCAACGGTGGATGTGAAGGCTGAAGGTACGCGTCTGCACATTACGTCGACGGCTCCGGGTCGTGATGGTTCGCGTCTTCAAGGTCTCGTCCGCGCGCTGCTCGCTTCCATGGTGAAGGGAGCGGCGGAAGGTTACGAACGAGTGCTCGAGCTGAAAGGCACGGGCTATCGTGTGGACTTGAAAGGCACGACGCTCACGTTTGCTCTTGGATTCTCGCATCAGATCGTTTTCCCGGTTCCGAAAGGACTGACGGCGACGATTCCTGCGGACTCCAAGGGAACGGTGCTCGTTCTGCAAGGCGCCGACAAGGCGCTCATTGGACAAACGGCTGCGACGATCCGCGGATTCCGACCGCCCGAGCCTTACGGTGGCAAGGGAGTTCGGTACCGTGGTGAGCGGGTCCGCGAGAAGGCGGGCAAAGCTGGCGGCAAGGGCGGCAAGAAGTGACCGAGCGGGGCGACCGTAAGGTCGCCCTCACAGGTACGGAAGCGACACGATCATGGGCATGAGAATCGTCGGAAGGGAGCGCCGCAAGCTCCGCATTCGCAAGAAGGTGAGTGGTTCAACCGCTCGCCCGCGTTTGACCGTTTTCCGCAGCGCAAAGCACATCTACGCGCAGGTGGTCGATGATGTTACGGGGCAGACGCTTGCGTATGCTTCGACGTTGTCGAAGGACCTTCGCGAGTCGCTCGGCGACGACGACAAGGTCGGCGCGGCGAAGAAGGTGGGCGCGTTGATCGCGAAGATTTGCAAGTCGAAGAAGATCGACCGCGTCGTGTTCGATCGGAACGGCTATATGTATCACGGGCGCGTGAGCGCTCTTGCACAGGCCGCCCGAGAGGCGGGGCTCGAGTTCTAGGCTCTGCCGGCCCGCGGAGACTTGGGAGAGTCGACGCGGCTCCAATGAAGGTGACGAAATGGCGTTCGATCAAATCGACGACGAGAAACTCAAAGAGCGGGTGATTCACATCAACCGCGTCGCCAAGGTTGTGAAAGGCGGACGAAGGTTCAGCTTTTCGGCACTTGTGGTCGTTGGCGACGAATCTGGGCATGTAGGCGTGGGTTTGGGCAAGGCCAATGAAGTGCCCGAAGCCATTCGGAAGGGCAATGACCAGGCCCGCAAGAACATCTTCCGGATTCCGCTCGATGGCGTGACCATCCCGCACGATGCTTTCGGGCACGTCGGAGCAGGCAAGGTGCTTCTCAAGCCTGCGAGCCCTGGAACGGGCGTTATTGCAGGTGGCGCTGTGCGTGCGGTCGTCGAATCGGCCGGGATCCACGACGTCTTGACGAAGTCGCTCGGCACGAGCAATCCGCATAACGTCGTGCATGCGACGGTCGCGGCGCTCAAGAGCCTGCGCGGCGTCGAGCATGTCGCGGGCAAGCGCTCGATTCAAACGGATGACGTGGGTTGGCAACGCAAAGGCGGCGGTACGACGAGTGCTCCGCAACGTCGTCGCGCCAGCCAAGTGCCCCCGGCGCGTGCTCCGCGTGAGGGTGGTGATGGAGGATCGCAATGAAGAAGAGCGCAAGCCATCTTCGAGTGCGACAGAGCGGCAGCGTCACGGGTCAGAACGAACACCAACGTCGCGTTTTGCGCGGTCTTGGTCTTCGGAAGTCCGGCAGTGAAGTGGTCGTGGCGAATACGCCCTCATTTCGCGGCATGATCAAGAAAGTCCTGCACCTCGTGACGGTCGAAGAAGTCGAAGGGAAGACTTCTCAGGCGTGACCGGTTGAGAAAGCGAAGCAACGATGGACATTCTCTCGAAGCTCAAGGCACCGGCAGGCGCCGTCACGAAAGAAACCCGCGTCGGACGAGGCGTCGGTTCCGGACTTGGCAAAACGGCCGGCCGTGGTCAGAAGGGCCAGAAGGCTCGTTCGACCGGCAACATCAACAAGAAGCACTTCCAAGGTGGTCAGACGCCGATTCAGCGTCGTCTGCCGAAGCGGGGCTTCCGCAATCCGTTTGCGGCGATTGTCGCGACGGTGAACATCGGCGATTTGGACGTGTTCGATAACGGTGCCGTCGTGGACGCGGCGGCGCTCGAATCGAAGCGTCTCATTCAAGGCCGATACGACTTGATCAAAGTGCTCGGCGATGGTGATCTCACCAAGAAGCTCACCGTTTCGGCACATCGATTCTCCAAGAGCGCGCTTGCAAAGATCGCGCAAGCCGGTGGCCAAGCCAATGTGCTTGCATCGGGAAACGCACCGGCCCAAGCCAGCTGAATCAAGAAGCGCGATAACACACCATGGCCACACTCGCGGGAATAGCGAACTTTCACAAGGTGCCGGAGCTCCGGCGCAGGGTGATCTTCACCCTCGTGATGCTGGCTGTCTATCGAATTGGTGTGTTCGTTACAGTACCGGGCGTCGATCGACGCGAGATGGGGCGATTCATGGCGAAGCAGTCGGGCAATTTGCTCGGCTTATTCAACATGTTTTCGGGGGGTGCCTTGCAGCAGCTCTCGATCTTCGCCCTCGGCATCATGCCTTACATCTCGTCGTCGATCATCATGCAGTTGATGGGCATGGTGTACAAGCCCATCGACGAATTGCGCAAGGAAGGGGAGCAGGGGCGTCGTAAGATCGATCAGTACACGAGGTACGGAACGATCGCGTTGTCCCTGTTCCAGTCCTACGCGATTTCGCAGTGGTTGGTGACGATTTCATCGAGTGATCAGGGTGCGGGTGTCGTCACGCATCCGGGCATTGAGTTTACGTTGATGACGATGATCACGCTCACCACGGGGACGGCGCTCCTCATGTGGATTGGTGAGCAGATCACCGAGCGTGGTGTATCGAATGGCATCTCGCTCTTGATCTTCGCCAGCATCGTGGACGGCGTGCCGGCGTGGATCGGGAATTATCTCACGCAGAATTCAGGCAACATTCAGCCATTGTTCATCTTCGCGATCGTTGCGTTCGTCGTTGCGGCGATCGCGGTGATTGCCTTCTTCGAGAACGGCCGACGCCAGATTCCGATTGTGTATTCGCGGCGTCAGGTTGGTCGTCGAGTGTACGGGGCGCAGAACGCGCACTTGCCGCTCAAGGTGAACACGGCTGGGACGATTCCTCCGATTTTTGCTTCGTCTCTTTTAGCGTTCCCGCAGACGATGGCCAACATGAACATTCCTGGAGCGGATGCGCTTCAGTCGATCATCAACCGTGGTGGTTGGGTGTTCAATACGGGCTACGCGCTGCTGATCGTGTTCTTCTGTTACTTTTACACGAGCGTCACGTTTCAACCGGTGGATGTCGCTGAGAACTTGAAGAAGCAGCAAGCGAACATCCCTGGGATTCGTCCTGGCAAGCAGACGGCGGACTACATTCAGGGCGTGATGAATCGCATCACGTTCGGTGGAGCGCTGTACGTGACGACGGTGTGTGTGTTGCTGAGTAACGAGTGGCGGCCGTTAAGCATGTCTTGGCGGAAGGGTGAAGCAATCTGCAGGCGATAGTTCCGTTTGATTTTTTAGCAGTCAGACCGGTTTCATGAGTGCGGGACTATCGCCGCAGTTGCTTGCCCCCGAATGCCCAGCCAACGCGTCCATGACCAAGTACCAGGCGGCCCGCAGTGGCCGGCCCCAAGAACGACCTGTAAGGAACGAGTGACAAAGTGCCCTGCTTTACCCCCGGAACCCTGATAGCCACGCCTTTCGGCGAACGTCGCATCGAAACGCTTGCGGCCGGCGATCGCATCGTGACCCGCGACAACGGCATGCAGGAACTGCGTTGGGTGGGGTCGGCGAAGCTCGACTATGCCCGCCTGGTTGCCGAGCCGCACCTGCGCCCCGTTCTGTTGAGCGCCGGAGGCCTGGGCGAGGCGCGCCCCGAATCCGACATGCTTGTCAGCCCGAACACGCGGGTGCTCGTCGGTGCCGACGAGCGGCCCCTGCGACGACGGCGACGGGTGC
>CAYSYX010000667.1:0-4942 GCA_964435055.1 uncultured Polyangium sp. | reverse complement strand
CCCTCGAACCGCTCGAAACGCCTCAGGAACCGGCGTTTGTCGTTGCAGATCCATTGGTCTATGTGGATCCGCGTATCGGCAGCGGAGGGTTCGGTTATGCGCATGGCAGTGCATTTCCCGGAGCCGCGGCGCCGTTTGGCTTGGCCAAAGTCGGTCCGGACACTCGAGGCTCGCAAACCGGGACCATCAACTTTTTGCATTATTCCGGCTATTACGCGGAAGATGATTTCATCCAAGGTTTTTCTCACCTGCATTTGCATGGCACGGGCGCGACCGATTACGGCATTCTCGGCATGATGCCGCTCGATCTCTTCGATGCCTCGCGCACGACGCAAGACGGTTATGAGTCCCCTTTTGACAAATCGACGGAGGTCGCGTCGCCGGGATATTACGCCGTCACGCTGGATCGCGGCAAAATTCGCGCGGAAATCACGGCGACGCCCCATGGAGCGCACCATCGATACACGTATTCGACCGGAACGACGTCCGGGCATGTCGTCTTCGATTTGGCGCACCATTTGAACAGCGGCGAAGTCACCCACGGCGAGTTTTCCCTGGATACGGCGAACAACCGCATTACCGGCATGCTGCACCACAACGGCGGAATGTCCGACGGGTTTGGCGGATATGATTTGTATTTCGATATCGTCACCAAAACCACCTGGAAAAAGTCGCTGATTTTCGTGGACAATGGCGCGCCGGCGGAAGGCACGACGGCGACGGGCAAACAGGTCGGGTTCGATCTGGAGTTTGACGTGTCAAACGGCGGACCGATTGAAGCTCAGGTGGGCATTTCACTCGTATCGGCGGAAGGCGCGCAAAAGAATCGGACGGCGGAGCTGCCCGCGTGGGATTTCGATAAAACGCATTCGGACACGGCGGCGGCGTGGTCGAATCTGCTGAATCGCATGAAGATTTGGGGCGGTACCGACGAACAAAGACGCATTTTTTATTCGGCGCTTTATCGCTCGTTTCTCATGCCTACCGCATCGAGCGACGTCGACGGGCAATATCGTTACGGCGGTCAGGTGCAATCCGCCGATGGTTTTACTTTCCTCACGGATCAATCGTTGTGGGATACGTACCGCACGTTGACGCCGCTTTACGCCCTCATGGATCAGGATGCGTCGCGCAATACGGTGCAATCGTTGCACGCGATGGCCAAGATATCCGGATTTTTTCCCAAATGGCCCATTGCAACGGGCGAGTCGGGAACCATGTTGGGAGCGAGCGCGGATGTCGTCATTGCGGATGCGTACATCAAGGGCATTCGGGAATTCGACGCCGAGGGTGCGTATACGATGCTTCGTGCCGCGGCCCTCGACGAAATGGATCCGCCCGGCGGCCGCGGAGGTCGGCAATGGGCAAAACCTTATAATGCGCTCGGGTACGTCCCGGCAAACATCGGACGCTCGGTGTCGCACACGTTGGAATTCGGTCACGATGATCTGGCCATGTCGAATCTGGCGGCGGCGCTCGGAAAAACCCAAGACGCCGAGACATTTGCCAACCATGCGCTCAATTATCGAAATCTTTTTGATCCGGTCACGGGTTTCCTTCGCGCTCGCGACGATCAAGGCGCGTTTGTTGAGAAAAACTACAATCCTTACACCTTGAGCGACCATTATGCCGAAGCCAACGGGTGGCATAGCCTCTGGGCGCAGCACGATATCCCGGGCGTGGCGGAGCTCTTGGGCGGACAAACCGCGTTCGTCGACAAGCTGACACGCTTTTTTGAAGAAAGCGTCGTGGACTTGCAAGACCGTCCGATTGAAGATCACTTCGCTTCATCGGCTCCACGAAATGCCTATTGGCACAGCAACGAGCCCTGCATTCATGCGGCTTATGCGTTTGCGCAAGTAGGCCGATCCGACTTGACGCAGAAATACGCTCGCTGGGCGGCACAAGCGCATTACAATGACCAGCCGTGGGGGCTTCCCGGCAATGACGATGGAGGCACGATGTCCGCCTGGTACCTGTTCACGGCAGCCGGGATTTATCCCATTGCGGGGACGACGCGGTACATCTTGGGTTCGCCTCTTTTTCCGCGCATGGAAATCGCCGTTGCGCAAGGCAATTTGACGATTGTGGCCCATGGAGCGTCGGCGAAAAATATTTATGTCGCGTCGGCGCGGTGGAATGACGTGCCTCTTGACAAACCCGAGATCTCGCACGACGAAATCGTCAAAGGCGGTACGCTCGTTTTCGAGATGACTGACAAACCCGCAACGTTTGGCGTCACTGCGCCATAAAAGAAGCCGACCCGATGGATGCCTTGACGTTGATTTCACCTCGCCACGTGCTCGCCGCAGCCAATCGTCTCCAGCGCAGTGGTTTGGTCTTCCGTACGCCGCTCGAAAAAAGTTTGTCGCTGTCGGCGGTCACTTCCGCCCACGTTTACCACAAGCTGGAAACATGGCAGCCGACGGGTTCCTTCAAGGTCCGCGGCGCCGCCAATAAGCTCCTGCGTATGCGTGATGAAGACGCCGGCGCATTTCGTCGCGGGTTTGTCGCAGCATCCGCCGGTAATCACGGATTGGGTTTGGCGCATGCCAGCACTTCGCTGGGCGCGCGTTCGACGCTGGTCGTGCCGAGGACGGTTTCTCCGGCAAAACTGGAATCCTTGTGGCGGTATCCCATCGAGCTCGTCGTGTCCGTGGGCAATTACGATGTCGCCGAAGCCGACGCGCGAAAAATGGCCCAGGATCGAGGCACGAATTTTCTTTCACCTTACAACGATGCCGACGTCATTGCAGGAGCAGGTACCATCGGCCTCGAAATATTGGCCGACCTGCCGGATGTCGATATCGTCTTGGTACCCGTGGGGGGCGGAGGTGTGGCTGCGGGTATTGCGGTCTACCTCAAAGCAATCGCCCCACGGACGCGTGTGATCGGCGTGCAAAGCGAAGCGTATCCGGGAATGAAGCGATCCCTGGCCGCGGGTGAAATCGTCCAAGTGGAAGACTTGCCAAGTCTCGCCGATGGTTTGGCGGGAAATATCGAAGCGGGATCCATGACGTTCGATTTGTGTCGACATTATCTGGACGACATGATCCTCGTATCGGAATCTGATATCGAAGACGCCATGCGCCACTTTTTGAAAGAAGAGCGCCTCGTGGTGGAAGGTTCGGGCGCGGTATGCGCGGCGGCGCTTTTGGCGGGCAAAGTCGATTTGGCGGTCGCGGGCGTGAGTCAAGCGCGGGTCGTTTCCTTGGCGACCGGAAGAAACGTCGCGGAAAAGGTTTTACGGGATCTCTTGGCCAAACCCGTCGAGGGGACGAATTCGTAAAACGCCGGAGGCATCTCCCGAGTCTCGCTCGATTCCTCATCCGCCCATACGTGGACGTGATAGATTAAGTCCATGTCTCGCAACCTAACTTCCGTTTCTCGCATATTCGCCATTCCTGCAGTCGCGGCGATTGCTTCGTTTTCCGCCTGTACCACACCTCCGAATGAACTCGGCACCACGAGCACGAGCTCCGGCACCGTCGGCGGTGCAGGAGATGGCGGCGTCGGAGGCACCGGCGAATCAACATCGAGCGGCACGGGCGGGTTTGGCGGAGCAAACGCCTCGGGAGGGAGCGCCGGCGCGGGAGGCGCAGGAGGCACGGGAGGCGCGGGCGGAGGTACGTGTATCGGGGATCCGACGTGCGTTTGTCCTTATCAACAGCCCATTGCCGGATATGCGGAACACGACGGACTTCGAGCCATCGACCCGAGCCATTTCGATTTGGTCGATACCGGAACATGGGCCACGTACGCTGCAGCCATCGATGGGCTGGGTTTGCCGTTTGTCGCGCTCGAAGCGCTCAACCTCAATCGCACCGGGACGAAACCGGATGCGACATTGGCGGCAAACCTCGCGACCGTCGTGGGATACCAAGGTGCATTTGAATGGGAAAGCGGAGACCAAACCGTCACGTATTGGATTCCCCAAGGATTGACGGGCGGAAGAGCGGGCGCGCGTGATTACGTCATTGTCTCTTGGCATTACGATGAAGCAAATATCGCCGCCGATCCCAATCCTCCGCCGAGCGGCGACAAAGGGATCCGCGTCGCATTCGCCGATGTCACCGGACTTGGAGGAAATGTTCCTTATCGCCTTGTTTTACTGGTCGAACCCAAAGGCGCAACGGGCCTTACGTCCGTGGATATTCACGCGGGCGGCATGGCCTTGTACGGGCCGTACCTTTACGTTGCCGATACGTCGCGAGGTGTGCGCGTATTCGATACGACGCGAATCATGGCCGTATCGACGTCCGCCGCTTGCAGTACACAAATTGGAAAAGTCGCGGCCGAAGTTTGTGCGTATGGATATGCCTACGCGCTGCCTCAAATCGGCGGATATTATTATCCCACGGGCACCGACGCCAGTTGCAAAGCCAAGTTTTCGTATTTGTCGCTCGATACGACATCCAATCCGCCATCGCTCATTTCGGGGGAATACGATAATGATGTCAATGTCGGGATCTACAGCCGACTCTTGCGTTTTCCGCTTGATGCAGCGACGCATAAACTGACGGTCGATCCACAAAATGTCGTCCATGCCAATGGCGCCTGGTACGCGGGCAATCGCAATGTACAAGGTGCCACGGCGATTAACGGCAAGTTTTTCCTGAATGCCACTCGCTACAATGGCGCCCTATTCACGGGATCCGTCGACCAAGCAAGCAAAGTGTATCAATCGGCCAATGGCAAGTGGGGCTATATGCCCGAGGGAATTCATTACGTTCCGGAAAGCGGCCGGCTCTTCATCAATACGGAAGGCCATACCAATATGCCGCGCATCGTTTACGCGGTGAAGGCATCGAGCATACCTTGACAGGATGTTGACCATGTCCTCATTGGGGTTTCACCCCAAACCCGACCAGGGTCTATCCGACCCTGGACCCGGACCAGCGAGCGCTGGACCAATATTGTTTTGTCCGCTGCGCGGCCAAAA
>CAYSYX010000666.1:0-4946 GCA_964435055.1 uncultured Polyangium sp. | reverse complement strand
ATGGGTCGAATCAACGCTGCATGAAATAACAGATGAAGGGCAACTATCACTACCATACCTTTATGCAACCCCAGAAGTCAACGTTCAAGCGGAATGGACGCTTGAGCCCTGGGAACTAAGTGCGACATTTGACGCTGAAACGCGAGCCATCGAATTGTTTGCCGTCAATACGGTCACGGGATTAGCGACAGAAGACGTAATAACATCGGACAAACTAGATGTTGACGAGCGTATTATTCGCTTTGTTGCTTCTTATTCGTCAACGGCACGCGAGGTTTGAATGGACACCACCGATCTTCCTGCCGAATCCGTCGAGCCTGGGGTCAGCGCCGATCTTTCCACCGAAGCCGAGGAATCGGGTAGTAGTGACTCTGCTGAAATCATGGAGCCCATTGCAGAGCGCGGGGAATTAATGTACCGTCAAATTGCAAAGGATTGGCTAAAGGAAGGTCGAATTACGCGACAAGCATTCTCACCATTTCCAAAGGATCAAAATCTACTTTCTACCGATCGCAGCTCCCTCACCACACCCGAAAAGGCATTTGTTACATATACGAGTCGCGGATTCTTTTCTTGCGGAACATGGGCCGTTACCGTTGGCGAGTCAAATGACGCGGGGGTGCCATGCCTTTGGAACCCAAACCCAAAGGATAAAAATGGGCAGCCCACTAAGAACGAGGCGCACAGTTTGATCGACTATCGCGCTCTTGAAGGCAAGAGCAGAATAAAAGCCGTTTCAAGTATCTTATCAGTCAAAGCAAACGAGCGCGAATGCTTGTACGTCAACCCAGGGACTTCGGAAGACGCTCAACCCGCGCTTATTCCTACGGATGTTTCGGATCCATAGCTCTGCGCGCCCGTTGTCCCGCTACCCCTTCGCCTCAACACTCCACCGAAGCGTTCCCCCGTGCCCTTCCGTCGCCACGATGCGCCAAGCGTAGCGCGTCCGTGCGTCTTCCTGGCCCCAAATGTCCGCCCCCTCGACAAGTCGCCCTTTCCACGCTCGGAACGCGTAGCCAAGGTCCCTTCCGTCGGGATACCGCTTGCCCTTGCCAGGCTTCACGACCTCGACAAGAGCATCGCGGCAAGGGTCAAGGATCGTGTCGGGCGCAGTCTCTCGGTTCACCCATGCCTTGCTGAAAAGCTCGTCTGCCATTTCCTTGCACGTTAGGCCGCCCTCGATGTTCCCGCCGGGACGCGCCCCCTTGGTGTAGAGGTATCGCATCGCTTGCGCGATCGCGATTTCCTCCGGATCACTTTCATCCGAGCGGCTCACGAAAAACTGCGAAGGGTCCGGCCCCCCGGCCCATACCATCGCGTCAGCGATAACCCGTTGCCATTCTGTAAACGTTGCAATGTCCGCACGTTTTCCCCGTGGACGTCCTGCCCTCGCATGCGCGACCAAGATCGTGAGAATGTCCGCGATGATTTCGGCGCGATGTTCCAAGGCAAACCCACCGACCAAATCGTATTTGAATGCAGCATGATCACGCAAATCGGGACGTGCACAATCCGGCGAAAGCACTGATTCCAGAAAACGCCGCCGAGTGTCGCCAATGACGATTACATTGTTTCCGCTAACGCAAAAAACGCCAAACCAAGGGTAAACCGGCGTTTCGGTTTTCCCAAGAATGCGCACCTTGACGTCACCATACGCCGCAACGTATCCGTCAATCACGGGACCGCCAAACGATTTTCCGTTTTTTACGTTATCGATGAAAAGCCCTCGCGCCCCTTCACGAGCAGCGGCCGCCAAACGTTTTTCCTGCTCTTCGTCCCGGTCCGATTCGTGGATATCGTCCTCCCGTGCCATTGGCAGGTGAAACCTTTGCATTCTATGGCCGAACGCTATTTGAGACGCCACGTCCATTTGCAGACTTTTCCCGGTCCCCCTTTGATGCGCATTGAATAGATGACCAGGCACGGGTCCTTCAATGGCAGAACGCCCGACGAGCGACATGATCGCCGAAATCACGACCGCATCCATATCTGCTTTTGTATACTTGAAATCACGAAAATAATCGCGCAAACGTCGCATTGCAGCGATGGCATCGTCACGCGTGGCATCGATTAGAATCACGGGAAAATCGATTGTCGGGGCATAGTAGCACTGCGTCACCGGATCATATTTATCAGGCTCTTGGAAAATCGTGCCATCCGGTCGAATGATTGGCGTGTCCACGACGAGCCGTAAATGTCGCATGTTTGGCCATTGCTTGGCGTCGAAAATGGCCCTTGCGATTTTGTCCGGTACTGCAATGTCGATAAAATCGTACGCCTTTTGTTTTTCATTCCATTTCAATTTGCCCCATCGAGCAAGCCCGGTATACCGCGAAAGAAAAACCGAGTATGCAACGGGGGCAATGATGATCGAGCCTTTTTCGCCGCTACGAATTGTCGTGACAATCTCCGGCCCGCGCGCATACCAGTTTTTTTCGCGATCGAGTAAAAGCTTTCCGCGTTCGGTCAAATCGTGCTCCGCTCCCGGCTTGCAAATCATCTTTGGATTTGGGCGAAGCGATGGATCGGCGTCGAATTCTTCCTCGGCCACGTCCACGCTTTGCTCGCATGACTCGGCCTTGGGTGCGCTTGTGTTGCCCGTTCTCGCCGGGGACTTGATTTCGACCATTAGCGTTTTTTTGGCCTTGGGTGCGTCGTTTGGTCGTGCGTGCGCTACAGCGGCCGCCGTGCCTTGTATTGCTTCGCGTTCGTCGCGCTCGTATTCGCGCTCGTATTCGCGCTCGTCGGCGCTCGCCTTGGGTGCTTCCGTTGCCGGTGACGCATGGTCGACAGCTTCGACGAGCGGATCGTCACCATCGAGGAACGCAAACATCGCGTTCGGATCGTCGTCATCATCCGGCAACGGTGCACCCACGGATCAAACTCCGCTCGCGTTCGACGCCGTAGCAGCATCGCCCGCAAGTCGATCGAGCGTCGTGGCGAGCTCGTTCTTGATCGTGTCCAGGTTCGTCCGTGCAGCGGCGAGAGCTTCCCGCGTACGTCGCGAGATACGGCGCCCCTGTAGCGCGCTCCCAGCCGTCACGGGATTGATCCCAGCAGCGCCCGCGACGAGCAAAACGATTTGGTCCATCGGGATAGCGGAACGATTCGTCATAAGTAGCATCCTCCGTCGAACGCCAAGCTACTTCGTCATAAATAAAAATCAAAGGCAAAATCGCTCGAGAACACGATAAAACAATTGTTCAAAACGTACGTTCTGCGCATGTTCTAATGGTGCGTCTTGTACGCTTTGCGCGTTTCGCTCGCAATGGTGCAGGGTGCACGAATTGCAGAAAACTTGACACCATGCGCGCATCGTTCAGAATGTGCAAAACGCACATGGCATGGCTAACTCACGAAATTTTTGATGATGATGGGAAATCCATTTGGAGAGAAGGCGAGCACTATATCGTTATCGTCACGTGGAAGCCCGCGAGGCAAAAGGAGCACGTCGAATGGCAATTCGAGCAAGACGAAGTGGACGAAGACATTGCCAAACTCGCTTGGATTCTCGACAATCCTAAAGATTTTGCCGAGAAATGCGCAGCGCCGAATGTCGCAGAAGCAGACGTTTCGACGGTACGCGACATAATCACCAATCTTCTTTTTGGGCTAGAACATGGCGATCGCGAGGTTCTTGAGCACCTTGGTCCCATACTCGATCGTCTCGAATCGGATGGAAGCATCGAAAGTAAGCGAGCACGATTTGTCGACGAATTGAGGGAACGTTCGATCGCGATAAAGGCTGCGACCGGAGAGCGCCAAGAAAAACTCGTTTCCAAAATGATCGATAAGCTCGCGAACGAGCAAGGCGGTTACAGTCAAGCTTTCGCTACACTTGACCCTACAATGGTGAAACAAGACGTTCTGTCGATTGATCCGCATAACGACAAAGGGGGCCGTGGCAAGAAAGGCCCCCCGTGGCTTGGCGCTCGATTGATTGTCATGGCGAACGCACACGAGGATTTCAAGCTATATCGACGCCGTCCGAGCCAAACCGAAGATGATTATTTCAAATATGTCTTGCAAGCGCTGCAAAATGCTGGTCGACCCAACCGCGGCAAATCGAGATCGAGCGCCAAGGAGCCCAGGTAACCCTAGCGCCCGATCGCTATCGTTTCCGCGCGTTTTCCGATACCCTAGCAGACTTGCGCTAGGGTTTCTGCCATCCCTCCCGATACCCTCGCAACGCCCCGCTAGGGTTTTCCCTTCTGCAACCATTACCCTAGCGCGGTGCTGCTATGGTTTCTCACTCTGCAACCATAACCCTAGCGCATAGATGCTATCGATTAAATCGGTTTTGGTCGTTTTGCACTGTGTTATCATTGCCTGCATGCAGTGGGAATTGACCAAAACGCAACACGCGCACATTCTGGCGGGAATTGCTGATATCGACTTTCGCACCGTCCTAAACTACCTCGACGGCAACGACGTCAGCAGACGCAAACGAGAACGCATCGAAAAGGCAGAGCAAACATGGACGCAAATGGTCGCAGACCATAAAGAGGCGTCCGAACGTCGCAAGCTCGCGCCCGTCGACTCCACCGACGCATCGAAGGGGACCGACCATCATGGCCACGAATGATCCGTTGGAAGATGCCCTTCGTCCGCTTGCGAAAGCTCTCGTGTCGGTCATGCGCGACGAGCTTGCAAAGCACGCCAAGGGGACCGAAGGACCGCGCTACTACGACGCGAAAAACGCGCCCATGGGAAAAACGGCATTCTTGCGTCTCGCGGCGCAACGGGCGTTCCCTTCGTTCAAAGTGGGTAAGAAGGTTCAAGCACTGGCAAGCGACGTCCACGCGTACATCGAAGCGCAGCAAGGCGCCAAGCCTCGCGCCCCCCGTGCGCCCGTAGTCGCGCTCCCGGTGGACGTGAACGCGTTGTCACCGGCCGAGCTTCACGAACTGACGATGAAGGGAGCTTTGCCCTCTCGACGGGGCAAG
>CAYSYX010000665.1:0-4973 GCA_964435055.1 uncultured Polyangium sp. | reverse complement strand
TCGTGGGCGAGTATCGAGGAATGAGTCGGACCTCGTGGGCGAGTATCGAGGAATGGGTCGAACCTCGTGGGCGAGTATCGAGGAATGAGACGAACCTTGTGGGGGCGAGTATCGAGGAATGGGTCGAACCTCGTGGGCGAGTATCGAGGAATGGGTCGAACCTCGTGGGCGAGTAGCGAGGAATGGGTCGGACCTCATAGGAGTGTATCGATTATCAAACATCGGCCAGACAATGTCCGGGCGCGCAAATGTTTTGTTAGACGCCTTGTTTGGGTGGGTTCATACGTGGGCAGCTTGTCCGACCGATACATTCAATCACGAGGTTGACCGCAGGACGCTGTCCACGGCGGCGTTTCATGGGAAAGGGAGACAAACAATGAGTGTTCTTGCAATGTTGAGTCTTGGTTTCTTGGGGATGGTTTCAACCGGGTTCGATGGCAGCGGGCAGATTCCGATCGGCGACGCATCGAGTTTCGGCGCGGCGGGCATTTACGCATTTCCGCTGAAGCCTCGAGCGTCGAGCGCGCCGGCGGGAATCACGTTTCCAAATTTCAAGCCCAAGGATTTCCCATTCGTAACCACAGTTCCGGATGACGGCAAAGGGAGCGGCGGAGGATGGCAAGTGGCCAAGGTCAACCTGGAGTTCGTCCACGTCGTCATCCCCACGGACGTGAAAGTTTGGCATTGCGACTTCAAGATCGAAATGCCACTACGGACCGAGTTCATGGGCAAAGTCGACGCAAAACGGGCCGCATCACTCAGCGCCGAGATCACGAACCTCGCCGCGCTGGACATGGATTACAAACTTCCCGAAGGAATTTTTTGTGACAAATACCGACCTGCTGTTGACGCGACCTTCAAATCCAAGTACCCCCTGCTTGGCTCAAGAGTAACGAAATGATCTCACGCTCCGAATTACTCGATGTCGTGTATCGCCACTACCCACGCGGAATACACAACTTCTCACGTGTCCACGTGCCCCTCGGTGAACCTTTTTACGATGACACCGAAGAACACGTCCGCCTCATGGTTGCGGCGGCTCGCGGTCGACGCGACTATCTCAAGTGGAAAGCGATGATTGATCGTATCGCGGACCGATACTCGCTCCAGAACGAGTCGTTGAGCCTCATGTCGGGAGGGACGGATCCTGCGTATTCGGCGCGTATCTATCGCCCCAAGGACGTGGATCCTCCTTCAGTCACGAACAGGGCGTCCTTCAGCTTCCACGTTTCATTGATCGGCCCGTATTATGGAATCCATGATATGGGCGGGCCCGACGAGATATCTGCTGTCGTTGCCGCAGAAATTGAGGCAACGTACCCTGGTTACCAGCAGATCCCGCCGGAGATCGGAAACGAGATTGTGCCGGACATTGGAATGAATGGGGCGATGTTCGGCGAGGCGACAATCTATATGTGCCTTTTCTCCAGCGTGTGGACCTGGGTCGAGCCATGTTAGCCACGGTTGAGCCTTCGCCTCAAAACACGTGAATGCAGGCCTGTCCCGTGCATTCATTCCGCACAAGCAAGTGTCCTTGACCGGCGCTGACAATCGAGGCCTCCCCGCCAAACTATTTTCATTGCCGCAGATAACAACGAATCGCACCAAGCGTTGCCGCCCAATGCTCGCCAATAGGCGGCGCAAAAACCGGAATTCGGCCCGGGCAAACCCTTGGAGCCAGCGCCTACACCGATCTGGACACCGGCGAGAGAACCCACAGGGAAGTCTGAGCATTCGTCTCATTTTTGCCACGATCCAGCGGGATTCGTGAAGCCGCCACGCCATTTGCGCCGTTCGTGCGTTCCGCTCGCCCGAGTGGGATTAAAATCCCACTCTATGCAATCGAAGTCCGCACAAAGTGCGGACTGTGCATCATCGTTCAGGTTTGATTCTGCCCTTCACGTTCCAGGCAAAATCACGGAGCGTGAAGGGCGATTGCAGATCTGCCGGCCGTTTCGAAGTCCCCCGAAGGGGGACTTCGATTGCATAGACCCGGAATTTATTCCGGGTCGTTGTGTCGGGACGAACGGTCGTCTTCAAATCACGAAGCAACCGGCGCACTGTATTCCGGAGTTCGCCTCCGGAAATGAGATCAATGATCAGACAGGGAAGTCCGTTCGTTGGGCTCAGTTTGCTGCTTGGCTACCTCGCTTTCGAGCGCACCTGGGCCGAGGTCGTTCGCTGTACACGTCCGACCGACATCGATGCGCTCATCAAGTGGGGCCGTGCATTTCATAAAGCGCACAATTGGCCCGATGACGTCGCAATTCCCAACGACGTCCGCGCTGCGTGGCATCAAGCGTGGCGCAACTAGCATCCACCAACCCGCTTCGTTCTCCACCCAAATCCGTTCGTCCCGCTCGCATTTTCCGCTTGTGTTCGCCCTCGCGCCAGGAGTATCGTCGCTCGTCCCGCATGCCTCGTCCCGAAGATGCCGCGCGAATCAAGATCGATGCTGCGCTTTGCGCCGCGGGCTGGGTGCTGCAAGACCGCGACACGATGAACATCGATGCCGCGCGAGGTGTTGCCGTGCGGCATTTTCCGCTCAAACGCGGGCACGGCGAAGCGGACTATTTGCTGTTCGTCGACGGACAAACCGTCGGGGTCGTCGAAGCGAAACGCGAAGGGACCACGCTCACGGGCGTCGAAGTGCAGGCCGAGAAATACGCGACGGGCATTCCCGAGCATCTCGATTCCCCGGTAAAACCATTGCCTGTATCAATCGACGGGCGTCGAAACGGCGTATTTCAACGAAACCAACGATGAAATGCGCGACGACGAAGTGATGACCGACGACGAGGCCGCTTCTTATCTTGCCGAGGTCGCAGGATATGACAAATGGCCCGAAGGAGTCGGTTTGGCGTTCGACCGAGCGCTGTGTGAAGCGACGGTCGAGAATGCTCGCGTCGATTTCGATGAAGCGGTTGCGAGGTATCGTGTTGTCGAAGCTGAATTCTTACCGCGAGTTGGCTTGGACGAGGAAAACGCAAAACAAGTTCGGCGCCATATTGTCGAATTGATTCTCGATGCCGCCTTGGTCAAACAACAACCTTTCGACGTGGCTCGACAATGGTGGAATACCTTGGTGGAGCTTGGTTTTTATCGCCTCGAACGACAATGCCGCGCGACGTGGTCGTTTGCATCCGCGTGCCTCGATGGGGGACAAACGGCATTTGCGATGGAGATTCTGGCTCCATTGATTGCGGAACTCGAGCGATTACAAGCGGCGTCGGAGGCGACGGAATCCGAGGCGGGGTACTACCGGCACCAGCTCGATTTGTTGCGTAAAGTATATGCGCAATGCGGGATTGATGCGGCTGGGGAATGAGCGGCCGAGCTGGAAGCAGGGAAGGGCCGAACCGGAGCTTCGTTTGGCGCGGCTGGATCGGGTGATGTTGGCGCGTCTTGCGGCCCTAACAATCGTTTGGGTGCAGGAGCGAGCGTTCCAGTAAAATCGGCGATTCAATGAGAATCATCAGGGCATACGGTTGATCTGGGACGCACTCTCGTTCTGGCGAACAGGCATGCAACCCGGGAGGACGTGATGAAGCGATGGGAACTCTCAATCAAAGGAATCTCCATGAGTGGACGTCGTTCGGTCATCTCGAGCGCGTTGTTGTTGGGTTTCGGCTGCGCCGCCTTGGGAGCGTGTGCGGGGGACGAATGCGACACAGACTCGCGCGGTGACGATGTCGATCCCCCTGCGGCATTGGGAGAATCGCTGTTGGCCATCAAGGGGCCATTCGCGCCGGACGGACAACGAGTTCCCGAGTCAAGCGGTCCCCGGCTGATGGCTCCCAGTGAACCGGTGGAATGTTCGGAGAAGTTCAAGCCGACGCCGTGCATGCGTTATTACCTCCCATTGTTGGGGAATCCCCATCAGAACGAGGCACTTGCGGCCAAATACAAGGCCGCGTTTGGGGACGCTTGTTACAAGTCCGACGTACCTACGCCGACGTTCTCCTGCTTTTACAAAAAGGCGGATGTTGTGGGAACGGCGACGAAAGAGGGAAAAGCATGTGTCGATGCAAAGATGATCGCCACGATTTTCGGTGCCAGCCCGTACGCTGATCAATACAAGTGCCAGCCCTCCGGCACCGACTATTCATTGCAAGTCGGTCCGGACGTCATGAACGTCATTTACATCAAGTATGGCGAAGCGCCCTTGGAGACGTCGCTCATCGACGTCAATGGTGTGCCTACGGCGATCAACGGCCCATACCGCAATTTGCCCGAACCGCCCAACGTCAAACCCGGCGGAGACTTTCATTGCGCAAGCGGACAAGCGCCGAACGTTTCACAACGGGACATGATCATTGCGACGAACCGCAAAGCGCATGGAGGCGTACTTCAGTCCGATTTTGCTGGCTTCACCTGGCCGTGTAACGAACCTGGCAAACCCATCTGCACAGAAGAAACCGAGCTTTTTGAAAAATCTTCGGATCTCGCCAAGGCGGCGCAGGTCCATCATGAGGTGCGCAAGAAGGACCTCCGCGGTTGCGACTGGGGCACGAATTCGAACAGCAATGCCGTGGTGATTTCGCGCAAGCTCAACAGGTTTTTCTGGTACAAATATCCGTCGCCGCAGGAGGTGAATTGGGTCAACCAGATTCCGCCGTACACACCCTAAAACGTGGCAAATGCTCCCCCAAGCCCATTGACGCCAAGATCAATGTGGTCTAGCCGAGACCGATGATCGAACGGACCGTCCCCTACTTCGGAAAACTCGTCTTCGACCGAGACGCCATCGTCCGCGCGGCGCTACGTGCATACGTGGCCGATGCTGTTATCGCCCTCAACCACTTTCACGGCTTCCTCACAATGTGGAAGGGTAACCCCCAGCAAGGTGCATTCTACAACGAGAATGGATCCGGCGACTATGAGGTCGTGGTATGGAACGAAGCAGGTGTTGTCGGCCTTGCGTACGAGCTTGGGTTTGGCCCCATCGCACAGCTCGACCTTCCCGTTGAAGC
>CAYSYX010000664.1:0-4982 GCA_964435055.1 uncultured Polyangium sp. | reverse complement strand
ATCCCCCTTGCTCCCAATCCAACGGACCCGCACGCAATTCCCTTGCCCACAATTCACACCCCGCGGCCTCAATCCCGATTGCCCGCAATTCACCGGACTTGCGAGCGGCAGGCCCTCCGAGATGGGTGGGGTCGTCGTCGGCAAACCAACAAGTCGACCGGCGTTTTTCTTGAACGAATTGTCACCACGAACGGTTTGTCTCATGCTACCTAGTCACGCGCCGAGTGTCTTCGTGCGTGGTCAAAACCGGTTTGGCGGGCTGTTCCACCCATGTAAACAACGTTCCAGGGTACCGTTCATGAGCACCAACAATTCCAAGCGTTCACGTGGACAAAAGCAGCCCGTCGAGTTGCACACGGAAAAACAGGACCACGCGTCCACCACAACGGAAGCCCCGAAGTCGGAGATGTCGAAGCCCGACGTGTCGAGCACTGCGGCCCCGACGCCCGGAACTGTGGCTTCGGAGGCGGTGATGCGTACGCAGGAACCGAAGGCGAACAAGGCGAAAGGATCGAAGAACAGCCCGCCGACGGCCGGTAGGCACAAGGAACAGCCGAATTCCGATCATCCGAGCATGCCGGGACCTGCCGATGACAATCAGGTGGCCTTTGCAGCGCCTCCGCCCATCATCGGCATAGGTGCTTCCGCTGGAGGGCTCGAGGCGCTCGAGCAGTTTTTTAACAATGTTCCTGAAAAAAGCGGCGCGACCTTCGTTATCGTTCAGCACCTCGATCCGCAATACAAAGGCATGTTGGTCGAATTGCTCCAACGCGCCACGACCATGCACGTCGTGCAGATAACCGATGGGCTTCATATCGAACCGGACCATGTGTATGTGATCCCGCCGAATAGAGACCTATCGCTCTTGCACGGGACGTTGTATTTGTTGCCGCCAGCGTCACCGCAGGGCTTGAATCTTCCCATCGATTTCTTCTTCCGATCGATGGCTGAGGACCAGCAGGAACGCAGTGTCGGCGTGGTGCTCTCGGGCATGGGATCGGATGGTTCGCTCGGGGTTCGCGCCATCAAAGAAAAGGGGGGCGCAGTCTTCGTGCAAGACTTGGAATCGGCAAAGTTCGACGGAATGCCGCGCAGCGCCATCGATACGGGCGTCGTTGACGTCGTCGCCCCAGCCGACGAGCTGCCGCAGAAGATCCTCGCGTACTTGCAGCATGCCGCATTCATCGGCCGACCCACGAACCATACCGAGGACAAAATGTCGAGTTCGCTCGAGAAGGTGTTCATTTTGCTCCGCGCCCATACGGGGAACGATTTTTCTCTGTACAAGAGAAGCACGATTTATCGCCGAACCGAACGACGCATGGGCCTGCATCAAATCGACAATGTCGCCCATTATGTGCGTTTCCTCCGAGAAAACCCACGGGAAGTGGAATTGCTGTTCAAGGAGCTCTTGATCGGCGTGACGTCCTTTTTCCGCGATCCGGCAACGTGGGAGCACTTGAAAAACGAGGTCTTGCCCGCGCTGATCGCATCACGCTCGACAGGTGGGCTCTTGCGCGCGTGGGTCCCCGGTTGTTCGACCGGCGAGGAGGCATATTCGCTCGCAATGGCCTTCAAAGAGGCCATGGAGCCGCTGAAGCCGGTGAAAAACATCGCTCTGCAAATCTTCGCCACCGACCTCGACCGCGATGCCATCGAGAAAGCCCGTTCGGGCAGTTATCCCGATAATATCGCGGCGGATGTATCACCCGAGCGTTTGCGTCGATTCTTCGTCAAGGAAGAATTCGGTTATCGCGTCTCCAAGGAGATTCGCGAAATGGTGGTGTTCGCCCCGCAAAACATCATCATGGATCCGCCGTTCACGAAGCTCGATCTTCTGTCGTGCCGCAATTTGCTGATTTACTTGTCCTCGGAGCTGCAAAAGAAGCTCATCCCGCTCTTTCATTACAGCTTGAATCCGGGAGGAATTCTGTTTCTCGGCAGTGCGGAGACCATCGGAACGTTCTCGAATCTCTTCGCCCCGATCGATGTGAAGACGAGGATTTATCGCCGGCTCGATGAGACCGTCGGGGCCATCCCGGTCGACTTTCCCGCATCCAAGGGCGCGTTGCCTTTCGCTCACGGGGAAGCCGAGCGGGAACAAGGACCGGCGGCGAAACCGCCTCCGCCCAACCTGCAAATGCTGGTCGACCGGGTGATCGTGCAGCGTTTTTCGCCCATCGGCGTTTTGTGCAACGAGCGCGGGGATATTCTTTATGTCAGCGGGCGATCGGGCAAGTACCTCGAACCGGCGGTTGGTCGGGCCAATCTCAATATTTTCGCCATGGCTCGAGCGGGTCTGCGTTATGAGCTTTCCAGCGCATTTTCCGCGGCCCTTCGTGAAGACAGCGCGGTCACTGTGTCCGGCGTCAAGGTGGGAACGAACGGCGGTACGCAAGTCATTGATTTGACCGTACACCAACTGACCGAACCCAAAGAACTCCGTGGTACGGTATTGGTGATCTTCACCGATGTCCACGCGCAACCCGTTGCGACCAAACGCCTCACGACGCGGGATGTTTCTCCACGCATCGCCGAATTGGAAGAGGATCTGCAACGGGCGCGCGAGGAGGTGCAAACGACGCGCGAAGAAATGCAGACGTCGCAGGAAGAATTGAAATCCACCAACGAAGAGCTGCAATCGACCAACGAAGAGCTGCAATCGACCAATGAAGAGCTGTCGACATCCTCAGAGGAAATGCAGTCGTTGAACGAGGAGCTTCAGACGGTCAACCACGAGCTGCAAGCGAAGGTGGACGAGTTATCGCGCTCGAACAACGACATGAAGAACCTCTTGAACAGCACCGACATCGCGACGCTGTTCTTGGATGGCGAATTGCGAGTTCGGCGCTTTACGCCGCCGACGACCAAGATCATCAAGCTCATCCCCGGGGATGCCGGACGGCGCATCACGGACCTCGCGTCGGAGTTGGACTATCCAAACCTCGCGGATGACGCCCGCGAAGTCTTGCGGACCTTGGTTTTTAAGGAAAAACGAGTCTCCACACGCGACGAGCGTTGGTTCTCCGTGCGGATCATGCCTTATCGCACGCTCGAAAATGTCATCGACGGCGTCGTGATCACGTTTACCGACGTGACCAGCGCTCGAGCTTTGGAACAAGGGCTGCGCGCACAGGCCGGTCACTTGTGGCAACTCGCGGAATCCCTGCCGACGCTGGTATGGGCAGCCAGAGCGGACGGAGCGTGTGACTACCTGAACCGCCAATGGATCGACTACACGGGAATTCAGGATGCCGAGCAACTTGGATACGGGTGGCTCGATCAGGTGCATCCGGCAGATCGCGACCAAGTGCGTGAGGCGTGGCGTTCGTCGGTCAAGACCGGCGTCCGTTTCGATATCGCCTTTCGAATCCGTCGATCGGATGGTACCTACCGGTGGTTCAAGACGCGTGCGGCACCCATTCTCGATGCGCAGGGAACCGTTCTGAAGTGGTACGGGACGAGCACGGACGTGGATGATTTGAAACGGGCCGATGAAGACCGGACGAACCTCAGGAGCAAAATGGCGGCGATTTTGGATGTCGTTACCGAAGGTGTCATGGTTCTCGATCGCGAGCGCATGGTGGTGAACACGATCAACGCTGCGGCGGAACGTCTGCTCGGTTGTCAACGCAACGAGGTCACGGGCAAACGGCTCATCGAGGCTGTTCCCCAGCTGCAGGGGTCGCTTCTCGACGCAAAGCTGCGTGAAGTCGGTCGCGACAAGGCTGCCCTAGCATTTGATTTGCAGCTTTCGCCAGGGGAGAGTGGCACACCATCTACGAGCCTCCATGTTCGGATTACGCTCGACAGCGATGGGCGAGATGTGTTGATATTTCTACACGAATAAAGAACGCGACTGATCCGGCAGTACGCGGAACCAGGGGGGATGAACAGTGAAGAAGGTGAGCGTCGACGACAAGGTCGAAGAAAAAGCGGCGCTGCGGCAACGGGCCGAGGAGCGCGTGGAAAAACGCCAAAACGAATCCCCGGCGAACGGCTTGGACCACGAACGGCAGCGCATGTCGCACGAACTCGAGGTTTATCAGATCGAACTCGAGATGCAGAACGACGAGCTGAGAGCAACCCGGCGTGAACTCGAGGCGGGGCTCGCCCGGTACACCGAGCTCTTCGATTTCGCGCCGCTTGGTTATGCGACGCTCGACGAGCAGGAAGTCATCCGGGCGATCAACCTTGCGGGGGCCCGGTTGTTGGGGAGAAACCGAAAGGAGCTCGTCGGCAAGACGTTCGGGTTTTTTTTGAATGTTGATCAACATGTCCTTTTCAGGGCGTTGCTCAACAAAGCCCGACAAAGCGAAACCACGGAGAGCGCCGAGCTGATCATGCATGAGGTCCAAGCGACGCCGCTTTACCTCAATATCAGCGCGTCTGTCTTGTCGAACCCGGACCGAAGAATCCTGTTGGCCTTCGAGGACATCACGGAACGCACGTTGCGACAGGAGCGGCTTATCGCGACCGAGCAGGCGCTTCGCGACGCCAACATGCGTACGAACGAGTTTTTGGCCACGCTTTCTCACGAGCTGCGCAATCCGTTGGCACCTATTCGAAACAGCTTGTTTTTATTGAAACGTGTTGCGCCGGGGAGCGACAAGGCGCAGACGGCCCAAACGGTGATCGAGCGGCAGGTGACGCATTTGACGCGTCTTGTGGATGATCTGCTCGACATGACTCGCATCGTTCGCGGCAAGGTTCAGCTTCAGCGTGAGGTTCTCGACCTTGGACCGCTGGTGTCGAGCACTGTGGAGGATTATCGCCTCAATTTTGATCGAAGCGGCATCGTACTCGCTCATCGATGCGATCCGGAGCCCTTCTTCGTCGACGCCGATGCGGCGCGCCTCATTCAGGTCGTTACGAATCTCCTGGGTAATGCGGAGAAATTCACGCCCCGGGGAGGACGAGTCGACGTGACTCTTCAACGTGCGGGGGCGAAGGTTGTGTTGAACGTGCGGGACACCGGGGTG
>CAYSYX010000663.1:0-4994 GCA_964435055.1 uncultured Polyangium sp. | reverse complement strand
GGACAAGCTCGTACCCAGCCATTCCATGGAGCCTTGTTTGGAAAATCCGCAATGGATGGCGTACACGTACCCGGCGCGGCGACGGCGGCGGTTCCGGACAAGCGGCAGGACACCAGGAGCGCGCCTTGAAGATCGGGCTTTATGCAAGTGGCACCGCCAAAATCGTTCGTCCAGTCCACTTCTTTTCCAGCGGCGCAAATCATTGAAAACAGATTGCAAATGACACTGGGAGGAGAGCAGGTCGTACCGTCGAGCGGTCCACAGGTGCAGGTCGTGCATTCGGCGGGCCCGGCCGGGTTCGTATACAACGTTTCGGGTGTAGCCCCGCCGGGGCAAGCCATCACGGCAGGAGGTACGCCGTCGCCGCGTTCCAATGTGACTCGCGTCCACCCGGGGGCAAGTGCGTCCGTACAAACGAATCCATCGTTGCAATCGGTGTCGGCGCAATCGATTGCCCCATCTTTGTCGTTGTCGGATCCGTCATTGCAAATTTCGACCGTGCCACCGGATCCTCCAGCGCCGCCGTGTCCGCCGTCGGAAGTTACCGCGGTCGGCATTTCATAGGTGCAGTCGGCGGTCACGAGAGCCAGGACAAACGCCGCTCCAAGCCTGGAAACACTGCGGTGGTTCATTGGTCTTCCCCTTCTTGACGGATTGTCGGCAACGGATCGAAACGATCTCCGCCTCAGGGGATTTTGAGGGCCGGGGCGTCTTCGTGTCAATGAAGAAAGTCAGTGGAATCTTCCGCCCCTATCGACATCCTACCTCGATGCTCGATGAAAAATGCGTCAATCGCCAAGGCGATGATTTTCATTTCCCGGTGCCGATAGGTTCAATGAACCGAATTGAGGTCTTCACGTCAATCGAGCAGCGTGACTTTCACATCCACGTCGAGCGTTTCCGGGCCGCCGCCGACGTAAATGGTGCCCGACGTCGGCGTCGCATCTACATAATTACGGCCCACCGCCACGCGCACGTGATCCGTTCGCGTCACGACGCCATTCGTCGGGTCAAACCCTTTCCAACCAAGCTCCGGCAAATACACCTGCACCCATGCGTGTGACGCTTGTGCTTGCACGGCGTTCGCGTGCGTCGGGCCCGTGTACAAATACCCGCACACATAACGCGCCGGGACGTTCAGCAGCCGGCACAAACAAATGAACAAATTGGTAAAGTCTTGACAAACCCCACGTCGATTCGAATACACATCGAAAGGGGTCGTCAATACGTTCGTGGCTCCTTGACGATATTCGTATTCGCGAAATATCGTTTGATTCAGATCGAACAAAGTGTCGACCAAATCGTAATCGTTGCGCTCGACGAAGCTCATCGCATATTGCGCCAACTCCTCGAGCTCGCTGTCGGGCAACTCCGTGGGCAAAAGAAATGGCTGCAAAACCTGACGCTGCCAAGGCATCCAGACCAATGGAATCGTGCTTCGGCTGTGCAAAGGCCGCAAACTCCACGGCTCCGTGTCGTGTAACGTCACTTCGGAACGGGCTTCGACGATCAGCTCGGTAAAACTCGTATCCAGAGCAACTTTGCGCACGCGATTGCCAAAGACGTCGTCGTAATCGCGCGCTTTGCCATCGACGGACAACTGGAGCGACGTGTGATGCAACGTCTGCAAGCGATCATGCACGGGCGTCAAGCGCAACAAATGCACGCTGCGTTCCACCGGTTTGGCATAACGATACGCCGTCCGATGGACCACCGAAAGCCGCCGCTCTTGCGCTCGTTCCGGGCGATTCACCGGACTGCGCAGCGGTACCGCCACCGCTTCCGCCGAAACTTGCACCGGCGCCACATCCGCAATGACCGCACCTTGACGCACGATCACCAAATGACCCGGCGGGAGCATCGTCCACGTCGCGCCTTCGCCTTCCAATTGGTTTGACGCGACAATCACCCCTTTGCGCGATTTGATCCCCCGACGCCCAAGATCCAGCTCCAAATCGGCATCCGCCAAAACCAGTTTTTCATAAGGCGGCGAAACTCGGCCCATGTACAGCGGTCCTTCCGCCCGAGCATCCGCATAAGCCAACAAATCCCGTCCGTCCGTGAGCACGCACGTCGTGCATCCATGCGCGCTGATCGCCCCGAAAAACCCTTGGACCAAGGCCGGATCGGCGTCACCGATACTTCGCCAGCCGTGATCGGCAAAAAATGCCAATAAGTCGCAAAAGACCCGCTCGCTGTCGGTCGACCCGACCGGCTCGAAGATGCCTTTTTCCCCGGGCGCTTCGACACGATGTTGCAAACTGCCGCTATGCGAAAAGAGCCAATCGCGTCCTGCATAACTACGCGAAAACGGCTGCGTATTGGCATCGCTGAGCGATCCCCAGCGTGCCGTGCGTATGTGCAAAACGAAGAGCGACGCTTCGAGGTGTTCCCACGCTTTCACAAGCTCGCTGCGAATCGATCCGTGCGGCGGCGCGGGCTCTTTCAACACCGACGCGCTCGGTTCTCCGCCCGGATAATACCCGATGCCCCAACCATCCGGTGCATGACGCCCGGGATGCAAACAACGCAAATCGAAACACGGTGCCAGCTCGCCCTCGAACGAAATCGCCAGCAGATTCGGCATGATTCAGTTCGGGGCTCCAGGGGCGGGGTAGCCAAAGAGCTCGTGCGCAACTTCCAGGCAAATCGCCGCCGTCTCCGAAATGATGAACGTGGCGAGGTCGTGTTCGGCGGCGATCGCTTCCGGATCGCGAGCTTCGAGCGCCATGTCGAGCGCGTCGAGCCGTTCGATGGACTTGTGTCCCGGAACAATGGTTGGAGGGCAAAGCGACCGCAAACGATGTCGCGCCGCACTGACCGCATGACGTACGGAGCGCGGAAACGCTGGTTCCAACATGAGAAATGCCGCGACACTCGGACCGGTCACCCGTCCCCGATGGCGCTTCATGTAAGGCTCCCAGCCCGAGCATGACCGCAAAATCGCCAGCCAAATGCCCGTATCCACCACCACTTCCAGCCGCGAACCGTCGACGCGGAGCACCTGGTGATGCACGTCCACGATCCGCGCAGTTTGTCCCGCCCGTTCGAGCATGATCCCCAGCTCGATGAAGGCGAGGGGATCGTCATGGAGCAGGGTCGTCTGGAGAAACCCTCGACAAAGCTCGATCGAGTGCCGCACGCGGCGGTAGAACCCGTACCGGTTTGTCTCGTACTCTTCCTGCGCGGCGTCGCTTCGCGACCACAGGTACAGCTCGTTGATGGTTTCCCACACTTCGAGGCTGATCGCTTCGCGGATGGAGCGCGCGTTTTCTCGTGCTGCCGCGATGGTCGACAGGATCGACACGGGATTTCGTTCATCGAGGGCGAGATACGTTTGCACCCGTTCGCGATCGCCCATCGCTTCTTCCCCGTGCAGCGCCGAGAAACGCTGTTTTTCACCGGAAACCACGAGCACCGGTTGCCAACAGTCGCGGCCGGATAACTCCGCATCCAGCGACAAATGCAGCGTCACGTGCAGCACGCGCGTCATCGAATCGACCCGTTCGATGTACCGGCCGAACCAAAAACAATGATCGGCGACTCGAGCAATCACCGCTCACTCCTTGGCGATGACGAGGGCGATTTCAGCACCCACGTGTCTTTCGAACCTCCGCCCTGGCTGGAATTGACGACGTACGATCCTTCCACCAAGGCCACCCGCGACAAACCTCCGGGCAACACCCAAGGGCCTGTGGGGGACGTGAGAACGTAGGGACGCAAGTCGATCCTTCGCGGCACGACCTTGCGCTGCTTTGCATCCCAGGTCGGACAAGTGCTCAGTTCGATGCGTTCTTGCGCCACGAATCGCCGAGGATCCGCTTCGATCCGTTGCCGAAACGCTTCTCGCTCCGCCGCCGACGCGGTGGGGCCCATGAGCATCCCGTAACCGCCGGCTTCGTCGACTGATTTGACCACCAACCGATCGAGATGTTCCAGGACGAACTTGCGGTCGCGTTCACGCGCGCACACGTACGTGGGAACTTGCGCCAGGATCGGATCTTCACCGAGGTAAAACCGAATCATGTCCGGGACAAACGCGTACACGGCTTTGTCGTCGGCGACGCCATTTCCCAAGGCATTCGCGAGGCTCACGTGGCCTTTCGCGTAAGCTTGTACCAGGCCGCGCACGCCGAGCAAGCTATCGGGACGGAAGACGTCGGGGTCGAGGAACGCGTCGTCGATGCGTCGGTAGATCACGTGCACGCGTCGCGGCCCGCGGGTCGTGCGCAGATACACGCGATCGTCGTCGACGTAGAGATCCGCCGGTTCGACCAGTTCGAGGCCCATCATGCGGGCGAGGAAGCTGTGTTCGAAGTAGGCCGAGTTATACGGGCCGGGCGTCAAGACCACCACGCAAGGTTCGTCCGTGGCGACGGGACAAACAGACCGCAAGACGTTCGACAACTGCGCCGGGTAGTGTTCGACCGGATGAACCCGCGCTTCCTCGAAGATCTGCGGCAATACTCGCTTCGAAACGATGCGGTTTTCCAAGACGTACGACACGCCGGACGGAGTGCGCAGGTTGTCTTCGAGCACGCGGAAGACGCCATCCGGACTGCGGATCAAGTCGATGCCGGAGACGTGGATGCGCACGCCGCCGGGGGGACGAATCCCGCGCAAAACGGGCAGATAATGCTTGGCACCGAGCGCCAGGTCGCGGAGTATCGGATGTTCGGCGAGCATGCGTTGGTCGCCGTAGACGTCGTCGAGGAACATGCTCAAGGCGCGGACGCGTTGTTCGAGCCCTCGTTCGACGTGGGAAAAATCGTCGGCGGAAATCAGCCGCGGCACCAAACAAAACGGAAAGATCTTCTCGGTGCCGCGTTTGTCCGCGTACACGGAGAACGTCACGCCTTGGTTGAGCAGCGCGCGTTCGGCCAGGGATTGAAAGCGGATCAGCGCTTCGGGCGTCAAGGCGTTGATCAGGCTGATGGCCTGACGAAATGGTTCATGCGACGAACCCTGCGTGCCGATGAGTTCGTCATAAGCGC
>CAYSYX010000662.1:1688-4994 GCA_964435055.1 uncultured Polyangium sp. | reverse complement strand
CTACCAAGATGCGAAAAGATTTACTTAAATTAGCAAGTCGAAAGCGCCATGGGAGAAATAAAACCTCGCAATCGAAGACGATGTTTTCCCACGGGAACCAATCCCGACCACGGCGTCACGCCTTTGTCGACGCCATCGATTTCGACATGCAAAATCCAATTGTGTTTTTCCCGAACATCCAATTGCGCCACACGTTCAGTCGCTTCGAGCCGGGCCGAGCTGGTTTTTCCAGGCGCAACGTTGACGGAGGTCACGATGGGAGGAAATCCCGGTTTGACCGCCCGCACTTCGTGTTTGCCCACGGCGATACGCACTGAATTCCGCAAAGGCAATTCACCAATTTCCAGCTGATCGATCCACAATCGCGCCCCGGCGATGACTTCGCCTTCGACCGCGATGCTGCCGACTTTGGCCGACAGGTCCTTGATTTCCGCTTGAACTTTCTTCTTCAAATCATCCGAGGCATTGGGAAAATCAGCCGTCACCTTTTCATACCAATGCAGAGCTTCGTCGTAACGACCCACGGCGTTCAAGGCCGATGCCATTTGCGCCATCGAGCCGGCGGTGGGCTCGGTGTCCATACATCGTCGAAACGCATCAATGGCGAGCACGTAGTCGCCGCGATCAAAATAACGAAATCCGTCGTCGCGCGTTTTCTTGCAATCTTCGGCCCGCGCGATTCCGACCTGAAAGAAAAACGCCGCGGCTCCAACAAGCAGGCCCCATTTCGCACGTTTCATGATTGACTCCGGGATTGACTCATTCTTTTCTCGGCCCCGTCAAGGTTCATACGCACAACGAAACCCTCGCGTATCATGACGCTCTTCCGGCAATGCCGCAGTTCGAGCGGCTGTTTTCAAATCATTGCCCGATTCCGGGCTTACCCAGCTCCCACCACGCACGGCACGCCGATCGCCTTCGACCAAATGGGCACAATCGTCGCACGGCGTAACATAAGGCTCGATAAGTGAATCCATCGTCCATTCCGCCAGGTTTCCCGCGAGGTCGGCGTGATTCCACGGTCCATTGCCCGCAGGAGATTTGCTCCCCACCTTGAGGATATCCAAAACATTACATTGGGGATTGGCGTCGCCGAGACAATTGTAGGATGCCCGGCTGTGATCGGGTTTAGGGTTTTGTTCGGACGCAGGCGACCACGGAAAGACCCGTAGCCCGTGCTCCGCAGTCCCCTCACGCGCCGCAGCGATGTTCCATTCGGCCTCCGTCGGGAGCCAACCACCATCCCACACGCAGAAAGCAAACGCTTCATACCACGTGACACAATTGATTGGTTGCTCCAAGACAAACGCCCCAGACGCGGACCATGTACTCGAGTTACAAGTGGTCAGCTTGTTCTGGAGACTGATTTTGTCCGGCGGCATGACCCACTGTGAATTCCAACCCGAATTGGGAATCTTTGGACGCGCCCCTGCGCCGGCCGCAGGTATGCTTCCCGGATATGCTTCGACAAACGCACGAAACCGCCCCAAGGTGACCTCGAATCGATCCAGCCGAAAATTGCTGACCGTTGCTTCGGCTTTGGGGTCGTTGCTGCGATGGTACGTCCCGCCTTCCACCCATTCGGTCGCGCAACAATCTTCTTGACCCAGTGCGCCGCACGTCTTCGCGAGGTTCAAACAGCTTGGCCGAACGCACGCGCCATTGTCACATTTCGTGGCACAATCCTCCTCTGCCTTCACGTATTGACCCTTTTCATTGCAAATTTCGGGACGATTGCCATTACACCGTCGATCAACGTCGAATTTGCACTCGCCAATACAAGCGCCATCAAGACACGTACGTCCCGAGTTGCCGCAATCTTCGCCTTGATTCCAGTCCCCGGACGCTTGGCACGTGCGCAGCGCATTACCGGCACATTCCACCGTGCCTTCGATGCACCCCTCGTGGAGTTTGTCCAGGCCAAGCACCGATTCGCAACCCGGTACGACAAGCGCAAGCATCCATCCCCACACCGAATACCGCCATCCTCCGAAATTGGTTTGTCGCTGCACCATAACCCACCTCATTCATTCCCGAACCGCACCGGTCGCTTTTTCGTCGTTCCAGGCTTGACCAGCGCCGCTTCGATGACTGCCGGGCTCGGCCCGTCCGCTCCGATACGCACCCGAATCTCTTCCGTCGATCGATCGCCCATGATCGCGCGCACGCGACGCACATCCCCCACATGCCCGACGAGCTCGATCAAGCCTTGACGACGACGCACGGGCACATCATCCACTTCCACCCAAGCATCGCCCGGAACCACTTTCAACAAAACCCGCACGTCTTGAGCTCGGAGCCGGGGCTGGAACGTACGCGCCAAACTCGTTTGCGGATCGTGCCGCCGCTTTTCCACCGCCTCCACCGAAGCGCGCGTGCGCGGAGCCGGGTCCAACAAACCGGTATTCGATGCCGGGTCGCAACCCAGGTTCAATCCACACACCAGCAAGCTCGCCCCAAAGATTCCCCGATACTTCATGGTTTCTCCGGTCGAGCTGAGGCTCGTTGAAACGAACGTTCACACGCAATAAAACTTTTTTCGGCCGTGTCGATGTCTTCTCCCAAATACGTGATGCGTTTGTCGACGGCCAAGCAATCGCGATTCACGCTCGACATTTCCAGACGCAATGCGGCTTCATCAAGCGTAAACGTGCGAATTGTGTTGTCCTCGGCAATCGTGCGCAAGCGCTTTGATTCGTCCGTGAACATCATCGCGACAATCGGCGAATTCACCCACAATTCCATAGGTTCGTCCGAGTTAGGCCATTTCCAAACCCGCAACACGTTGTCGCTGGAGCTCGTCACCAAGCTTTTTCCGTCGGAACTCCATTCAATTGCCAAGAGCGGCGCTTCGTGATCGAACACGACACGTTTTTCTCCGGTGGACACGTCCCATGTCTGCACGGTGGCATCGTCGGAAGCCGTGGCGATCAGCGTTTCGTCGTTTTTCCAGGCCGCACCCACCACCGCCCCGCCATGACCCTGCAAAACCACCGGTTGCGCCGTCCCGCCCATTCGCCAAAGACGCGTCGTCCCATCGAGCGACGACGATGCGACGTACGTTCCTTTGGGGCTCCACACGAGATGAATCACGGAATCGGTATGTCCCGACCACTCGGCCTCCATCGCCTGACGTTCGATGTTCCAAACGCGCACCTTCCGATCATCCGTGGCCACCGCAATGCGTTTTCCGTCGGGCGAAAACGCGGCCGCCCGCGTTGGTTTGTCTCCACGTACCAATACGATCTCCGGCTTCGCGCCGCTCGAACTCCACAACCGCAAGGTTCCATCGAGCGACGTCGTCGC
>CAYSYX010000662.1:0-1678 GCA_964435055.1 uncultured Polyangium sp. | reverse complement strand
GGTTTGTCCGTCGGGACTCGTCGCCACGCTCGTGACCCAATCGTCGTGTCGACCCAGCAACGTCGTCGATGTACGATCGTCCCAATTTTTGAGGCGCACCGTTCTATCGTCGTATGCCGCGACAAACTGGTTGCCGGAAGGCAATACGGTCGCCGCATGAAAAAATGGGCGCCGATGCCTCGGCAATCCTTCCAAATGATCCATGCGCCAAACCTTGGCCTGAGTGCCTCCAGCCGAAACCACGCGCGCCCCATCCGGGCTCCAAGAAGCAGTTGTCACGCCCTCGCGGTGAGCGTCGAAGGTGCGGGGTTTGCCTCCGGAGACGGGCCACACGGCAATGGTTTGTTCGAACGAACCCGTCACGACATATTCACCGTCGGGTCGAAATGCAATCGACGCGACCGAGGTCTCAGGCGACGATAATACAATCGAGGGCTCTTTCTGATTGACAAACCAAATTCGACCGGTCTTGTCCCGGGATGCCGTCGCAATCCGAGTTCCATCCGGACTCCATGTCGCATGCAAAACACCGTCACGATGTCCGGCAAATAGCGTCGACGCTCCGTGTCCGGATGCATCCCACACGCGCGCGGTGCGATCGTCGGATGCCGTTACGACAAACTTTCCATCGGGGCTCGGTTCGACACGACGCACGACGTCCGTATGGTCGCGTAAAACGATCGACGTTTTGCCGTCCAACGAAGTAATGCGCGCGGTCTTGTCCGCACTTGCCGAAACAATCGATTGACCGTCCGGCATGAAGGCGATGTCGGTCAGGTCCCCCGAGTGACCGCGAAGAATCAGTGGTTCGCCGCCCTCAACGCGCCAAACCCAAATCAACCGATCCACGCCAATCGCCGCAATTCGTTTCCCGTCGGGACTAAATACCGCCAATCGCATCAGGCCCGCATGAGCATCGAAAATCACGGGCTTTGACGTCGGCGACGACGCATCGAACAGATGCACCTTTCCGTCCGCGGACGCCGTGAGCAAGCGTTTGTCGTCGAAACTCCATGCAATCGATGATATCGTGTTGTCGTGAGCGGAAATCGAGACCGGTAAACCTTCGCCATTGGCATTCCAAATCCAAATCAAGTACTCGTTGGCGGCGGCAATACGTGTTCCGTCGTGACTCCACACAGCCATCGACAAGGGCATTCGCTGGCCTTGCAACGTGACTTCGAGGGCGTGATTCCACAAACCATCATTGGCCAGCGCCGACCAATTGCGAGCTTCCGCCGGCTTTTCCACGGCACGTAACAACTGCAATCCGTCCGCAATACGCCCTCGCGCGCGGAGCTCCCGAAAACCTGCCAATAGCCGCGCATCCGACGCCTCGACCGCTTTGTTGTTGGCTTCCGCTTCCGCCGATCGAGCCGAAATTTCCGCATGTTCGGCGGCGATTCGCGCCGACTCCGCCCGCGAACGTTCATACATGGCCCAGGCAAACGAAGCGACCGTCACAATGGCCACAGCGGTGGTGATGACGGCAATCATGATCGAAATGCGCCGGTCTCGTTGGGCTTTTTCCAGACGTACCCGCGCTTGTTCATTCTCTCTTTCCTGCGCCGCCCGCGCTTCCGCCTGTTGTCGCCGCTCCTCCTCCAGCCGCTCGCGATTCTGCCGCTGCTTGTATACACGACGGGCGAGCCAATCATGACCTATCTCGAAATAGCGA
>CAYSYX010000661.1:0-4999 GCA_964435055.1 uncultured Polyangium sp. | reverse complement strand
GTCGAGGATAGTTTGGATTTGAGAATAGTCTTTAAGTCGCGAAGGAAGAAATCGATAACAAGTGTTTCATAGCTTCGGAGGGGGAACTTCTGGATCGTCCATTCGGCGTTTGTCCCTAAAGATCCGGGCACCATATGCCAAATCTGACCTTCGGGAGCCACGGTTCCTGGGAGACGTTGTTGCTCCAGAAGAGCGCGGAACAAAATGGCATAAAAGGCGACCTGAGCCTTGTGAAATACGGTAGCCGCCTGAGTGGCCTTGATATCAATTAGGTGATATGCTGGGCCGTCATCGCGGTCTTCAACAAATATTAAATCGGGTCGACTTGCCCCAATTACAACGTCTGACTCGAGGTCGAAGAGTTGCCGCGCCACTGGAGTTTCACGGAGTTGCAACTGGGTCGCATAAATCTCGCGTCGCTGTCGCGCAACAAACGCGAGTGACAATTTTTCTTCCAGGACCTCGGACTGAAATGGGCGCAGGACTTGACCAGGGTTCTCACTCGCGAGGCGCTCAACAACGGCATTTTCGAATTTTTGCCCAAGTTCCGCCCACGGGGCCGCCGCTACGGGTAAAGTTAGGAAGCTAGTAACGAGGTCGCGCTGGATGGAATACGCGATCTTTCGCTCGCACCGGTACTGGAACCAGCTCTTGATTGTGCTTGCCGTTATGCGTTTATGCCTGGTCATGTTTTACGTCTATTTGGCCCGGCCTAACATTGTTTAAGTGAATGCAACGCGCCCATGCGAAACCCGCAATGCGGGCTTCTTCAGTTGCGAATTGGAGGTATTAGCCCAAATTGCACGCTTTTGCAGCACGATATCACGGTATTCCCTTTCAGTGCCTTTGAATACTCCCAGACTAAGGCTACGGCCGACGCAGCATCGGCAGGCGAGACGGGTACGTCCCGGTACGGGCCTTGCAACTCCACCGAATATCGCAAATGTCGCATGTCTTCTCGTCAGGTAGATCCGCGGGCCCGGGCGCATCCCATCGCTGCGCCGATTTGCAGCTCATGATATCGCCTGCGGTCAGATCAAACGCGTCCAGCCCTTGACGCACCAGGGTAGGCGTTCCGTCTGAATCGGTACCCTCGCGATAAAAATCGACGACATGCACAGCACGCAATGGACGCGTGGTTATTGGTGGATCGGTCGCCTTCGTCGTCAATTCATTCAAGAAATAAAGGACTGCTCGTGCAGGATAGCGGCCTGACTTGACCTTGAACAATTCGGCATAGACGCTCATTTGCCACTCGTAGTCGCGAAGCGACGTTGAAGTCAAAGGGGGCATATCGGTGCCCTTGTAGTCCCATATTTCCGCTTGACCTGCGGTATCGGCGGCAAGTACGTCCACCACCCCGCGCAGTATGTAGCTGGTCCGCTCAGATTCGAGCCGATATTCGGTGTCGATTACACGTGGATATAGAGTAGGTCCTTCGAGCCGATTGAACGTCTTGAGCACTTGTTTCGCCTGCTTAGCAACTTCGGGCGACGCCGGTCGAATACCATGCGCACGCAAGGCCTGCTCCACATCGGCGAAGTAGGTCTCGATGTCGGCATCGGTTGGCAACGTGCCCCGGCGATGAGCGAAAAAACCGCTATAATGTCGATGGCACCGATCGAGAACTTGGTGAATGATCTGCCCGAAGAATATTTGCACTGCCTGTGCGGGCACGAAGTTATCATTGCCGAAATAACCATATTGTCGACGGCATTTTCGAAATGCGATAATGTCTGAAGTCAAGCTGAAACGTGGGCGCGCAGGTGCGCTCGCTTCGGCAATCACAAGGTTCTTTGGAAACGGAAATTTCTTTGCAGCACTCATAGGCGTCTCACAAGGGTAAGGTGCGATGACGAACCCAATTGGCGGCGGGACCCAATGGTACCGTCTGCTTCTTAAATTGCGCCGTCGTACCGACGAGCACCAATGCATATTTGGCGCGGGAGTACGCAACATAGTATTGGCGTATCATATCCATCTGTGCACGATCTTGCGCGGGCGCTCGTGCAAAGGCTCTTGCTGGATTTGCAGGATACCCCGCAAACAGGCTCTCCATTTCATGGCTGGCGGAGACTTTGGGACTTTCTCCCATATGACCAACAAAGACGAATGGAAACTCCAATCCTTTTGCTTGATGCATTGTCATAATTGGCACTCGGCCACGTGGGCAAATCACGTCATCATCATCTTCGTCGTCGAATCCGGCGTTTAGGACATATCCAAGGAATAGATGATAGAACCCGCCCAACCATGCACGCTTGACCGCGCCGGGAGAGCTTGTCGATGAACTGAGACACCCACGTGTCACGCCAACGCGCGATAGTCCGGTGGCGGGATCAAGCACGGGCATCGAATTGTATCCTTCGAGCAACTTGGTCAACTTGCCCAGTCGCAAACGACAAACTGGATCATCGAGCCACGTCGCAAACGGTTCGAATCCCAGGACGTAATAAGCAATTTCCTGTAGATTTGCATCGAGTGCATCGCCAGGTTTCGCGGCAATGGCTTTGGTGGCATCATCTACATATTTGGCAAGCACCGGGTGAGTCGACGCCAGGCGGTCAAAACAAGCACGAAGTTGGGGCTCTTCTTCCGGCACGATATTGCGGTTGGCTGGATCCAGGGCATAGTTGCGTGCGGGGTCGAAAATGGCCAGCAAAGTCCCCAACAACCCTTGCACTTCCTCCTGCTCGGCAAAGGACTTGTTTCGTGGATTGTATACCTCGAAGCCGTGGTTCTTCAACGCAGCGACATAGGGCTCGGCGTTGCGCGGAGACTCTTTTGTGCTTTTGAGCAGGAGACAACACTCGCTGGGATCGTTCGCGACTTGATTGTCGATCAACTCGCGGACCAACTCTGCCAATCGATCCGCAACGTTTTCCAGGCTTGCGCCCTGGAGAGTACATATTGTCGGATACGTTTGCGCAATTTTTCGCTGCGCAGTAATTGATGGTTTTGGTGAACGCGCCCCTGGCCGTTGCATGATGGAAAACCCACGAATGTAATCGTCGTAGAATCTGACGATATCCGAATGAGATCTAAAATTATCGGTCAGATCATACCTAGCTACTGCATTTTTCGGTAGCCCCAAGAAAGCATTGCAGGCATCGTCGAACGTTACCATGCATTCAACTGATCCGCCTCGAAAGCGGTACATCGCCTGATCATCGTCGCCGACGACAACGAGGTTGTGCGGTGCACGTGATGCAAGTTGAAAGTAAATTGCTTCCTGCATCGGATTGGTATCCTGATATTCGTCCACCAAGACCCATTGGATGCCGCGGCTATTGGGAGTGCCATCCCCACGCAAAAATGCTTGTCCCAAGGGCAACTGCAAAAAATCAAAGAAACGCCCCTGCAACTGGGAAAAATCGCAGCGGTATGTATTCGCCAAATGTTGAGCGTACTCCTCGTATAGGTTGGCCAATATGGCCAATTGTCCACCTGCCGCACGGAGTCCTGAAATAGATACCCGATCTTCTACCAAGCGGTTGAGCAATTTTACCAAAGCGTGGGTGCTATTCCACCGATTGGGCGCGTAGGCACGCGTTGCCTGCCATTGATGCGGCATGAATAGCCAAGGAAATTGGCGCCAAAATGCGAGCTCCGTTGTGACATTAGGCTGCTTGATCAGGCTCATATGCTCGCGGACAAACAGCGCCTGCTCAAAGTCATCCATCAAGCGCACATTCTGGTAGTTTGGCGCGCGATATTCCTGTAACAAGTCATTACACAATCCGTGGAGCGTTCCAATTCGCAATTTCGAAATGTCGATTGAAGCCAACGTTGGGTCGGAAGCGATAATGCGTGCGCGATAGGTGATAATGCGATCCTCAAGATTTCGAGCAGCCTTTTCAGTGAAAGTAGTTACAAAGATACATTCGGGCGGCACGCGATCTTGCTGAACCAGATCGTTATCGACATACAGCAAACGCAGGACAAACAGCGCCAGGACTTGGGTTTTGCCCGAGCCTGGTCCGGCCATTACCCAAGCCGGGCCGTTCTTATGACCGAGGATAGCCACTTGCTTCGGAGTCAAGGTCTTGGCACTACCCGGCGGGAAGAGTATCGATACCAAATCAGCCAGTTTCATGATGTCAAGTCCTGTGTCTTGCCAAAACCAGGGATTGAGCTGCGATGAGCGGGACGAGGACGGTCGGAAGTTGGATACCCACGGACTGCATCTGGTTGACAAACACGTGCTTCAGAACACGCAGTGCTAATACCGTGGTCTTTCCCGCACCAGGACCGGCGACGACGAGCGCAGGCGGATTCGGAGGTGCCGAGACGACGCGCTCCTGTTCGCGATCAAGCCACTGGCTTTGAAAGCGGGGTACCGAGGACCGCAAAGCACCGAAGAAGTCGTCCAGGGTCATCATTCCAAGCAGCGAACATTACACGACTCGGACTGCTCGCGACCAGGATTTTTCGACATCCGAAGAAAATAATTTTGCCTATCGGCATGCGCACTGGCTAACGCACGACCACTTCGAATCCCAGACGCTGCAAGATTCGTGCGGTGTACTGGCCGCCGCTGAACTCCTTCGCGCCAATCTCACTTTGGTTCGCCCGCTGGTAAGCCTCCCGCAGAACACGCTTGGCGGGTAGGTCATTTCCGTCGAAGCGTACGAAGTACGAGCCGCCCCCACCGCCTGCGCCGCCCTTGACGAGCAAGCGACATGCTTCCTCTACGTGTGCCCGCTCGATCTTCGCAAACCCTTCTCTCGCCTTTGCCATCGATACCTCGTTCGATATGCCGCCCACACCAGGATATGCGCGGTCGCCGTCGCCGGACAAGAGGGTTGAAAACACCAACGTGAACGTTTTGTCGAACAGCAATTCTCGACGCATCGGGGAAACGCGTGAGCGTATGCGTCGGCACTCAGGATGCAAGAGCCCTCCTGCCAAGGACCATGGCAGAGCGTAGCGAAGACGAGTCCATCCGTGTGCTAAAAGTCGATGTTCCCTCCGAACTCAAGGTGGAACTCAAGGTCGA
>CAYSYX010000660.1:0-5011 GCA_964435055.1 uncultured Polyangium sp. | reverse complement strand
GCCACGGCGCTGCCGGCGAACGTTCCGGCGGTGAACATTCAGCTCGCTTCGGAGCTCGACAACGGCGCGCAACCTGTCGAGTACTCGTACCGTGTCGATCGCGGTGCATGGAAACCGTTCACGCGTGAACGAATGATCACGGTGCGTGATGAATGGTTGAGGCTTCAGGGCAAACACACGATCAGTGCTCGTTCGCGCGTCGTGGGTCATCCGGAGTCGATGGATGAAACGCCGGCGACGATCGATGTCGTGATCGATGCGGAGCCGCCGGTGATCACGATCGCGGAGCCGATCAATGCGAAAGCAGCGATCGACGTGCGCGACATCGTGTCGGGTGGAACCGAACCGCGTGTTCGTTATCGCTTCGACGGCGGTGCGTGGTCGGGTTGGAAACTCGCTTCGGAGATCACGTCGGTCGACGTCGGTGATGCTGCGGAGATCACGGTTGAAGCGCAAGACTCGGAAGGCAACGTCGCGACGGCGTCGCAAGCGCTCATTCGCGGACGCGTGCTGGACACGGGTGCGGGTTGCGGGTGCACGGTCGTGGGCGAGCAATCGCAAACGAATCCGGCGTGGCTCGTGGCGCTCGGCATGGTGGGTGCGGTTTGGCGTTTGGCACGACGTCGTTCGGACAAACGCACCGAGGACAAACCGTCAAACCCTAAGGTGCGCGCGGCGGCCAAGAGCAATGGACGTCGCGCGCTTCGTGCAATCACCGGGTTGGCGTTCGTCGGCGGCGTAGCCGCTGTTTCGCCGGGTTGTGGCGATGACGGTACGGTCAAGGTCAACACGTACAAGTGCGACCCGCCGAACTGCCAAACGTTGTTCCCGGGCCTCATCGGCGCCTACACATCCGTGGCGACGTCCGGAAAAACCATCTGGGTCTCCGGCTACGCCGAAGCGGACTGGTCCAGCGGGTACTCCTGGGGCGACTTGGTCGTCGGCACGTGGAACGGCAAGAACGTCGAGTGGTCGGCGATCGATGGCGTTCCGAGTGAACCGCCCGTCGATCCGTTGCTCTACAACAAAGACGGCTTCCGAGGCGGCCAGACCGAATCGGGAGACGACGTCGGCATCTGGACGAGCATCGCGCTGAACGGTACCGGACAACCCGCCGTCGCTTATCACGACCGGACAAACAAGGCCCTGAAGTTCGCTCAACGAGTCGAATCGAAGTGGAACGTCATCACGGTCGAGACCAAGCCCAATTCGGACATCGGTCGTTACGCCAAACTGCTCTTCGTCGGAGACAAACCCACCATCGCCTACTTGTCGATCGAACCCGGCAAAGACGGCGCGGTGAGTTCGAAGATCCGCATCGCCACCGCCACGTCGGCCACACCGACGGAGACGGATTGGACCTTCGAAGACGCCGTCGTGGATCTCGCCACGCCTTGCCGCGCGTACAACTGCGCCACCGGCAGCGCGTGCATTGTCGAGACGAACCGCTGCATGAAGAAAGAGACGACCTGCATGCCCAAGTGCGCTTCGGGCACGGCGTGCGTCGATCTGGGCATGGGCGCCGTTTGTTCAGATGTTCGGGACGGGTCGAAGATCGACACGTATCCCGAAGCTGTCGGCGACTACATCTCCGTCGCGCTCGATCCCACCCGAGCCCTCGGCATCGCCTACTACGATCGCATTCGTGGCAACCTCGTGATTGCTTCGAAAGTGAACGGCACGTGGACGTCGAAGGTCATCGACGGTCAAGCCGCCGATGGAACGGACACGGGCGATCGCGGCATGGGCGCTTCGTTGTTCATCGACGACCAGAGCAACTGGCACATCTCGTATGTCGATGGTTTGTCCGAGGGCTTGCTCTATGCGCAGGTCGGCAAGGACGGAACCACCAAGATCACCGGCGTCGTCGACGACGGTCTCTCGATCAACGGCATGAAGTTCAGCGATGGCCAACATCTCGTCGGCGACGACTCGAACATCTTCGTTGGTCCGAGCGGTGAAATTCACATCACCTACCAAGACGCGACGGCTGGAAAACTCCGTCACGCCATTGGGACACCAACGGGTGGCATGGTCACGTGGAAGACCGCGGTGATCGAACAAGACGGCTTTGCCGGCGCGTTCTCGCACGTCTTCTTGGTCGACGGAGCGCTCACGTTGGCCAATTGGTGGCGCATGGGCGGCGACGAACCCAAGGGCGACGTGAACATCATCATCCCGTGATGACGTTCTGAGGCGGGTCGGGACGACACACCGTGTGATCGTCCCGGCCTTCGTTCACGCCGCGATTTCGGTCGCTTTATCCAACAACACGTCTCGCGTCGCCGGGCCATTCACGTTTGCCCGGACAGACGCTACGAGCTCCAACAATTCTTGGCGCGTGGCCAAACCACCGTCGAGCAGCGCACGCATGTAGCCATCGACGGCACCTTGGAGCTTGGCGAGCTTCGAGTAGTTCGCACCTTTGGCTTGGGCACTGAGCGATTCGTTCAACATCCGCTCGAGCTCGACCAACATCTCTCCCTTGCGTCGCATGACACACCACTCCCTAGCCGGCACAGCCGTCCTACGAGCACCGCCCCACGCGGTACGTCCGAGGCTCGGGTCATCGTCGTGCGCACTGAACAAGGGCACGTCGCGCCGGCAATTCGGTCCTTATCCAAGGCGCTGATGAAGGGCCAAAATTTTGGTGAAGATTTTTTTACGAGGCGGGCTGGAGCTTCTGCAACAACGCATCCGCATGCTTCGGATCGACTTCGCCCATCGCCAACGCCGCGCCTTTGTTCGGCGTGATCAGCACGCGGCAACGACCTTTTCCAACGGGCACCACGTTCGCCAAGACGAAGTCGAGCGCCACGCCGACCGCCACGATGAGCGCTCCCATGCCGAGCAAGTCCGGCGACCCGGCACGAGCTCCATCCACGAACAGCGCCATGCCGATGTAACTGCCCAGCGCCAGCGCGAACAGGCCCGCGTACAAGGCCAACCGCGGATACCGAATGTCCCGCGCGATGCTCGTGAGTTGGTCCAACGGAACCACCACTTCGCGTTCGCGTACTGTGCGTCCGAGCAGCTCGGTCTTCGACGTGACCGTGAGCGACGTACCGGACAAACGCAGCTCCGCAGGGGCTCGGTAACGCAAGAAGATGCGCCCGAACCAGCGTGCTGCGGGAATGAGCAACAGCAGGCCCGTGATCGCCATGAGCACGAGCGCCACGGGACCTCGCGGCGCGGCGATCATTTCTCCCGACGCTGACGAGCCTTCGCCGGAGCGCACTGCGTTGGCGAGGAGGGCCTCCACAATCGCGTCCTTGGTTTCCTTGCCCAACGACTTCGCTTCTTCTCGAGCTACGGGGGAACTGCTCGACGCAAGCGCGGCAGCAGCGATGATCGCCCCTGCCCGTCCCACGTTCGACGAACCATCCTCCACACGTCGAACCAACGCCGATGTTTGTCTCCACAAACCATCTGCTTTGGAGCCCAGCGCCGCATCGATGGACGTCAGAGCATCGATGGACGTATGAGCAGCGACCCAGACGAGCGCTTCGACGACACGTCGTTCGGCTTCCGCGCCTTCGGGGAACGACAAGGCCACGCCTCGAGCGAGCAGCCCCGAAAGAAGGAGCCGCGTTTCCGGTTTGGTTTGTGCGGACGAACCTGGACGAAGGGCGGTGATGACGTTGCCGAAAGACGTATCGGCGTCTTTGTCCGACAACGACAACTGGGCCGCGGCATCGTGCACGCCATCGGGAAGCGCGATTTTCCGCTCGTCCGCACACGTGAAAGCCACGGCGTGAACGAGTCGGGCGAGTTCGTCGCCGCGAGGGTGACGAGCCAGTTCTGCGAGGACAGCTTGGGGCGTTTGGTCGGCGGACATGTTGCTCGTAGGTGGCGCACGCGCCTTGGGGCGCTCCGATTAGTCCAACGCTCGCGGCGAGGCCAGTAATCCGCAGAAATCGTCGGCGGCTTTATTTGCCAGGTCCCGCGTCGGCGGTGAGTTTCCCAAGAGCTTCCACGTGTTTCTTGGCCATCCCGAGGATCAACATCAGCTGCTTGCGGCTCACATGCGACTCGGCACGAATGAACGGCCCGTTGGTCGTGAAGGGCGTTTTTCCAAGAACTTCATACGTGCCGATGAACGGCACTTCGACTTTGCGAATCGACTCGATGATGTCTTCGAGTTTCGTGGCGTGTTCGGCGGCCAGCGCGGCGTCTTTGTCTTCCGCTTCGAGCACCACGTCGATGCCGCTGTCGTCCGTGGGGATGACGTTCACGCGCATCCACTTGAGCGTGTTTGGAATTTGAAACGGCAGCCCGCGGAAAGCGTTCGCCGGCGTCACCATGTAGAGCGCGATGCCGATCTTGCTCGATTTGTCGAAAGGCTTGATGGCCTTGACCTTGTCCAGTTGGTTTTTCGCGTCCGCCGGGAGCACCACGACGAGGTGTTTGCCCGGGACCATCGCGAAGATGCGTTCACCTCCGGCAGCTTGCGCGACGGCGGCGGGAACGGGCGTTCCTTCGAGCCATTTTCCAGGCGGATTGGAGCGCTTGATGATGCCGTTGATCGTCTCGCGCGCTTTTTGATCGTTCACGCTCAAGTCCATCACGACGACGACTTTGCGCGAGTCTCGAAGCTGCGGACCGCCGATGAGCATGTGGTTGATGTCTTTCACCGGGTCGATGCCGCTTGTCCCGATGAACGTTTGCCATTGCGGAATCGACGCCAGCACATCGCCGAACATCCCGCCGAGCTCGTATTTGCGGAGGCGATCGCCGGCGATGAAGATCTTCACGTTCGGGTCTTTGCCCACGAGACTCGATGGAGCCCCCGAAATCGCGTTCGGATCTTTCGTGACAGGACCTGCGTCGACGACTCCGGCATCGGTCGGGCCTGCCCCGGCATCTTCCAGCGGCCCGGCATCCGGAAGGTTTGTCGCCTTGTCGATGGGCAAACCACCGTCGGTGCTCGCCGGCAGAATGCCCCCGGAACCGCCGTCCGTACCGACGTGAGCGATCGGGGCTGAAGCGTCTTCCGCGGATGCATCCGGAT
>CAYSYX010000659.1:623-5026 GCA_964435055.1 uncultured Polyangium sp. | reverse complement strand
GCCGCGAGCTGCTTCGCGATCTTCTTGCGCTCCTCGCGCGGCAACTTCGCGAACGACGCATGGAAGTCAAGCTCCATCTGCGCGAGCGACTCCACGCCAAACTCTACCTGGTGCATCGAAAAGACGCCCTCAATCCCCACATTGGGTTTCTCGGCAGCAGCAATCTGACATTTTCCGGACTCAAGAACCAGGGCGAGCTCAATGTCGACGTGATGGAGATCGATGCATGCCAAAAGCTCGCTCGCTGGTTCGACGATCGCTGTAATGACCGATTTTCCCTGGATGTATCCGAGGATCTCGCGCGGGCCATCGAAGAATCGTGGGCATCCGAGCGGCTCGTCCATCCCTACCATGTTTATCTGAAAATCGTTTGGCACTTGTCGCGAGAAGCACGGGCAGGTTTGACGGAGTTTACGATCCCCAAAGACATTGACGAACATTTGTTCGACTTTCAACGGGCTGCCGTGAAAATTGCCGCGCATCACGTGAAAGCTCGCGGAGGGGTCATGCTGGGCGATGTCGTTGGGCTGGGAAAAACCCTCATGGCCACTGCACTCGCCCGCGTGCTCGATGAAGATCTTGGGTATCACGCCCTTATTGTTTGCCCGAAAAATCTCGTGCTGATGTGGGAAGATCACGTTCGGCGTCATCGCGTCCGCGCGAGGGTGCTTTCGTTGGGGATGGTCCAAAAGGAATTGCCTAATTTACCCCGCTACCAGGTCGTGATCATCGACGAGAGCCATAACCTTCGTAATCGCGAAGGCCGTCGCTATCGCGCCATTTCTGATTATGTTCGCCGCAATGAAAGTCGTTGTATTCTTCTCACGGCGACCCCCTACAACAAGACCTATCTCGACATTGGCAGTCAGCTCCGGCTTTTCGTCGCCGAAGATCGCGATCTCGGCGTTCGGCCCGAACATCTTCTCCGCGAAATCGGCGGCGAAGACGTATTTCTTCAACAGCATCAATGTTTTCCCCGAACGCTCGCAGCATTCGAGAAAAGCGAACACGTTCAGGATTGGCGCGATCTCATGCGCCTCTTCCTGGTGCGGCGCACGCGCAGTTTCATTCGGCGCACGTACGCGCAGACGGATGAAACCGGTCGAAAATACCTCGAAATGCGCGATGGCCGCCGGGTGCATTTCCCCGACCGCATACCCAAAACCCTTCGGTTCCAACTGGATGAACAATCGCTGAACGATCCGTATGCGCGGCTCTATGCCGACGACGTTGTCCTGACCCTGAATTCGCTCAAACTGCCTCGGTATGGCCTCGGCAATCACGTGCGCAAAGAAGCGAAGAATTTGGCCACACCCGACGAACGCGCCATTCTCGACGGCCTGTCCAAAGCCGGTCGACGACTCCAAGGTTTTTGCCTCTCCAACTTGTTCAAACGCCTCGAATCGAGCGGTTCGGCATTTCTGACTTCCATCAAGCGGCACATTCTCCGCAATCATGTTTTCCTGGCGGCCCTACGTGCAGGTGAATCCATCCCAGTCGGCACGCAAGACAGCTCCATGCTGGACGAAATGCTCGATGATGGGGATCTGGACGCTCCGTTGACCGCTGATGCCGACGACGACGAAATGGCCATAGCAGCCGACCCAGCGTCGCGCATCTCCGCGGCAGACGAATCCTTCGCTACGCAAGCGCGTTTCGTTCTCGACGCGTATCGAGCACAATTCGGAAAACGATTCCGATGGATAAACGCTGCATTGTTCAAGCCCTCCCTCATTGCCGCCTTGGAACAAGATACCGCCGCATTGCTCGGCATTCTCGATCGGGCAGGCGTTTGGGACGGGGCCAAAGATTCCAAACTGGACGCGCTCGAATCGTTGCTGGGGCAAAAGCATCCGGCTGAAAAACTCCTGGTGTTTACCCAATTTGCTGATACCGCCCATTACCTTCACCGCGAACTCGTCGCCCGTGGACATACCCACGTCGAATGTGTCACAGGTGATAGCGAAGATCCCACAGCCCTTGCTCGACGATTCAGTCCACGCAGCAATGATGTACAATTGGCTCCCGGACAGGAAGTGCGTGTGCTGATTGCAACGGACTTGCTCAGCGAGGGGCAAAACCTGCAAGATGCCGCCATCGTGGTCAATTACGATTTACCTTGGGCCGTCATTCGCTTGGTCCAGCGTGCCGGACGTGTGGATCGCATTGGGCAGCAGTCTCCAACAGTTACATGTTATTCGTTCATGCCCAGCGATGGAGTGGAAAGACTCTTGCGATTACGCGACCGCATGCGTAAGCGCCTGGAAGAAAATGCCGAGGTCGTTGGGACGGACGAAGCGTTTTTCGACGATCAAAACACTGCGCAAATTGTCGATTTGTACCACGAGAAAGCCGGCGTTCTCGATGGCCAGGACGAAGACGACGTGGATCTCGGCAGCCAAGCCCTGCAAATCTGGAATGATTCGATTGCCGCAAATCCTGCGCTCGAGTCTATCGTGCGGCGCCTCCAGCCCGTCGTGCATGCGACGCGCGCGAAACGCGAGGAAGATTCGCGGCCGCCTGGGGTCATCGTGTTTGTCCGAACGGCCCACGATGCGGATGCTCTCGCGTATGTCGACGAGGAGGGACGAACGCTCACGAGTTCCCCCTCGGAAGTCTTGCGTTTGGCGGCGTGTCGTGCCGACACGGAGGCGCTTCCCGCACGAGTAGATCATCATGCGCTCGTGGCCACGGGGGTCACGCGAATCGTCGAGGAAGAAGTGACACTCGGCGGACAACTCGGCCCACGAACCGGCGCTCGCTACAGAATCTACGAGCGATTAAAACGACTTATCGGGGGCAAACAAAGCCCACTTTTTGCGCCGCAACTTCAATCGGCGCTCGACGCTTTGCATCGACAGCCATTGCAATCGACGGCCGCCGAAACGCTCACCAAACGAATGCGCGCAGGTGACAGCGATGCCGCCTTGGCCGATTTCGTGGTGCTTCTGCACGAAGAAGGCCGCCTTTGTTTTGCCCTCGAACAGAATGGCGACGGCCCGCGAGAACCAAGCATCCTTTGCAGCATGGGAATCCAATGAGCAAGATCAATTTTCATCGGGTCAAAGAGTCGCTCGAGGGCTTCGCGTTCCAAAACGTCTTCATCGAGGAATTGGGTTGGTCCCATCCTTCGCGAGGATTACGCAAAGCCACGTTCACCGCAGCAGGAACGTCGCTGACGCGCCTGCCGCTCGCCGAATTGGGCGGGTTCGTCGTGTTTCAAGTCGACGCGGCGGATGGAACCATTCCCGGCCACAAAGTGCGTGTCGCTGCGCATCACGTCATTGAAGGGTTTCACCACGAACACGTGTTGGTCTTCGTGGACAAAGCCAAGCAAAAGAGCGTTTGGTCGTGGGTGCACCGGCGCGAAGGGCGCGATCACCTGCGTACGCACTATTATTTCAAAGGGCAGCCCGGCGATTTGTTCATTGGCAAGCTCGGCGCGATGATGTTCGACATCGGCGATTTCGATGGCGAGGGAAATGTCTCCGTCATCGAGGTCGTCAAAAGCGTCCGTACGGCGCTCGATATTGAACAGGTCACGAAACGATTTTATGACGATTTCAAGAAGCAACATGAGGAATTTCTAAGGTTGGTCGAGGGAATCGAAGACGAACGGCAGCGGCGCTGGTACGTGTCGGTCCTCTTGAACCGTTTGATGTTCATTTACTTTTTGCAGAAAAAGGGATTTCTCGACGGCGAAAATCGCCAGTATCTCCAACAGCGGCTGACGTGGACCCAAGCGCAATTCGGCCCGGATCGATACTTCAAAGACTTTCTCGAGCTGTTGTTCTTCCAAGGTTTTGCCAAACCTCCGGAACATCGATCGGCAGAAGCGCGAGCCCGTCTCGGCAATATCAAATATTTGAACGGCGGGCTCTTTTTGCGCCACAAGATTGAGAACGAGAATCCGAACATCAACGTTCCCGACGTGGCTTTCGAGAAATTGTACGAATTGTTCGAGCGCTACACGTGGCACTTGGACGATACCCCGGGCGGGGACGACAGTGTCATCAATCCCGACGTGCTGGGGTACATCTTTGAGAAGTACATCAACCAAAAGAGTTTCGGAGCGTATTACACGCGGCCGGAAATCACGGAATGGTTGTGCGAGCAGACCATTTTCCGGGCGTTGCTGGACAAAGTAAATTGGCCGGACGAGCTGGGATTTTTGCAAAATGGCGTGGCGGCGACCAAGTTCGAGGACCTCAATGAATTGCTGATGAAGCTCAATCCGGCTTTGTGTCGGGATTTGTTACACCGGGTTTTGCCGAAGCTCACCGTGCTCGATCCGGCGTGTGGTTCGGGGGCCTTTTTGGTGGCTGCCTTGAAAACGCTGCTCGCGGTGTACAGTGCCGTCGTGGGGGTCGTAAAAACATCGAACGACGCGAGCCTCAAAGCCG
>CAYSYX010000659.1:0-595 GCA_964435055.1 uncultured Polyangium sp. | reverse complement strand
ATGGGAAAACGAGCACCGCAATCTCGGTTATTACCTGAAAAAGAGAATCATCACCGAGAACCTCCATGGCGTGGATATCATGGAGGAGGCCACGGAAATCGCGCGATTGCGTCTCTTTTTGACGCTCGTGGCGTCGGCGACGCACGAAGACGAATTGGAGCCGTTGCCGAATGTCGATTTTAACATCATGCCGGGCAATTCGTTGATTGGGCTCTTGCGCGTGGACGAATCGGCATACGATAAGAAGCGACAACTCGGATTGTTTCCCGAGCCGACGTATCGGCAATTGGTAGACGAAAAGAATCATTGGGTGCAGCAATATCGGCAAGAGCACGGGGATCTCCTCGGACCGTTGCGCGAAAAGATCGAGGAGCGGAAGGGGAAAGCGCGGGAGCGTCTCAATGAGATGTTGCGGGACGATTTTCAGAAGCTGGAGATCAAGGTCGAGGAACCTAGCTGGGACGACAAGAAGAACGACGTGGGGCGAAGCAAGAAGCGTAACGTCGGAGCGGATGACGTCGGCGCACTGCATCCGTTTCATTGGGATTACGAATTCGACGACATCATGCGGTCGCGGGGTGGATTTGATGTGATT
>CAYSYX010000658.1:1141-5050 GCA_964435055.1 uncultured Polyangium sp. | reverse complement strand
ATTCGATAGTTACGCTGTTCAATGCCCGCGCCGCCGACAAACCATGGGTTTGTCATTGAGTTGGGCGGACTAATACATAGCAAGTGTTTCTACGAAAGCGCCGCGAGCGATCGTGCGCGCGATATGCGGTTTTCCCTTATGAATTCAAGGTGATGTCGTGCACGGGGGCATCAGCGGTGACTTTTGGGCGGGGTTCGGCCATTGCGAACGGAATTGGGTGGAGGAGACGATTGTGTGACCATTCGTTTAGAAGTTCGCGAGCTGGGAGGCGGCGGCGGCGATGTTCCCCGACTCAGTTTTTTTGCGGTTGGCTTTTTACGAGTAGCGCTTTGCACGGTCGGAGCCTTTTTCGGGCGTGCTTTTCTTTTCGGCGGCCGAGTCGATCGAGGCGCCTGATCATCGAAGATTCTCTCGAGCCACGGCCGATCTCCCATCATTTTTCGCAGAGCTTCGGTAATGACGAAGCTGCGCTTTCGACCTTCGACGACGGTCGTTACGAATTGCTCGTATACGTCTGCGTCGAGCCAGACGGTCATTCGAATGGCCAAGCGGCCATCGTTACGTGGTTCTGCTCGTCGTTTAATCCATGGACGCATGTCCCCAGCGTATGGGTAGTCAATGAGAATTTCTCGTCGGGAAGGTCCTGATTTTTCTAGGCTCGACGGCTCGAAGGGATATTGCCGGTTTTCCACAAAAGCCGTCCAAAAGTCGCTCGGAGCCGCCGGATAGGCCGCTCGGGGCCGCCGGGAAAGCCGCTCGTCCGAGCGGCTCGGTCACCGGAATGCGAAACCGACCGGCTGGCTACGCGGACAAGAAACGTCGTCCATGACAGCCGCGAAACCGTCGCTATCGGGTTTCTACCATTCACCGGACACGTCAATACGGAATTTCCTGATTGTATCCTTGGACAAACTGCGATACCGCAGCCTCGTGTGGACCGGACAATTTCGACAACATCGCCGCCTCGCCCTGCTGCGAGGGTTTTTCCTCATTGCGACGCCCTTGACCGTTGCTTCATGCGGTCTCTTTTCGAGGCATAACGGCACGTATGTTCCGCCGCCTCAGCCGGTTTTTATCGACCAGCGCGCCGGAACTGGTTTTCTACCGCCCTTGCGACCGCCTCCGATCACGCGTCCCGTCCAAACTGGTCCCACCGTTCTTTCGGCTTCATTTCGTGCCGCGCACGGGCAGAGCTTTTGGGCGGGTTTGCCCCAACCTGTATTGCCGTTTCCCTGGCCGATGTTGACGTTATCGCCCGCTTCCGCGGCTGTTTCTCTTGCCAATCCCGGGCCTCCGCCGCGTGTGCAACGTTTGCCTCCGCGACCCGGATGCGGGTTTGTCCAAGTTGGCGCCGAGCAAATTCCCATTGATTGCGCGACGCCGGGTTACACTGAAATTCTCTCCGCTGCGCGGTCCGTGCTGCCGGACTCGATATTCCGCTTGACTTCCGCGCATGCTGGAGCGGCCGAACTTCCGGCCGTTGTCGACCATCGCGAGGATGGGACCGAGGGGCCGGTGAGGCATCAAGGCAATGTCGGCGCATGTTCGGCGTTTTCGTTTGCCGCCGCAATCGATCATGCTCTTGCGCGCCGTAGCGCCAATCGTTGGGCCGTTTCGGTGATGCACCTTTGGGCAAGATACCATAACCCATCCATGTCATTGCCGGTGGATCGTAATCGTAATCAGCCGCTCACGTCCGAAGCGTATTGGCCGTACACGGGCACCAATCAGCTGTTCGCTTGTACTTGGGTTGATAAGAACCAGTGCAAACCTTATTGCGGTGAAAACTGCCCGTGCAAGATGTCGTCGACATATTGCGGTCGCGAGGTTGATGCGGAACAACTCGCGCATGCCGACGCAAATCCCATCGCGCGCTTCACGAGCGCGACGCGGATAGGCCATGACAAACTCACGCTCATGCGGGCGCTGGCGCAAGGACAGGACATTTGGATGGCGATGAATTTCACCTACGCGGCTTTTGACTCGCAAACGCTCGTTCCCGAGCACGACGGATTGCGCTGGGTGATGGGTCATTTCGAACCCGAGGATACGTCGTCAACGCACGCCATGGTGATTGCCGGATATCGAGTTCGTTCGTCCGGTACATACTTTTTGCTTCACAACAGTTGGGGCGAGGCGTGGGGCGATCGAGGTTATGCCTGGGTGCATGAAAAAACGCTGGAGACGAATCTCCGCGCGGCGTATCTCGTCGATGCGGAACTGTGGAATCCGTCGTGGAGTAAAGTCCCCACGCGACAAGACAATCCGAGTCAATGCGTCAATGGGCTCTTGCCGGATAGTATCACGGGTCAATGTACGCCGCCGTGTGCCGATGGAAGTGCTCGACACAATGCCGCGTGCCCGGACCTTACCGATTGCCCGGCCGGTTATGTGAATCTTTACGGCGAGTGCGTCGTGGCGGCGCCGAATGTACGAGGCAGCGATCCGGCGACGGGCATTCACTACGCCTGTGCAGCGGCGGGATGTGGGTTTGTCGTGCCCTTGGGCGTGTATGGATGCAGGTCCGAGTGGTGCTCGACGTCATGCCCGTCGCCGCGATTCCGATTGAGTTATGGGGTGGAGGGAATGCGGTGCACGGAGTGAATGGGGCGGCAATGGGGCGCGCGTGAAACACATTTGGTCCCCCGAGTATCCGTCGTATTGATCAAAAAGCGGATCGCTGAGCGGCTGATCTCGAAATGCGCAGCCGTGAAACAGGCACTTTTGTTATTTGGTGCAAAACCTCCGAGCAAAAGCGGCTATGCTTGCGCGTATCGACGTTCGCGAGTGATTGGGAGTGCGTAACGATTCCGTCCGCATGCGTTTGGACCTCGAGGTTTCCCCACGCACCTGAATTGTTCAATAGGAAATGCGTAAGAAACCGGGCGAATATCCGGTCGTTTTCATATCGCTTCCTGTGAAACAAGCGCTGGAATCACTTGGCGTTGATCGAATGCAAAAAGCGGTTTCTCGAACGGCTCATGACTCACATTGAAGCGCGTGAAACAGGCATTTGGCACATATTGCGAAAAATTGCGCGCGATATGCGGTTGCATTTGCGGCTTCAGGCGATTCGAGACCCTATTCAAATAAGGGGTCGTCATCAAAATCCAGCGTCAAATCCGATAAAATGGCGCACAATGCAAAACCGTTGAATTATCGTGATTATTTGCTTGTTTCTTGTCGTCGATTGTTTTAGAGTATCGTCGACGTCGCTCATGCCTCGCGTGGCGACACCAATTCGATCCACCTGGGGGAGTGTCGAGTGCTTTGTGCTCGTCCGGGGGCCTTTTGTCTTATGAAGAAGGAGCGCTGGATCATGCATCATCGTCGTGCCCAATTGGAAGCTATGCGTGCGCTCATTGACGACGAAATCGCCAAGCTTCCGTCCGATACGATTTCGCTGCAATCGTCCGAGCCTACGTTTATGACGGTCGAGGAATACGCACGGCGTATTCGTGTGCAGCCGGCGACCGTTCGTCGAATGGTGCGCGAGGAGAATTTGCCGCATGTGCGACCCAGACCGCGGCTCATTCGCATTCGTGTGCACGAGGCGGATCAATGGGTAGCATTGCGCAAGTCCGGGACGCTCGCGCGGCGTAGTGCTGTCATGGAGGCGCGGAAAGGAGAAATATCATGAGTTTACCGAAAGGTACGTCGCTTTTTTATCGAAAAAGCAAGAAACGGTGGGTACTCAGTTATGCCGATCCGGTGCGCGGACAGCCGCAAAAGGTATTGCCGAAAGAGATTGTTCGCCGGCGAGACGCGGAAACGTGGGCGCTCGAATGGTTGAGCGTTCAAAGCATTTGTCCGGGCGCGGTATTGGCTCAGAGGCGGGACGAAGGGCTTTCGCTTGCTGCTTGTGCCGAGAAATGGATTGAGCTGCGGAGAAGAGACAGTCGTATTGCC
>CAYSYX010000658.1:0-1131 GCA_964435055.1 uncultured Polyangium sp. | reverse complement strand
CCGGCCACCGTGGGCAACAATCAGCAGCATTTGAAGAATTGGATTTTGCCGAAATTGGCAACGCGGCCGATTGCCTCGCTCGAGGCGCCGGAGGTCCGTGCATTCTTGCGCGACGTACGGGAAAAACGTTCGGCATCGACAGTGCGTAATGTGTATTATACGCTGTGCACGATGTATTCGGATGCAATGGCGGAGGGATGGGTGAATACTCCGGCAAATGTGATTGCGCATCCGGCGGTGCAACGTGAATTGCCGGAGTTGGAGACGAAGTCGATTGTACGTATACCCATTGAATGGGCGCGGGGGCTGATTCACGACGAACGCATTTCGATTGAATGGCAAGCGCGGTATGCGATTGGTTTTACCAGCGGCGCTCGGGATGGCGAGATTGCCGGACTTCGCTGGAACGATATGGATGTAGAATGCAATCCGCCGACATTTCGTATCGATCGTGCGGTGGCGATCATTGGTGAAAAAGGGGAGGGTGGGTTTGCCAAAGTAAAGGCTCCCAAAACGAAAGGCAGCAAGCGAACGATGCCGTTGCATTCGGTGGCCATGGCAAAACTCCTGCAATGGCGTGAGAAATGGTCGGAGCTTGTCGGGCGAGAGCCGAAGCCGGACGATTTCGTATTTCCCGGACCAACGGGAGGACCCGCGCGCCCGAAGAGTGCGGCGCAAATGCGTGAGGACCTCGAGCGAATAGGTTTACCTGGAACAATTCGCGGACAATCGGTGACGTTCAAGGCGACGCGGGCGAGTTTCGCGACATGGCTCGACGAAGCGGGCGTGCCTGAGCAGGTTCGCAAGCGGCTGATGGGGCACGCGGTGCGTGATGTGACGGAAAAGCATTACACGGTGCGGGAGCTGGAACAGCTTGCGAGGGCGGTCGCGACGATTGAAATTGGGAGCTGAATGAACTAATCGACTTCGCATTGCGTCAAATGCGCACACAGCCGTCTTGTGCCTTTAGATTCGTATTTGTTGCGCGGCACAGAGTATAAATCGAGCAGCAACTGCTCGACATACTTCGCTTGACGATTTGGCATTTCAAGAAACGTCCAATACACCAGCATCTCTTCGGAAAAGTCCTTGCTTTTCCAGTGGTCCGATAGTCGTAAGGGTATCTTACCC
>CAYSYX010000657.1:0-5056 GCA_964435055.1 uncultured Polyangium sp. | reverse complement strand
GCTTACGTGCGTCATAACGAACCTCCCACGAGGTGCCGAATCACGAAGACCGTCACGCCCGCCGCCAGCATGAACGTGCCGGTCGCGATGAGCGATCGCCACGAAAGCCGGCTCAACCCGCAAACTCCATGGCCGCTCGTGCAACCATTGCCCAAACGCGTACCGAATCCGACGAGCAATCCGGCAATGAGCGCCGGAACGATCGAAACGGTATTCGCCGGGGGAAACATCGCCGGGCGAAGCAGGTACAGGACGAATCCCGGCAAAACGAGGCCCAAGATGAAGAGCAATCGTTGGGGGCGATCTTTGGCGTCGGCCATGAAGCTGCCGCCGACCATACCGCTGATGCCGGCAATTCGACCGCTGAAGAGCAGCATGATCGATGCGGCGATTCCAATGAACGCGCCACCGATGAGCGCCGAGACGGGAGTGAAATTCTGCATGACAGGAACAACCGTAGCAACGTTCGCGCCAACAGGGCAAGTTATCGAAAAGACGTGGATTCGGAAGGCCTGAAACACGGGATGTTTCAAACCGGTGAAACGGGGAGGGATGTTGCCGGAGCCTCGCCTGCGTAGGCCGCGCGCACGAGGTCAACGGGGGCGAGCGTTATCCGAACTGGTTTGGCCGGGATACGCGGGCGTCACGGGCACGAGACAGGGCAAGGCCCACCGCAATCGATTCCCGTTTCGCCCTGATTTTGCACGCCGTCGAAGCAATTCGGCTCTTCGCAGATACCCAATTTGCAAACGCCGGATTGGCAATCGCTCGGGTAGAGGCATTTTAGTAAAGAGCTGCATTTCTGAGATGCTTTCTCAACACATGAGCCGCCGCAATCAATGTCGGTCTCGTCCCCATTACGGATCGCGTCGCTGCATGTAGGGGGAATGCATTTCTTCATCCCCATGTCGCATGCCCCCGTGCAATCCGAGTTTTGGCTGCACGCCAAACCGTCGGCACAGTCGGGGCACATCACGCCACCGCAATCAATGTCTGTTTCCGCACCGCTTTTCGTCCCATCGTCGCATAAAGACGGATAACATCGACCACTCGGAACATGGCAAAAGTTCGACGCGCAGTCATTGTTCGTCGTACATTCTACGCAAGTCTTCAACGTCGGGTCGCACGTGCCCATAACGCCCCACGCGGTCGTGCACATCGTGACGTTCGGATCGAGCTGGCCCGGGAGCGAAGGATCACACGTTTTCAGCAAACAAGGATTCATCCAGTAATACGTGTCCCCGGGATCGTCGACAAATGTGATTCCGCCGTTACCATCGCATAAGGCCAGCTTGCAATCGCCCTGCAGCTGAGGAAGGACGTTGGAACCCATGGGATCGTTTTGCCAAACGCATAAACCACCGACACAAGCCGTCGCCACTTTGCATTCGTATTTGGGGCAATCGTCCTTTTCGAGGCATTCCGGTGCGCCGCCCGTTCCGCCCGTTCCGGAGCTCGATGATGCCACCGAAACCATCGCGCCCCCCATGCCTCCAGCTCCGCCCATGGGGCTTCCGGTACCGGATGCGCCGCCCTCATTGGGCACATAGACAGCGTCTCCATCGACGCCCGCAATGATTTGACAACCCATCACGGCGGTCAAACCCGCAACCATGAGAACGCCGGTCGATTGAACGAAACGCATGTCAAAAAGCTCCTTGCAAGGAGATCGAAGCCCATCCCGGGGCGATTGTCGGGGCGATCTGCCACGTGTACGCAGTTTTTCCCGGCGCACTCTTCGGCGCCAAAGCGAACACGATGACGCCCGTCACGAGCGCCGCCGCGCCGACGCCGATACCCACATTCGCAATGTTCGCCGCCGTATTGCCATCTCGTTGAAATTGCACGGCTTCAGGCGAAGCGCAAATCGTCGGACTTCCCGCGACGCAATTGAGCGCCCCTTTTTCACCCAAATCAATCGCCTTCACCCCGAACACCGATCCGACGACTATCCCCGCCAAACCCACGCCGCCCACGACCAACCCCACCGTTCTTTGCGTCCCAAAGCCACTCGCTTCAGGGTTGTCCGGTGATGCCGCAGAATCGACACGCTCCGGCAATTTCTGCTTCGGCGGCACATATTCCGTCACCGCCGGCTTCATGTCCACGAGCGACGGAATGCGTATCGTCGTCACCCCCGCTTTCGGCTCGACCAAGACTTCGGTCGTCCACACTTGCTGCCCCGGAGCCGTCGCATCAATGACCTGTTTTCCCGGGTCAATCGCCACTTCCAACCCGAACATCGCCGGCTCGACGAGCTTTCCATTACGACGAACCTCCACCCCGGAACCTCGCGTATCCTGCGGCACTTCAATCAAGATCTTCGCCAGGTTTGGCTCGAGCAACCCCGCACGACGTTCGGCTTCTTCGGCGCGTTTCGTGTCATTCCCTTTCCGAGCCATCGCGCGAGCGTCTTTGAACGTCGTCCAGGCGCTCGCCGTTTGCCCATTCGATTCATAACAATCGCCCAATGCCAAGAGCGTTCCCGTGGCTGGGTCCAGCTTTTGGCTCGCTTCGAGTTTCGGACAAGCTTCCGAGAATTTGCCTTGTTTGACCAGCGTTCGACCGGCGCGAAACAAGGCATCCGCGGCAGCCTTGTCCTCGGCGGAATCGGCATGCGCTGCATGCCCCGACAGGATGAGCGCGGCGAACAGGCCAAAAGCCGTCCATTTTAATGGCCGGGGTTGATCGTTTGGAATGGATACACGCCTACTTGCGTTCGTCATAATAATCGGTGGTTTTGGTTGGAGCCGGCGCCGTTGTTGTTGCGGCGGATTTTGTGGGAGCTGTGGGTTTGGCCGGGGCTGCCGGTGGATTCGCCGGGGGCTTCGATGTACCGGTCGTGGGATCTTTCGCCGTGGACGACGCCGATGTCGTCGCTTGCGCCGTGGTTATCGTTGGTTCGACGGGTAAAACCACGGGCGGCGCCGCGACGACCGCCGACGCCGATGGAGCGACATTCGTCTCGGTGGGCGAGGGATCCATGAATCGCGTCGCAAGGAAAATGCCCGGTACGATGACCGCCAGCGCCGCGCCCACGATGATGGGTGCGTAGTTTTTTGGTTTGGCCGGAGCATCCATTCCAACGATGCCGGAGGACGAGGGCATCACGACCGCCGCTTGACTCGTGGCGCCCGCGGCGGGCACGCTGGGCAGAACCGGACGAGCCCTGGAGGACAAGGGCATCGTGGCTTGAAGTTCCGACGGATCCAGCCCGAGCGCAGCCAAATCGACGCCCATGATGCGCGCAATACGCTCGACGTACATACGCGCGCGTGCCGGGGCAAACGGGGCCAACGCGAGCGCGAACTCGGCCAAGTTTGCATAGCGATCGTCGCGATTGCGTTGCAAACACTTGTGAATCACCGCTTCGAATCCGGGAGGAGCGTCTTGACGATATTCAGCCAATGGCGTCGGAGCGTCGGTCAAAACGCGCGTGCACAATTGCGCCATTGTCGAGGCGTGAAATGGCGTTCGGCCGGCGACCAATTGAAACAGAATGATCCCCAACGCCCAAATATCCGTCCGCGCGTCGACATTTTTCGCCGATCCCATAGCCTCGGGCGACATGTACAAAGGCGACCCCAAGGCTTGCGTTTCTTGCGTCAGCGCCAATTCGGCTCCCATCAGCTTGGAAATACCAAAGTCGAGCACTTTGACGCAGGGCGCGCCGCTGACATCCCGCGTAAGAAACATATTCGCCGGCTTCAGATCGCGATGCACGATCCCCGCCGCGTGAGCTTCTCCGACGGCTTCGCACGCTTGCAGCACGTATTCGGTAGCGCTTTCAAACGACAGCGGCCCGTGTTTTTTGAGCGTCTCGTGCAGATCCTTTCCGTCGAGATACTCCATGGCGATGAACGGCAAATCATGTTCATCCGTGCCGACATCGAGCACCTTGGCGACGTGTTGACTTTTCAGGCGCACCGCCGCTCGCGCTTCGCGCAGAAAACGTTCCCGCATTTCGGGGGTGTGTTCTTTGTCGGGGAGCATCATCTTGAGCGCGACCGGGTGCCCAAGATCCACGTGCACGGCCGCAACGACGACGCCCATCCCGCCTTCGCCAAGCACACGTTCGACGCGGTATTTTCGAGCCAGAATGTCGCCCGCGCGGATGCGGAGATCGGTCATGTCGGCATGGTCGCTCGAATCGCGCCATCGCGTCAACTATGCGGTGGTGGATTTTGTGCGCCCGTGACGCCGGCAATATTCCGGCGAAAATCGCTCTATCTTTTCTCCCGAGCCTTTGATACCGTGCCGTTCGAGGTATCTCATGAACCGTAACTTCAGACTGACGAGCGCGCTTTTTGCCGTTGCCCTGTTGGGTGGAGCCGTCGTCGCGAATGCTCAACCGCGTAAGGAACTCCGCGAAGACCGCAAAGAGCACCGCGAAGATCGCCAAGAGCGCCGCGAAGATCGCAAAGAGCTGAAAGAAGACATCAAAGACGGCGCGAGCAAAAAAGAGATTCACGAGGACAAGAAAGAACTCGCTGAAGATCGAAAGGAACTCCGCGAAGACCGCAAGGAACTCCGCGAGGACCGACAAGCCATCCGCCGCAATCACCGCAAAGAACTGCGCGAAAAGTGGGGCGAAGCCGTCGTCAAAAAGCCCGGCGCCAAAGAAGAACTGAAAACCCACGGCCGACGCATGGCTCGCTTGGCACGCGCTCGCAAAGTCGCCGAGGAGCTCGGCAAAAAAGAATTGGTCGTGCGCATCGACAAGCTGATGGAGAAAGAAAAGGGGCGCCACCAGGCCGCGATGGAGAAAGTGAAGGAGGCCAAGCCGTGAAAATTGTCATCGTCTCTTTGCTCGCAGCGCTCGCCTTGGTCGGTTGCGACAAAAAAGAAGAAGCTCCGGCTGCTCCGCCCGCAAAACCCGAAAAAGCCGCGGAAGCTCCGAAACCCGCTGCAACGCCCGCCGCTGCCGCGCCGGTCGAAGCGGACGACGATCTGCCGACGATTGCCGACTTCGAAGAAGACGCCGAAAAGGAAATCCACAAAGACTCCGTGGATTCCGAAGTCGATAAGCTCGCCAAAGAAATCGGCGAATGAACTC
>CAYSYX010000656.1:0-5075 GCA_964435055.1 uncultured Polyangium sp. | reverse complement strand
CATCTCGTGCAACTGTTCCTCGTTGGGGCAGGCTCGTTTGTCCGGAGGGGTAGTTAGTCATGCGGCTCGAACCCAGTGACTGGGAAGAGCTCGACATGGCGTTGCGAGATGCGTACCGCGATGAAGACTCTTTGCGAAGAATGCTCGAGCTCAAGCTGGGATTGTCGCTGGATGAAATAAGCACAGGCAACTTCAAGAACCGCGTTTTGTGTGTGGTGAGGGAGGTCCAGAAGGACGGCATCGTCGAGCCGTTCCTTGTCGCTGTGCGATTAGACAAGCCGAATCACTCGCCGCTGAGTGACATCGTCGACCGCCTCGCCAAACCGCTACGTCTACCGTTCATTTCCAGCTCGAAATCGGCGGCCCTCCGTTCTCTTCCAGTTGTGGAGCTGTTGGCCGATGCCCTGCGGAAATGCCCGAAGCTGTGCAAATGGCCCAAGAGGCCGTACGCGTCGGTTTTGCTTCGTTTGCCCCAGGATTTGTTGACGCAACTGGCCGACGAAGCCAACACGAGCCCTCCCCGAGATTGGTGTCGATTGATGATCAAATGCGCGGCGGAGTTTGATGGTGGTTTGGAGTATTTGGCCGATCTCGTCATTACGCTCGACGATGGAGACGAGGCGCGGATTTTCGAGGAAGAAGTCCGCAAACATACGGGAGGCATTCCCCGAAAAACACTCGACGAGTGGGTGGATCTTGCGCTTCGTGCTCGTGTCGACGCGGATGTGATGATCGCGCTTCATACGGAGATCGAGCCTGTCCGCGGCTTTAAAGACGCCCAACTCGATGGTATGCCGGAGGAATCGCAACTCTGGCTCATTCTTCGCCATTTGGGTACGCTGCGCCCACAGTCGGACGGCATTGAGCCCATTCATCATTTTCTAGCGCGTCTCGCGGAAAAGTCATCCGATGCCAACGGCAAGGGGGCCATTCAACAATATCTGCAGGCGCGACAGGTCAAGTCTTCGGTCATTCCCAAGGCTCAGAGTTTTGCACAAGAATCAGATATATGGTCGATATTCGTCTTCATTCAGGAGAAGACTAATGGTACCTCGATTCTAGGATACGAGGTAAACATTTGGGTTCGTACCGGTAGCGGGGAAGAGCAAATGGTTTACCCGGACGAGAAGGCGAACCCGAATCCGTGCTCACGCGCCGAATTAGCCAATATGGGCGGCATACTCAGCGACATCATCAAGAAACTCGCGGGGAGCGGACAAGTCGCAAAGGAGCGAATCCGCATCGAGTTTTTCTTGCCTGATAACCTTCTTGGCGAAGACGTGGCCAGTTGGGAGATCAAAACAGGAAAAACTCGCCACCCACTTGGCGAAAGTTATTCGGTCGTTACCCGTATCGCTGCCCGACTAACGGATTCCGAGCTCAGGAAGGACTGGAGCGACTGGATCCGCAAGTGGCAACGGTATCAGGAGGACCCCCATCTCAAATGGGTTGCGTCGCCCAAGTGCACATCCGACGTCAAAAGGCTCTTTCGCGTCCTCGAGGAAAGGGATCCCAGCAGAAGCATTCATGGCGTGCGGTTCGAAGACCCTCATTGCGACGTTAATGAGCCCACAGATTCGGACCCTCGATGCAAATGCATCGACGCGGGCATTCCGGTCATGGTGTGGTTGCGCGGCGACGCGGCAAATTCCACCAGCATCAAAGAGGCATTGACAATCCTGTTTGAAAACGTCAGTGCCGACGATTTGAAAGACTTGCCCAAATGGGCTCTTGCAGAACGAAGGCAGGTGTTCGACGAACCGTCTGCCCCGGCGAACAAACTTACCCTGATCTGGGACGACCCCGCGCGTATTCCAAGTGGCCTGCAATCGCAAGGCATATGTCCTGACACATGATCTGGATAACGAGGTTTCGAAATGAGTCGCGATTGGAAAGTATTTCATAACGCTGAGTCCCCGCATGATGTCGATTGGTCGAAAGTGGAAGCTCCGCCGTGGCGCAAGTACGATAGTTCCACCCGCGGCGAGAAGCTGCGTCTGCGCATCGATTCCGACGAAAAACAACCGTTTGGTGACGACGTCGTTTCCCTCGTCAATGCTGCCATTCATTTGCGACGTCCGCTGCTCGTGAAAGGCACGCCCGGCACTGGCAAATCGCTGCTCGCCCACGCCATTGCCCGCGAATTGAACCTCGGACATGTGCTCGAATGGCCTATCAATTCGCGGAGCACGCGCCTCGAAGGATTGTACCATTATGACGCAATGGGACGATTTCAGGATCTGACTCTGGCGGTGGAACGTGCGAAAGTCGAAGGTAAGTTGGTCGAACGCAGCATCGGCGCGTACATCACGCTCGGTCCGCTGGGGACAGCCCTTGTTCCATCGGACAAACCGCGCGTCGTACTCATTGACGAACTCGACAAAAGCGATGCAGATTTGCCCAATGATCTTTTGCATGTGTTCGAATCGGGGATGTTCGAGATTCGCGAAATCGTGCGCGACGTGCAAGCTCGGCGCGAGAGAGGCAAGGACGATATCAAGGAGCAGCACGTCGAAGTGGTCCGAACGATGGACCAGAAAACCGCCGATACCCTCAATGGCGAAGTCTGGTGCAAAGAGTTTCCCATCGTCGTGATGACGAGCAACGGCGAGCGCGATTTTTCTCCGGCGTTCAAACGGCGTTGTATTCGGGTCACGATGCCCGAGCCGACCAGGACGCACCTCGAACGCATTGTCACGGCGCATTTCGACACGGATACGTTAGCGAAGGTAAAACCATTGATTGAGGAATTTCTGGCCCTACGGGCGCAGGAGCGAAGCATCGCGACGGATCAGCTTCTGAATGCGGTTCGTTTGGCCATGAGTGGCGCGGACATCGAGCCGACGGGGGCTTTGGCCAAAGCGATTTTGCGGCCAATCTCAGGCGACGTCGAATGATCGCCGCGCTTTTGGAGCAACTCGCGGCCCTTGGTCTTCATCCCGAAGCGGAGGAGCTTCAGGACGCACTTTGGCTCGCCCAATTGTGGGCGAATTTGGAGCCGCGCGTCGAGATTTCGCCAACCCCCAAGGAAGAGCCGCTACCGCACGAGCCGATTGCGCAGGACCAAGACCCAAAGCCGAATGTACCGGTTGATCCCAAACCGCCGCTGACGACGAGTTCGGAAACAAAACCGCCACCAATCCAGGAAAAACCAGAACAGAATTCGGCAAAAATTCGACCCAAGCTACCCGAGCAATCGGCGGGTCGTGACAATGGTTTGCCGTTTCGAACGCCTGCAGCGACAGCATTACCCGGAGCCGCACAAATCGCGCGGGCCTTGCGTCCACTGCGCCAAAAACGACCGTCACGCGGGCTCTTGCTCCTCGACGAGGAACGGACCATCGAGGCAAGCATTCATCAGCGATCGTTCGTCCCGACCATGATGAGATCCGAGCGCCGTTGGCTCGATGTAGCTTTGGTCATCGATGGGGCAAACTCCATGGTTGTTTGGCATCGGACGCTGAAGGAATTCAGTCAATTGCTGGAGCGAACGGGGGCATTCCGTCGCGTCAACGTGTGGACCCTCCAAACAGCGTCGAACGCGATGCGTTTGCCTTTGCGGCAAGGAGGGTTTGGCAAAGAGAACAAGGGCTTGGAGAATGCCAATCTGCTCGTGGATCCCACGGGGCAGCGTCTCATTCTGTATGCGACCGATGGCGTGAGTGCGGCATGGCGTGACGGCCGACTAGCGAGTATTTTGCGAACGTGGGCCCAAACGACGCCCGTGGCGATTGTGTCGATGCTCCCGCAACACCTTTTGCGGATTACGGCACTTCGCGATGTGCCCGCGGTGCTCATTCATGCGCCGACGCCAGGGGCTCGCAATTCGGACCTCACATGGACCAAAGTGGAGCGGCGACGGCGAACGCGTCCAACGGGGCTGCCTATTCCGCTCCTTTTTCTCGAGAAAGATTCGGCAGTCGCGTTTGCCAATGTTTTGGTAGGGAAATCAGGCTATCTTGTGGATGGGATCATGCTCCCCGCGCTGAGCAGCGCGCCGGCTTCGGGTGGAGTTGTCGCACCCGTCTCACGCGCAAATCTGGATGCGAACGCGCGAATTCGCCATTTCGATTCATTTGCCTCACCCATTGCGCGACGATTGGCCGCCTTGTTCACGACGATTCCGTTGAGTGTTCCGGTGATGCATTTGGTCCGGGAGACGATGCTTCGGGAGGCCAATCTGTCGCATATGGCCGAGGTTTTTCTAGGTGGAATTTTACGCGAGATTGCTGGAGCCGACAAGGTGGGTGCGGACGGTGTGCGTTTTGATTTTCACGAAGGCGTACGGGAGGAGCTGTCGTTGCGGGTTACGCGGACCGAATTGATGTCGGTGCTGCATCAGGTGACGCGTTATGTGGCGGAGCATCTTGGCGAATCGCTGGACTTTTCCGCGCTGCTTTCGGACGAACGAACCGACGTCGCGCAGTTGGAGTCGCCGATGGCGCGCGCGTTTGCGACGATTGCGGCTGATCATTTGCGAGCGTTTGGCGGGGAATACGAAAAGCTTGCGAATCGGTTGGTGGGTTTACCCGCGTCGCCGGAGATCGAGAAGGGCACAAACGTTTTCCAAACGCTCCAGCGACTTGCTGATTTTGCGCGGGATTACGAAGCCCTGCGGAAAAAGCTTCCGGCGGGACCAGAGCGCACCGAGGCCATGACCCACTTGCTCGACAGTGCAGCCGGGATTTCGGTGGGGAAAAACTTTGCTCCGACGGACATCATCACGCGATTCGAGCAAGGGAAGGCGGGAGATCGCATTGTCGCGCTGGGCGTGATCATTGGAAATCCAAACGAGATCTACCTCGATTTAGTCCTTCGTTCGATACGTGAAAAACGCACGGCATTCGAGCAATGGGCCGCATTACGTGCCGCGGAAGCGCTTATTCCGAAGCTGACCTGGGAAGCGTTGATTTCCCTCGACAACTTCCTCCGAAACATGCTCAAGAGGGGAGATCTGGACACGGAGAAGGACCACTCGAGGCTCAACTATGGCACGGCTTTGCTTGGCACAATGGACAGAATCTTCGAATCGTTCAGGCGTGCCACTCCGCTTCGTGACGATAATTGGCCCAAGA
>CAYSYX010000655.1:0-5093 GCA_964435055.1 uncultured Polyangium sp. | reverse complement strand
GAAGGCGGAGGGTGCGGCGACGAAGCTTGCATTCCCAAACCGGTATCACCGCAATCGACGTGTATTCGCAAAGAAGGGCAAAACGAATGCCCGACAGGCTGGACGAAAATCGATGCTTACACGAGCGTAATGGATAATCGTGCGTGTTCGGAATGCACGTGCGCTCCCGCGGCGGAATGCAAGGGCGGCAGCTACGTATTTCATGATTATGACGACTGTACCCCGGGGGGCGACGGAACGACAGACCTGAGCGCCGGCTCTTGCAACGATGTTTCCCTCGCCGCCGATTCGGGCACATGGTCCATATCGCGAATTCCGCCGACAGTCATAGGGGCGTGTTCACCCCAAGGCGGCAATCCCATAGGTTCGGTGGTGTCCGCGGGACCGGTGACGTTCTGCTGCAAATGACGACGTCCGCGAGATGCGCCCCAAAGGGTTTGGCCGAGCATTGATGTATTTCGAGGCTGCGGCCGGTCTAAATATCCGGTTTGATGAAGACGCCAGGGTCCGTCGGCACCGGCGGCACGACGATCGGATCACACCCCACATCCCTCGGCGCATTCTCACAACCATTCGATCGTCTCTTTCCGCCGAATGACTGTCGCCAAACAATGAGCTGTTTGCCTGTCCAAATCAATTCGCCATCGATTGAGCGCGAATCGTCACGTTGATCCGGCAACGGAGGCAAAACCTGGGTCGTCCATCGACGCTCGATGGGATCGAAGCCACCCATCGCAATGCCTCCTTTGCGACACCCGAGCGGAGTGTAGACGACCACGCGCGTGGGCTCGAAGGCGGCGACGCGAATCCATTTGCATGCGCCAAAATCCTCAGGCCATACAATAGGATCTTTACGGCCCGTCGCGGGATCGATCACGACGCCTTGGCCTTGACCAATCGAAACGATACGGCCTGCCGATATGCCGGTCTCCATTTTGCGTGGAAAAGGCAGCTCCGTGATGACCCGCCATTGGTTTGCGCCGGGATTAAAAGCATAAAGCCGCGTGGATTCGAGGTCTTCTTCAGGAAAATCCCACACGATCATCTCCGTACCGGTCCATAGATGCCGCGATGATTTCATGGCCGGCGGAGCACCTTTTGTCGACATCGTTTGCCACTTGTTCGTCGCCGGATCGTAGATTCCACCATTGGTGAAGTATTCACACTCGCGATTCGAAGGCGAACCTCCATGATCACACGAAGCGCCCGATTCTTGACTGTTGGTCGCTCCACCCCAGACGACAAACGTTTTTCCCGTCCATACCCCGATGGCTTTCGACCGAGGCGATGGAGCGCCTTCCGTTGTTATCGCATGCCAGTTCCCCGAAGAAACGTCCAGCCAAGCGCCTTCATTGGTGTCCATCCAGATGTGGTTGCGCGGAAGCGGCGGTGGGCGGCGAATTCCTCCACCCCACACGAAAATTCCTTTGCTCGTCGCCAATTGAACGGCATGAGCCCCCAGTTCTCGAGGCGAAGTCGAAAACTTTCGGTATTGCGCTCGTTCCAAATCCAAAATCGCTCCCTTGATCGGCTCGATGGGGTGAGACGTGAAAACTAGTTTGTCGCCAATGGTCCAGGATCGCCCGAGCGCCGTTGTTTCGCCTCCGGACGCAACCTTGCGCCATGACGACGAACAGATGTCGAAAATCGCCCCGGCCCCGTCGTTTTTCACGACCACCAAGCGACCGAACGCCAGATGCGGATGAAACGAGTATTCGCCTCGATTCGGTGCTCCATCGGCATCAATGGTCGTCCATCTCGAGCTCCACCCCGCGCCACAGGCCGGCGGCGGAGACTGGTTGTAAACGCCCGCGTCGACACTGCCGGACCACGCTCCGGCTCCCCCGCACCCGAGAAAGCTAGCGCCAAACAGGACGAACAACGTGGACTTGTGATGCATGATGCGACCCCCGAACAAATGACGATTCAATGCTAGAAGACACGAGAACTCTCGGCCCGTCAAGTCCTCCGAGCGACGATCCGGCCGCGATATCCGCCTTGACATCCTCGCGATACCTCGGTAATCCAGTCGATTGCGGCCCCTTCCATGACCGAACCTTCCGACACCTCCGAAATCATTCGCCCGTCAACCGCTCCGGTTCGCCGCATTCGCTTGCGGATCACGATTCCTTTGGCCTTGTTTCTCATGATGGGCCTCTTGTCTGCATTGCTTTTCGGATTGCATTATACCGTCACGTCCCGCATTGTTCGTGACTTTGCCCATGTTTTGTTGGATCCGGTCGCCTCGGTCGTCACGGAGCGAGCGCGTGATTTTTTGCACGAAGTCGAACGAGCTGCCGAACTTGGGGCCGACATCGCATCGGATAGCAATGGCGAAATGGAAGATCTGCGGCGTCTCGAAGCGCTGGAAATGTCCATTTTGCGCACGCATCCGGGCCTCGCGTACATGCAATTCGGCGATGTTTCCGGACGATTTTTGCTGGTGGAACGTTCGCCCGCGGGGGGTCTCGATTCCCAAGAAATCTCCAATCCCGCAGCGAATATGTTGCTTTGGCATAGGCGGGATCCGGGACAAACGCTCGATCAATTTCGCGAAGAATCGGCACCCAATGCCGAACATTACGATCCACGAAACCGACCTTGGTTCCAAGGCGCGGCCAAACAAAGCGCCATTTACTGGACGGATCCGTATGTGCATTTGACGAATCGTTCGCCGGTGCTCACGGCGGCTCGGGCATCACGCAATGGTAAAGTCATTTCCGCTGCAACGATATCGCTCGACGGTTTGTCCTCATTCTTGCGCACCATCGAACTTCACGGCCGCGTCGTCAATACGGTGATTGCCGAAGCTGACGGAACCATCATTGCCACATCCGATGGAGTGGAGCTCATTTCCCGTCCGGACGGTCGTTTCTTTCTTCCGAGACTCGGGTCGAGCAACGGGCGGCTTTTGCAGGAGTTGGCGCAACATCCGGAGATCGCCCTGGCGGTGAAGCAATCCAAAGAGATTTCTTTTGCAATGCAGGCGCCGGACGGCAAGTATTTGGGGGTTTTGCAGCGCTTGCCCGTGGCGGAAGGACGCACATGGTTTGTCATCGCGATGGTGCCCGAAGCTCCGTATTTGGGTCAAATTCAAAGTGGATTCGTGACGAGCGCCATCGCCGCTCTGGTCATTATCGTCGTCTTCATTTTCATCGCGATGATGCTGAGCCGCACGGTGGTGAATCCGTTGCACGAAATCGCCGTGGAGACGCAGCATATTCGGAAATTGTCTTTCGATGATCGCCCCCTGGTGAGGTCCCGATTCGAAGAAATTGCCGAAATCACCGATGCGTACAAGAGCCTCAAGCGTGGACTGCGCGCATTGGAGAAATACGTACCATTGAAGCTCGTCCGCACGTTGCTCGAAAACAACGAAGAACCGGTTTTGGGCGGGCGCACCGAAGAGCTGACGATTTTCTTCACGGATGTGCGCGGATTTTCCACATTTTCAGAGAAAATGACGCCCGAAGCGCTCGCCGAAATGCTTGGACAATACTTGCAAACGATGACGAACGTCGTTTCGGCGGAATCGGGAACGGTCGACAAGTTCATCGGCGACGCGGTCATGGCCTTTTGGAATGCGCCTCGACCGGTGGACGATCATGCGTACAGAGCGGCGCTCGCAGCATTGAAGTGCCAAGAAGCCGTGGCGCAGCTGAAAGACGCGGAGCTGCTATTTACGCGCATCGGCATTCACACCGGACGCGTCATGGTGGGGAATTTCGGCGCGAGCGAACGAATGAGTTACACGGTGCTCGGCGATTCGGTGAACCTCGCCGCGCGGCTCGAAGGCGTAAACAAAGAATATGGAACGCGCATTCTGATTTCCGAAACGACGTTTGCTCAAATTCGCGGACGCTTGTTCTGCCGCCGATTGGATCGAATCGCCGTCAAAGGAAAGTCGCAATCGACGGACATTTACGAAGTGCTGGGCGTCGATGAAAAGATCTCCGCGTCTGCGCGGGAAGCCGCGACAACGTACGAGGCGGCCCTGGAAGCTTATTTCTCCCGTGATTTTGGTCGGGCGCAGGAGCTGTTCGATTTGGCCCTGGAACAACGGCCGGACGACAAAGCCGCGGATTTGATGCTCAAACGATGTGCTCATTATGCCGCTCATCCTCCGCCGGCGGATTGGACGGGCGTTTCGGCGATGGAATCGAAATAAGAAAGCGACACGAAGGATCCCATGACGACAGAATCAAAGCCATCAACGGCCGGCGGCGCCGATATAGCCAAGAAAACACCCGGCTCGTCGGTGATTCTGGATCGATCCGATCCGCAGTTTCTTGCGCAAGCGCACGAGGTATACGCGGATTTGCGGGCGCAAGGTGCCGTCTCGAAAACTCGCGTTTATGCCACGTTGCAGGACGAAGCGGATCAAGCCAAAGCCATGCAGGGGCAACGTCGAATCAATGAAACATTTTTCGTGAGCCATTACGACGAGGTGGTGGCCGCATTGATGAGCGACAAGCTCAGTTGCAATCCGCTGGCGGGGATTCCTCCGGAGTATCTGGCGAAAATGCCGCCGATTCCCGAAGAATTCCGGCCGATGTTGCAAACCCTGCCGCTCATCGATCCGCCGGATCACACGCGTCTACGGCGGTTGGTTCAACCGAGTTTCGGGCCTCGGGCCCTGGAAGCTTTGCGTCCACGCATTCAACGACTGGCAGAGGACATGCTGGACCAAGTGGAGCTGGAAGCGGCGAAACGAGGCGAAGCAAGTCCCGATCGGCGGATCGATTTGGTGAAGGCTTTTGCGTATCCATTTCCCGTGGCGGTCATCAGCGAAATGCTCGGCATTCCGGAAGAAGACCGGCAGACCATCGAAAACCTCTCGGAAGTGCGCATCGACAATCGAGATCCCGCAGCTGTAGCGAAAACCCGGACGCAGCTCTTGGGATTTGCCAATTACTTGAAGGCGCTGTTCGAACGTAAACGGCGCGAACCGGGCGAGGATATGATCTCGCAAATGATCCAGGCCCAAGAGGATGGCGACAAACTCAGCGAGAGCGAGCTTTTGTCGATGGTTTTCATTCTCTATTTGGGCGGACACATCACGACGGTGAATCTGATCGGCAATGGCGTCGTGG
>CAYSYX010000654.1:0-5097 GCA_964435055.1 uncultured Polyangium sp. | reverse complement strand
GGTTGCATGAGACCGTGACTGCCGCGCTGACAAGTGGCGTGAGCCAAAACCATCGTTTCATAACGTTTGACTCCCGAAAGGGTTGCATTAGAGTTCAATCTGTTCGCACTGCCAATCGGCCGCGTTCAAGACTCATGCCGCCGATGAAATCGCGGGAAAACAACGGTCCTATGCAAGGCACAAGCGCAGGATATGCGTGTGCGCGCATCGCCTGGGCGCGCGGGAAGGAAGAGTGATTTCCAAAAGTATCAAGTTCATTTGCCCAGCCGTACATTTCGTGGTACAGTTGCAATGCTGGTGTGGAAAGCGTCTACCTGCAATTGGCGCTCGTTTACCTCGGTCCCCAGCATGAATGGAGGTCACATGCACGAGCTGGTCAAGGTAAAAAATATTCTGCCGCACGGTGCGCCATTCTTGTTTGTAGACGAGGTTCTATCGATTGACACCCATCGCATTGTCGCATCGCGAGCCATACCTATACAAGAGCCTTGGACTCAGGGGCACTTTCCAGGTGATCCGTTGGTGCCGGGAGTCCTGCTCATTGAGGGAATGGCGCAGACGTGCGGCATTCTCGCGCGTACCCTTGGCGCAAAGAATAGTGGTACCGGTAGTGTTCTGGCGGCTGTCGACGCCGCAAGGTTTTTCCGGCCAGTCAAGCCTGGTACAACAATCACGTACTCTGCGGAAATCGATGTAAGGGTCGGATCGCTGTATCGATTCGACGCAGCAGTGCATGTGGGCAACGATATCGTGGCCAAAGCCAAGATATCGTTGTCGCTCGGGTACCGCAAACCAGCCATCGGGCAAGAATGAGCACCATTGCCGCTCCACATATTAACGCACCAGGGCCACAATTCCATCCAGCATTGCTCGAGCGAGCACGTCTAGGGCCTGCGTTGTATTCGCGTATTGGTTCGCCCACTTGAGCGCACCGACCCCCGTTTCTGCCGCTAGCGCAAGATCCACTATTTGTGGATCGTCGGTCAACCATTGCAGGGTTTCGACGTCGAGGATAGCTCGCTTTCCTCGGGCCGACGAGACCCAAATACAAGGGCTCGCCAAGGCGATGGATTTGCCTGCCAATGCGGGGAGTGTCAAAGGCACCGCAACCCGTCGTGCATGCGTTTCAACCGGCGAGGAACATGGAATCACCCATTGCGCGAAAGTTGACCATTCTTCCCAATGCGCGGGAGATTCGCGGATGCATTGTTCCAGCCACGCATGGAGAGCGAGTGTGCCACGTTCGCGAAAAGCCTTCTTGCCTTCATCTGCTTCGGGCTGAATGGGTGCAGCGAAGCAAAGGACGGGAGATTTGCCCAAGCGCTCGCGAGCGCGTACAGGAATCATGGGCACGTTCGCATACGCCGCGAGTCCCGCAATCCCGGTACGTGCAGTAATGACGCGCCCTAAAAATGGGAGGCGAATGCTCCCACTATCATGGGCATAACCATTCATACCCGCATTGCCATCGGCAAATGCAACGACCACGCGTCCAGAGGCCAGCGCTCGTGCGAGTGACCATAACGAAGACACATCGCGGCTGCTCGCGACGGCGAAGGATTCCTGAACGACGCCGACGCAAGCGCGTTGCCACGTGGGCCTTTGGATCAATTCGGAAAGCGCTTCCGTACTCGGCGCGTCGACGAGGAGCGTAACTGCGCAGCCCATGTCGAAGAGCGCTTGGGGTATCGAGCGATAACGTCCGAAATGCGCCGGTACAACGATTGCCCCGCGACCTTTCGCAAGCGCTGCATCGAGATGCTCGCGCCCTTCCATATCAAATGGTTCCCTTATGTCTAGCTCCCGAAAGAGACGCGCGTACAGGTAGTTGCATCGGTTGGCCCGATTACCAATTCGCACAATCGCACTTCGAGGAAATTCACGAGCAAAGGCCATTGCGACGCCCACGCGGCAAAGGTCGGCACGCGCTTCAACAGCGCGGCGCAAGGATTCGTTCTGGCGAATTTGGTACAATTCGTCACGCCACGCCAACCACCGAGCCCGAACGGAAACAGGTATTGTTGTATCGTCGACGTTCATCGGGACGCCTCCATGGCGACCATCAACTCAATGATGATTTGCACCGCCGTATATCCCGTAATGGCTGGCCGATCCGACTCAGGTAAAACCTCGACAAGATCGGCCCCCACAATACGGCATTCACTAGTCAATGTTCGAATCAACGTCCGCGTCTCCTCGAGCAATAATCCCCCCGGAACAGGCGCCGGCGTGCCCGGAGCGACGGATGGGTCGATTGCGTCGATATCCACACTGATATAATAAGGTAGGCCATCCCGGCACAAGGCCCGCCGGGCGTTTGGCCCGAGCGTACGCCACCTGTGAACCGAGCAGCATTCGTAAGAAACAGCGTCGAATACAGGTCGCGACAGATTGATGCCCCGATGCCCAATCTGCAAGATATGTTTTACATGCGGCAACGCCCCGACGTGCCTCATGACATTGCCATGATGCACGTCCTCGCTAAACAGAATGGGGGCCAAGTCGGTGTGCGCATCGACATGAATCAGACCGATTTCTCGTTCGGAAATCCCTTGAATGGCGGGAAGCGTCAAAGAGTGATCGCCACCGATCAAAAGCACCGATGCGCCTTGTTGGCGAAGCGCACGAACTTCTCGCTCCACTCGCGCACATACGTCTTGGCAAGTCGCGGCGGGGAGTGGCTCAATGTTGCCGGCATCGAATATGCGTGTACCGCGCAATAAAACCCTGTCTTCGTCGACATCGTAAAACCCGAGCGGTTCGCCATGCCCAATACCTCGCCGGATTCCAAGCGCCCGCGAAGCAAGTCGCACAAAGTCCGGCCCTGCCGCGGAGCCCTTCGGGTATTGCGGTAGAGTGCCCCGATCGAATTTAGCGCCCAAAACGGCAATGCAATGGGAGCCGGTCTCATCCTCGCCCCATTGCGGCGCGAGTGCGAATGGCGTGGTTGCGCGAATACAAGGAACGCTGCACGTACGAGGTGGTTCGCCAGCGAGTACAAGTACGCGCTGGTCAAGCATAGCGGCAATGGCGTGGAGCTCGCGCTCTGTAGCCAAAGGAATGACTTCTCGCGTCGAGCGCGGTTCGAAGAATTGCAGAAGGAGCGCACGCGTCTCGTCTGGCACGCCAACCATTCGGTCACCTTCGTTCCGAAAATGAACGATGCACTCGGGGCCGGGTTGCCGTCGGAGTTCTGGATTGATCACGAGCTGAGCGTCGAAATCGATGTGGCGTGGTGACATATCGTCCCGTTCAAATGGATGGTCATGAGAAGCGGGCCCCCGCACCAGTGCGGCCCCGACTGCGCGTCCGTCGCAATCGCGTCGCACCGGTGCAGGGTGCCATTGACTCAGCCTACCGTCGCCGCACCATCATGCCGCCATGATGATGCAACGCCCCGACTCCGTCGTTTCCCCGACAAACGCGTTCGGGCCATACACATGGAGCAGTTCGCCTTCGCGAACGACGGCCAGGTTCAGGCCGCCGTCCTGACGCGCTCCAAATTCCGCCGCGCTTTCAGCGTTCCCGCTGATTCGGGGATCGACGACCCGCAACCCATTCGTATCCGGAACCACACGGAGCTGAAGCATTTGCTTCTCGCCCAACCGCTCCGGGAGCTTGAACGTCATGGGGCTGCGCGGATCCGTCTTCGCCCTCACGGCAGGCTTCGAGTCTGACGCAAGCATGCTGGTGATTGCACCCACGGATGCCGAAACAGCCGCCGACGCAGCCGCCGCGCTGGCACCCAATGAATTGAGCAACTCTCTCTTGGCCTTTTCATCGAACATGATTCTACCTCCACACACGCCCGAGCTATTTCTCGAGCGAGCTTTTGGGGCTTTATTTGCTGGCAGCGACCAGGCGTTCGACCTGCGCTGCATAGCATTTCTCACGCATCGACCGTGCCCCGAACACGACGCGCAGGGGATCTGGGAGCCGTGCCGCGTGTGGCGCGTGCACGCCACATGCATCCACGGAATAACAACGATTATGATGGCGATAGTCGCCACTGAATTCAGCGAAGTCCCACGATATCGTCTCCGCAACGAGGCCCGTCAGGAGGCTGGCTGTAACAATGGTGGACGCGTCGGTGGTGGCACATCGCCCAGGCGTCACCGCACATCTATCGCGCGAAAAATCGAGGGTCCACGCGCGTCGCTCGTCGGCGAATACGACTTCGAATTCGTGGCGCACGCCGTAACGCCGGTGCTCGTCGAACAATACGCACTCCTCGTCGATGAGCCGGGGCAAGTGTTCCTCGAAAAACGCGCGGGCGAACGGCTGGCTGGCTTCGACGGAAAAGAGTGCTCCGCGATGTTCCGCCACCAGGCGCCCAGCTTCGTGAGGTCGAAAAGAAATCTCTTCCCAGCCATAAGGCTCGGCTTTGCAGTATTCGACTTGGTTTTTCTGGGAACAGCAGACCTCTTGAGTCAATAGGATCCGGTCCCCAGGATCCATTTCGAGAACGCGCGAATTCCAGGCTGCATTCGCGCGCGTGATGTCTTCCACGAATCGCGGTCTCGTCACCGGGAACAACACCCGGTTCATCCAAGCGTTGGGCCCGATCGCTCGAAAACCACAAGCACCAGGTACGAGGTACCGAGCATCGATTCGGAGCACATTGGCCACCAATGCCGCGTACATCTCATACGGGAATCCGCGTGAACCGCCAATGAGCACATCTCGATCTTGGAGGGGCTGCCACGGAACGATTGCGAGATGAATTTCCGGATGGCGCCGCCGTACCTCGGCAATGGTGGCCGGCGTGGGGAACGTATCGACGAGGTTCCACGTGACGGCATCCTTTTCACGAACAACAAACCCGTGTTCGGTCGTGCCCGGTGCGCCCGGAGTGGGTACTATTTCCATGGTCCCAATCATGATGGGCACGAAATTGCGAAGCGGCAGAATCGTGGAAAAACCGAGACCATCAAGGCAGCCGATAAGCAGCGGATCGGCTGCGCAGTGGATGGGCAATTCGCGCGGCAAAAGAGCCAGCGAATGGAGATCGAAATGGTCGAGGTGCGCATGGCTGATAAATACCGCGTCGAGCGCCGGGATCTGCGCGATGTCGAGCTCCCGGCGCGGCTGAACATC
>CAYSYX010000653.1:4028-5127 GCA_964435055.1 uncultured Polyangium sp. | reverse complement strand
ATCAGCAAGCCCGGGACGATCTTCTTGACGTCCGCGGGTTCGATGCGGGGCAGAGCAACCGTTGCGGAAACGGTTTTTCCGTCGAGTCCGAAGTGCCCCTGAATTTCTACGTTTCCCGCGCGGCCGCTGAAGTCCGTCCACAGGCGCGGGACGACGACGTACGGTTTGTCCGGGACGGCGTCGGGGAAATCGATGTGCAGGTGGTAGTCGCCGCTGCCGCTGATTTCGACGGGCGACAGGCCTCTGTCACGAGCGCTCGTCGGTTCGACATCCAGGCGGAATTTGTCCTGATCGATGTGGAGCTTCGCCACGAGGCGCATGACTTCGGCATCGAGGTTGCGTGGAGCCGTGATGTTGCCGCGAGCCGATGCATGCCCGATCTCGATGTGATCGAGCAGGATCGCCGCCGTGGTTTTTTTCTTGGTCGTCGGCTTCGCGCTCGTCGTGGGTCGCTTGATTACTTTGGGAATGAACGTTCTCTCGATCCCGATACGGCCATCTTCGCCACGATCGATTTGGACCTCGGCATCGGCGATTTGCACGTACGGGATGGAGAGCAGGAAGTTGCCGCGAATCGCTTCGCGAACGAGCGAGCGAACGTCGACTCGAGCCTTGATCCCCGTGGCATGAACCGTTTGACGTCCAAAGGGATCAAGCGCGACAAACGATTGAATCTCGATGCCGTCGAGGCTCAAACGATCAAAATCTTCGACGATGAGTTTGCCTTCGAGGGCCGTTGCGAGGACGCGATTGACGTGAAATCTGACGATACGTCGCAGCGGTGGAAGGTTCAGGTGCAGCCCGACGGAGACGAGGACGGAACAAGCGAAGACGGTGGTCAGTCCGAGGGTGGCGAGGATGGTTCCAAAGGTTCTTCGCACTCGCCCGCGTTTCGGAGGCGGCGCGGGATCTTCAGGGACTGTGTCGATGGGCTGCGCCACGGGCCGCAGCATAGCGAAAACAGACCGCGAGCACTTGCTTCGCGAGCCGAAGAATTCGTGCATTTCGCAGACGTTCCCAAGGCCGTTCCAGGTGTTTCATCCTTTGGCGACTTCACTCGCACACGTCGGCGGGGGCGGTTGGCCGTGAGGCGTCCGAC
>CAYSYX010000653.1:0-4018 GCA_964435055.1 uncultured Polyangium sp. | reverse complement strand
CAGCTCGAAAGCTTGTTTTTCCTGCGTCTTTTCCACTGGATCTCGGGACGCTTGCGCCCGCGCCCGTATGTCTGCGAAGGTTCTATTCCCAACGTATGCCCAAGCCTGATCCCCGCGTTCTCGCTCGCGTCGCCGGCAACTACCTCAAGGACCATCCCGAGGAGATCGTTCGTGCGCTTCGCGGTGCCGCTCGTTTGCGTGTGGGCGTTCCGATGGACGCCCTGCGGTACCTTGCTCGCGAGTTCGTTCCCGCGGGCAAGAAAGCTCCGAAGGACATCAGCATCGAAGCTGCTCCTCCGGGAATTCGATTGACGGCGACGGTCGACGCCATGGGTACGCCCGTGCGAGCGACGCTCGTGATTCACGTCGAGGAGATTGGGATCACGATGTCCGAGATGCGCATCGGTCTGCGTATCGAAGGTTTGTCGCTGACGGTGCTCGGTGATTCGGCATCGCCGCTCGCGGGGTTGTTGAAGTCCGGGGCGCTTGACCTTTCCAAACCCGGTAACCTCGTGGCCTTCATGCCCAAGCGTCCTCCGATGCTCGTCGATGCAAAAGACGATCGCATCGTGCTCGATCTGATGAAGTTGCCGAAACTCGCCGACAATCCGATGGTTCGTCGTTACCTACCGGTGCTGTTGCCCATCGTTGGCATTCGAGCGATCAAGACCAAGGACGATCATCTCGACATTCACCTCAAAGCCGACATTGGTGGCGTGCCTCAAGCCATCGCGGCGGTGCGCCAACCGAATTTCTAAACGGAACGAATGCCCGCACGGCAAGATCCCACAGCGCTCACGTTCAAAGTTCTCGCCGAGATCGCAGACGGCGAAACGGCGATGGTGGAGTTGTGTCGTGTGTCGTCGGGTCCTGCGGAAGGGCGGCTCGTCGCGGTCAAACGGCTGCATCCGCATGTCGCCAACGATCCCGCGTTCGTCGATCAGTTCCGCGACGAGATGTGGCTGACCGGGGCGCTGCGACATCCGAACGTCGTCGAAGTCGTGGGGTGGGGAAGTGATGATCGCGGTTTGTATCTCGCGGTCGAGCTCGTGCAGGGCGTTTCACTCGCCCGACTCATGAAGACGATTTTCGACACGGGCGAAGCTTTTACCGAGCGCATGGTCGTCTTCATTTTGCGGCAGATTTGTCGTGGTTTGGAGAAAGCGCACGCGTTGAAATCTCCGGCCGGCGAGCCGCTCAATTTGGTGCATCGCGATCTGACGCCCGGCAACATTCTGTGTTCGTTCCAAGGCGACGTGAAGATTGCCGACTTCGGTTTGGCCAAGGCGAAACAGCGCCTGACGAAAACGATGACGGGCATGATCAAGGGACAGCTCGAGTACATCTCGCCCGAGCAGGCGCTCGGCAAAGAGGTCGATGCGCGGGCCGATATTTTTTCGCTCGGCGTGACGATGTTCGAGTTGTTCGCGGGGCGACGACCTTGGATCGGCGCGAACGACATGGAGCTTGCGCAGATGCTCATGACTGCGCCGCCGGCGGATCTGTTCAAGCTGCGGCCGAAGATCCACGGAGAGCTCGTCGAGATCGTCAAAAAGTGCCTCGAGAAAGATCCGAAGAAACGTTTTCAAACGGTGGCGGAGATTCGCGCCCGCTTCGACGATTGGTTGTCCGCGCACGGGTACATGGACGACAACGAAGAGGCGTTGGGGAGGTTCGTCCGGCGAAACTCGATGCGGCAGATGTCGTGGTTCGAGCGGGCGACGACGTCAAACCCGAATGATCCCAACGGAAAACTCTTGGGTTCGTTGCCGGGTCCGTCGCTGCCGACCCTGAAGACGTCGCCGCCTCCTCCAGGTGAATCGTCACCAAATACCGCGCGTGTTGCGCCTGTTCCTGCCGTACCGAAAGCCGTTCCAGTTCCGGCGCGTCCGGTCATTCCCAAGATCGCTCCGCCCAAACCGTCCGCGGATGAAGTCACCGCCGCCGAGGGGAAAGGCGCGTTGGCGAAGATCCCGAATTATGCGGGAGCGCCGCGTATTTCCGAGGTCAACGTTCCCGACGCATCGGAAGGTGATTGGGGAGAAGAACTGCCGACGCTGATCAAAGGAGCTCCCGAGCAGATCGCGATGTTGCGGCAAGCGCAGCGCGCGGGAAAACCTTTTGATCCCAAAGCAATTGCCGCGCAAGCCGTGCGCCCCGATCCGCTCGATGAACAAACGACGAAGGATGGTTCGTCGACGGTCGATGCCGCGCTTCGCGAGAAGAAAGCGGCCGAAGAAGGTCTCGAAGACGCGACGGCGCCGCTCGGCGACTTGATGCGCAAGGTACGAGAAGGACAAACGCGTCCTTCGGATCCACCTCCCGGTCCGCAAACCACGCGTAGTGCAGGCTCGGCGCCTCCGCCCGGATCGGACTCCGCAGCGGAAGAGCGGTTGCGTACCGAGGCCGAGCGTTTGTCGATCGAGGCCGTGCGTTTGGGGGAAGAGGTCAAGGCGGCTTACGCGCGTGCGGAACGAAAAGCTGCGTTGGCCAAAGCGATCGGCGAAGCGGCGACGATGGCTTCGGATGCTCTGCGGCTGGGACAAACCATCGGTTACGCCGAAGCGCAACGTAAGCTCGAGACGGCACTCGCGTTGGAGCGAAGCGCGCGGGCAAACGATGGAGCTCCATCGACCAGCGCGAGCACGCCGCCTCCGGCGCCTTCGGCGGCTCCGGCCGTTCCGGTCGTCGCCGTTTCCGCGACGGCGACACCTTCGCCCGCACCGCCGCAAATGCCTCGATTGACGCCCGTGTTGGCGATTCCTTCGGCGCCTCCGGTTCCAAGTATGGGACCTCGAACGTTGCCGACGGGGGCCATGCGACCCGAGGGCGAGCGTCATGCATTGGGTCGCGGTTCGAGTGATTCGGACGGCACGGAGAAAGCGTTGCGTCCGACCATCGGCGGCTTGCCTTTGCCTGTTGCGCTCGGCATCGCCGGAGCGCTCGTCGTATTGATTTTGATCGTGCTCTGGATTGGCTTCGGTTGATCCGGTCGTTCGAGTTTCGGCCTTGATTTCGTCGCCGGGGCACAGCTACCGTGGACGCGATGAGCAAAGGCAAACAAGAAGAATGGGTCGTCATCGCACTCGATGCGAAAATGTCGCGTCGGCAGGGTATGCCCGCGCAATTGCCGATTCCCAAAAGCGAGTTCGAGGGGCTGGCGGACAAAGGCCTTTCCATCGACAACGCGCGCAAGTGGATCAAGTCCTTCTTGAACGATTCGCCGATGGGCATGGATGGCAATTGGCGAAAGAAAAACAGCCAGCTCGTGGGGTCGCTCGAGGTTTTTCTCGACAAGGCTCCGCTTCTCGAGCGTGCTCAGAAGGGGTTTCAGGAGCAGGACTATGAAAAGGCCGCCTCGGCGCTCAAGCGGATTGCGTCGATGGATCCTGATGATCACTCTTCGCGACTCAATCTTGGCGCAGCGCTCGTCAACTTGCGTGATTACGCCGGGGCGCTGAAGATTTTCGGTCAAATTCGCAAAACATTCGAAGGCGATGCCGATTATCACGTGGGGCTCGGACAGCTTCACGTCACGATGGGCAACAAGGACGAAGCGACAAACGAGTTTGTCCTGGCGCTCGAAGCCAAGCCCGATTGCCAACCGGCGCTCGAAGCGTTGGTGTCGATTGGCGTCTTGGTGCCCGTGTATGAAAATCCGCGTGACGCCGCATCGCTCACGTACGTGCGTTCGGATTCGGTCGACGAATACCTGACGAGCGTTTGGGATGCCGAACCTCGGGATGTCCCTTATTACTTGGAACAACTCGCGTATCACGAGCGTGAGAACCGCCCGAAAGTGGTGCGAGCGGCGGCGGAGCGCATCTTGAAGTCGTCGCCGGATGCTTCGGCGAGCGAGCGGGCGGAATTGGCGAAATTCGCCTGCATGCGTGATCTCGGGCAGGCGGGCGAGGCGCTCGAGGCCGCGCGTGCGTATGCGGAGCAGGCGCCGAAATCGGCGGGAGCGCGCGTTGAAATGGGGCGCTGCTTGCTGGCTCAAGGCAAAGCGGACGAAGCG
>CAYSYX010000652.1:0-5131 GCA_964435055.1 uncultured Polyangium sp. | reverse complement strand
CCCCGACTGAGCCCCAACGGCGCCTCTCCGTTGGGGCTCTTTTTTTTCATTTCCTACGCCCCGGCTTGACCCCCTGCGGCGCGCATGGCATTCGGCAGCCTCCAAAACGGACGCCCATGCAAGTCACCGTCGAAAAGCTCTCTCCGGTTCTCGTCGAACTCAACGTCCAAATTCCCGCCCTGCAGGTGCGGACCGAGATCGACAAGGCATACGCGAACCTTCAACGCAACGCTCGAGTGCGTGGATATCGGCCCGGCAAAGCGCCGCGGCAAGTGCTCGCCCATTTGTACTCGGGCAGCATTCACGCCGATGTCGCACGAAAACTCGTCGATGCGACGTTGAACAAAGCTCTCGCGTCACAACAAGTTCAGGCGTTGTCGCAGCCCGAAATCGCGCCTGTCGAGTTACGCCCGGAAGAACCGTTCACCTACAAAGCGCGCGTCGAAGTGCGCCCTGAGATCACTGAGGTCAAGTGGGAAGGACTCGAAGTCAACAAGCCCAAGACCGAAGTCACGGCCGACATGATCGATGCCGAGATCTCACGCCTGCGCCGCGAACACGCGACGCTCTCCGTGCCCGAGCCTGAACGAGCTGCGAAAGCCGGCGACGTCGTGCGCATCGGCTTCACGCTCGACGTCGAAGGCGTTGCGCGCGAGACGAAGGAGCAGGAGATCGAAACCGAGCTCGGTTCGGGGCAGATCTTCAAAGAGATCGAGAATGTCCTGACGGGCATGAACGTGGGCGAAACGAAGGACGCCGAAGTCGCCTTCTCCGATCGCCACACGAACGAAAGTTTCCGCGGAAAAACCGGCACGTTCCACGTGACGCTCAAAGAAACCCGCGAACGTCATTTCCCTGAAATCGACGACGAATTTGCCAAGGATTGTGGCCACGACAATCTCGAAGCGATGCGCTCCGCGCTCTCCGCACGGATTGAAAAAGAGGTCAACCAGAAGGCGACCGACGTCGTTGCCGAGCAGCTCGTGTACGAGTTGTGCAAGGCAAACCCGATCCCCGTTCCGTCGTCGCTCGTCGAACAGCAAGCGCAGCTCAGCGAGCGTGAGCTCATCGCGGCGGCGCGTCGTCAAGGTCAACGCATCGAGATGAACGCGGACATTCGTGCGCGTGTTCGTGCCGATGCGGAGACCAAGGTTCGAGCCGGCTTGCTCATGGCGGAAATCGCCAAGGACAAGAAGGTCCAGGTCACGCAAGAGGACATCGAGCGTGGTTACGTCGAGCTTGCCGAGCAGACGGGCAAGAACGTCGCGAAGGTCAAGGCGGAATATCGCGACAAACAGAAGCAAGAAATGCTCATCGGCATGATCCTCGAGGACAAGATCCTCGACATCATCGAAGCCGCCGCGAACATCAAGACGGCCTGATCGTCGTCATCACCTCTTCATTGCGCCTCACGCGCACGCGTTTGCGATCACTTGCGAAGCGTGTGCGTCTACGGGCACTTTCCGCGCACGTATCGTTCCGCACGCTCGATGCTTCATGCATCAGCCCGTTTTGCTGCTCCTTGCACGCACGCCTGGTCGCCACATTTCTTCACAACAATGGCCCCTTCTAGACTTGCGGTCGGCCCCCATCTGGATCAGGACTAGGGCCATTCGACACTATCTGCCAAACCATAGCGGAGCCCCTGAATGATCCGACGAGTCGAGACACGCAAACAGGCCATGGAATTTCTCGAGCGAGAGCACTCGTTCGTGGAGCGCGAACAATCGTCTGTCATGTCAAACCTCCGCGAGCAGGCGTATATCCTGCCCACGGTGACGGAAGTCACGCATCGTGGCGAACGCGAGTGGAATATTTTCAGCCGTTTGCTCAAGGATCGCATCGTCTTCATCGGCACGGAGATCGACGATTTCGTCGCGAACGCCGTCATCGCGCAGTTCTTGTTTCTCGAGAGCGAAGACCCGGACAAGGACATTCAGGTCTACGTCAACAGCCCCGGCGGCATCGTCACCTCGGGCCTCGCCATGTACGACACGATGCAGTACGTCCGATGCCCCGTTTCGACGATGTGCATCGGTCAAGCCGCATCGATGGGCGCGGTGCTTCTTGCTGCGGGACACAAGGGACGAAGGTTTGCCCTGCCACACGCGCGGATGATGATCCATCAACCGCTCGGTGGTGCGCGTGGTCAAGCCACGGACATTGAAATCCAGGCGCGCGAAATCAAGAAAATGAAGGAAACGCTCATCGACATCCTCGTGGATGCGACGGGCAAACAGCGCGACGAGCTGGCCAAGGACATCGAGCGCGACTTCTACTTGAGCGCATCGCAAGCCAAAGAGTACGGCCTCATCGACGAGGTCTTGCCGAAGCGAATCAAGACCCAAACATCGGGTTGAGCGGCGTCGTCATTCGTCGTGAGTCACTGACGACGGAAGACCTTGCGAGAACACGTGTGTGAACTTGCGAGTCAGGGTGTGAGAAATTAGAATCCGTTCACCGCAAACAGCTCGAAATGCCCTGCATTTCAAGTGTGAACGCGGATCATGAACCGATCGTTATGGCATGACGATCGATCAAAACCCCTCGTGTATCAACGAGGTGGGAGAGGTTAGAGGACCGAAGTGGATCGAAGGCGCGACGAACACTCGAACGGCAATCTCAGCTGCTCTTTCTGCGGCAAATCGCAGAAAGAAGTGAAGAAACTCATTGCTGGTCCAACGGTTTACATCTGCGACGAGTGCATCGGGCTGTGTAACGACATCATTGCCGAGGAGGTTGAGAAAGACGAACCGTATTCGGGTTCGGCGCCGATTCCCAAGCCTTCGGACATCAAGGGCATCCTTGACGAGTATGTCGTGGGGCAACACCGGGCGAAGAAGGTCCTCGCCGTTGCCGTGCACAACCATTACAAGCGCATCGACAGTCGCGTTCATTCGGATGATGTCGAGCTTCAGAAGTCGAACATTTTGCTTCTAGGCCCGACGGGTTCCGGAAAAACCCTGCTCGCGCAGACGCTGGCGAAAATCATCAACGTCCCGTTTGCCATCGCCGACGCCACGACGCTCACCGAGGCCGGTTATGTCGGTGAGGACGTCGAGAACATCATCGTGCAGCTGTTGCAGAACGCCGATCACGACGTCGAGCGAGCGCAACGCGGCATCGTGTACGTCGACGAAATCGACAAGATCAGCCGCAAGAGTGACAATCCCAGCATCACGCGCGACGTATCGGGCGAAGGTGTTCAGCAGGCGCTCTTGAAGATCATCGAAGGCACGGTGGCGAACGTGCCTCCGAAGGGCGGGCGCAAGCATCCGCAACAGGATTTCCTGCAGATTGATACGACAAACATCTTGTTCATTTGCGGCGGAGCGTTCGTCGGACTCGATCACATCATTCAGCGTCGAATCGGTCAGAACACGCTTGGTTTTGGTGCGGACATCAAGTCGAAGAAGGAATTCAAACTCGGCGATGTGCTCTCGCAGGTGCAGCCCGAGGACTTGCTCAAGTTCGGTTTGATTCCGGAATTCATCGGCCGTTTGCCGGTCATTGCGACCTTGCACGAGCTCAATGAAGAAGCCTTGATCGACATTCTGACGAAGCCGCGAAACAGCTTGGTCAAGCAGTATCAACGCCTGCTCGACATGGACGGCGTCAAGCTCAAGTTCACCAAGGGGGCGCTCACTGCGGTGGCTCGCTTGGCGCTCGAACGCAACAGCGGGGCTCGAGGTCTTCGCGCGATTCTCGAATCCGCGATGCTCGACATCATGTACGACGTGCCTTCACGGGCGGGGGTCAAGGAAGTCGTCGTCAGTGAGGACGTGATCGTGAAGCACGACCCGCCGTTGATCGTCTACGCGAAAGAAGCCGAACTCGCCTAGCGTTCATTCCTGCATCGACGCATCTTCCAGTTTCAATGGGCGCCGGGCGCCCACACAGTCACCTTCCACGGCTCGAATCGTTCGGGCCTAGAAAGACGTCGGGATGTTCTTCAAGAACGACAACGATCGTGGCAAAGCCGCTCCTGATCGCGGGATTTCTCCTCTTTTGCCCCTTCGAGACATCATCGTCTTTCCATCCATGGTCTCGCAGCTCTTCGTCGGGCGCGAACGGTCCATCGCCGCGCTCGACGAGGCCATGAATCGCGGAAAGGAAATTTTCCTGTCCGCACAGCGTAATGCCAAGACAAACGAACCCGTCTCCGAGGACATCTTTTCCGTCGGGTCCGTCGGGACAATCATGCAGCTGCTCCGTTTGCCCGATGGAACCGTCAAGGTCCTCATCGAAGGCAAGAAGCGCGCAAGGATCACGAAGTTTGTCCAGTCCGAACCGTTTTTCTTGGTCGAATACGAAGAAATTCCCGAAAAAAGCGCCTCCAGCGTCGAAATCGAAGCCTTGATGCGCAGCGTCCAGGGCACCTTCGAAGTCTACGTCAAGCTCAACAAGAAGGTGCAACCCGAGGTCCTCATGGCCGTGCAAGCCATCGACGATCCGGGGCGTTTGTCCGACTCGATCATCTCCAACTTGCCCACGATCAAGCTCGTCGATCGGCAAGGACTGCTCGAAATGCCCGACGCAAAACAGCGTCTCGAACGGCTCATCGAGCTCATGCAGTCCGAGATCGAAATCCTTCAGGTCGAAAAGAAGATCCGTTCGCGGGTCAAGAAGCAGATGGAGAAGACCCAGAAGGAGTACTACCTGAACGAGCAAATGCAGGCGATCCAGAAGGAGTTGGGTGGCGGCGAGCGCGACGAGTTCAAGAACGAGATTCAGGAAGTCGAAGACGCGCTCAAGACCAAGAAGATGAGCAAAGAGGCCACTTCGAAGGTCAAGAAGGAACTCAAGAAGCTCAAGATGATGCATCCGACGAGCGCGGAAGCGACCGTCGTACGCAACTACATCGACTGGATCCTCGACCTGCCTTGGTACGAGAAGATCGAAGAGCAGCACGACCTCGTCGAGGCCGAGCGCGTGCTCGACGAAGATCATTACGGGCTCAAAAAGATCAAAGAACGCATCCTCGAGTACCTCGCGGTGCAAGCGTTGACGAAGAAGCTCAAAGGCCCGGTGCTTTGTTTCGTGGGGCCGCCCGGCGTCGGTAAGACGAGTTTGGCCAAGAGCATCGCGCGGGCGACGGGACGCAAGTTTGTCCGGTTGTCACTCGGCGGCG
>CAYSYX010000651.1:0-5135 GCA_964435055.1 uncultured Polyangium sp. | reverse complement strand
TCGTCATTTTCGAGAATCTAGGGCGCGACGCAATGCTCGTCGTGCCCCGCCCGATACTGAATTGGTTTGTCATTCTGGCATGGCGGATATCGCCGCGAACAAGATTTGCCGATTGGTTTGGCCATCGACGCGCACGTTCACGATGTTCTGCGCCCGGAGCGCATACACCAGGTCTGCGGTATTTAGCTGAAAACTGCCCATTGGGTCGGGAAAAAGTACGTCGTCGTCCGACAATTCAACGCTCAATCGAACCGTGCCATCCAACGGAATTCCACCCCACGACGGGGGACCCGCGAATTGCGGAGTAAACGTATCACGCGGCGCTTTGAGTGCGATGGACGAATCGAAACCGGTCGCCCTGACGAGCATCGCGCGCCCCAATACTTCCGGTTTGGCCAATGCTTGATTGACGGGATCACTCAAAATGGCAATGACCTGCGCATACGGGTTTGGCGTTCCAAGCGCGATTGAAAGCTTCTGTGCTTGCCCCGGCGCAATTCGTCCGGGACCGTCCCACGCCGTGCCGTCGTATTTGCCCATGGCAATCGTCACGCCATGTAAGGTCAACCTTACCGAACGGGGCAGCGCGTAATCGGCATTCGATGGGTAGCCAGACGACGAATGACACCCCGACCCCAAGACCAGCATCGCAGCAGCTATGAACCAGCGCACGGGCGCACCGTAAGCGCTGGACGGGTGGAAGTCAACCAAACTCGATGCCTTGCAAACGATATCGCCAACGCGGTTGGATCGTGCAATGCTGGGCATGTGTCGCGCATTGTTTTGCTTTCCGACTTCAGCCGCGCCTTTGACGAACACGCCGACGTCCGCAACGTGGCCATGATCAGGCGCCGCCACGAATTCTGGAAACATCTTTCACGCGTGTGCACGTGGAACCTCAGTATCCGCAACGCCCGCGCGCTGGAAGCAGCCTCGGAGGACTTGCGTGGGAGCGTGTGCTGGATCGACTTGCCAATGCTACCTCGTGACGACTACAAGACGGTATTCACGCGTGCTGCCGCCGCGTCTCCGGCAACCGTTCTGGATCATCCGGATGATATCGAGCGCGTCGTCGGGCTCGAATGCTCCTATCCCGTTCTCGTGGAAGCGGGCATTCCTACGCCGCGCACGGCATTTCTGCCCATCGATGACGCGCGGGCCGCGGCGATCGATTCATCCGCAGCCGTACGAAATTCGTTGACCGACGCGATTTACAACGCCCTCTTCGACGCGGGCATCAATCCACACGATGGCGTTTTCGTGCGTGGGTTTTATTCCTCGGTAAAATCAGCCAATCCCGAGCATTATTTTGGAAACAATCAAACAGATATCGAGGCCACAGTATTCGAAGTGATCCGTCGTCTACGCGTCTCTCTCGAATTGGGCGGCCTTGCATTACGCGAGCATTTGGACCTCGAACGCATTGAAATCCCCGGGAATGCAGGTGCACGTGACAATATCCGAGTCCCCTTCGAGGTGCGACTCACCGTTCTTGACGGCCGGTTGCTCATGGCCAGTTATCATGGCCCCTTCGCGGTTTTGGCGGACGAGCCTCGCCGCATTCTCGAAAATGCACTTGCGGATCGACGCGCAATCGTGGAGTGCGCCGTGCAATCGCTCGCGCCCTTGCTGCTTGCCGCCAATTTCCCCCCCAATTACGTTGCGGATATTGCCTTCGTGCGCGGAGGCGAACCCGTGGTGCTGGAACTCAATCCACTTTATGCTGCCGGATACAATGTTCCGGCTGCGCATGCGCTGGTTGTAACGGCGCTGGGAGCTCACCTAGTACCTCCCCGCAGGGATTTTGACGGGTTCACTCGGCAGCCACGAGCGTGGCATCCTCTTGTGCGACGGGTACCAGTTTGGGGTATGCGTGCTGCAATTTCTGACGAGCGCGGGCCACGTCAAACATCCAGTCTATTTTCGCGCCGGATGCATTGCGTTTGACTTGCCAAGCAGCGATTTCACTCTCGAGCGTGGCGCGGTCGCCGATGCGTCGATCGAGACATTGCCGCTTGAGCACGCCGATTTCGATCTCGACCATGTTGAGCCAACTGGCATGTTTCGGCGTATGATGCAGCTCGAGCCGACGCGCGATACGTCGCGCTTCACCCGGCGAAAATGCTTGATAGAGCGCCGCGAGGCGATGGGTTGAGAGGTTGTCGAGGACGACACGAATGATTGGCGCATGTGGATAATGCACATCGACGAGTTCTCGCATGCATTCGGCAAAGTCCATGGAATTGCGATGGTCCGTAACTTTTACATGGCGCCATGGCGCGTGGGCATCGGTAAAAACGAATAGATTCGCGGTTCCGTTGCGTCGATATTCATAATCGATGCGAGCCGGCTGTCCCGGCTTCGGGGCAATCGGCTCTCGAGTTTCCCCGATCAATTGGATGGGCGATTCGTCAAAGCAAACGACTGGTTTGTTGGGATCGGGCGTTTGCGTATACAAGTCGAGCACGTCTTCCATTCGCGCGACGAATTCGCCGTCGACATCGGGAATGCACCACATTTTCTTTTGCCAAGGTTTGAGCTCATTTTCATCCAATCGGCGACGCACGGTGTCAGTCGAAATGGATGCGTGATCCGTTAATCGTACCATTTCGCCTGCCAGAAGCTCCAATGTCCAGCGGCAACAGCCCGGTGGCGGGTTGGAGCAAGCAGTGGCAATCAATAGAGCCTCCTCATTGCCGGTCAGTTTACGTGCACCCCCCGGACGAGACTCTTCTTCGAGCGATTTTTCCAACCCTTCCTCAACGAAGGCACGTTTTACGCGATAAACCGTCGAAACTCCGACGCCGACGTTTCGAGCAATATCGGCGTCGCTTTCTCCCTTGTCGGCGGCCAATATAATCTGCGCCCGCTTGATCTTACGCACTTTCGTGCTACCACCTTTGACCAATTGGCGCAACGTGGCTCGTTCATCGTCCGTCAATTCGACTACCCACTGCACATTCATTGGATCCTCACGTACGCGAGGATGTAACCACAACGAAATGGTTTGTTAAGACAAATGCCACCTCAATTCACGGAAAAACAGGGCCAATACCTCGCTTACATCTACACCTACCGCCTTCTGAATCGAAGATCTCCCGCGGAGACGGACATGCAGGTGTTTTTCCGGGTCACACCTCCCAGCGTCCATCGCATGGTTGTGGAATTGGAGAGCAAAGGGCTCATCCGCCGGCAGCCTGGTCAGGCACGAAGCATTGAAGTATTGGTTCCACCCGAAGCGCTTCCGCCCCTGCGCGAGCCCTGAACTAACCGGTCAAAATTCCTGCGGGGAGGTACTAGCCTATCGTGCGGGTTATCCACAGCTCGATTGGAATGAAATTCTCGATATCGCGGAAGCGCTCATTGGCGAGCATGTCAAGCAATGTCCGGCAGTGTGGGTTTATGGAATGTCACCGCGCTGAAACAATGGTCTTCGTGAAGGCAATTGTGCCGGGCTGTGATTTTCCTACGTACCGTCGTTCGATGCTGTTATCGTCAATCGATGATTGCGGTATGCGCTTATGGATTCACGGACGTCGGGCGGCAGCGTCAGCATAATGAGGACGGCTTCGGCTCGTGGACGGCAGACGGCTTGTTCGCCGTCTGCGATGGTATGGGCGGCTGCCATGGTGGCGACGTCGCGACGAAAGTGGCGCTTACGGCCGTTCACGAAGCGTTTTGCGCGGAGCCGCCTCCAGGTGGCTACCGCACGAGCGGAGGCCGGCGCGGCCTCGAACGCCTCGGGGCGGCGGTGCGGCTCGCCAACAGGCGCGTCGTCGAGAAATCGAAAAGCTCGAACTATTACACGGGAATCGGGGCGGCGATAGCCGCGATCTCGGTCGAGGGCGAGGCGGTGTTCATCGCGCACGTCGGCGACTGCCGCGTCTACCGCTACCGCGCGCCAAAGCTCGAGCAGCTCACCCGGGACCACTCCCTCGTGAACGATTATCGTAAATATATGCCCGACGCCACCGACAAGGAGATCGCAGAGGTTCCGAAGAACGTCATCACCCGCGTGCTCGGCATGCGCGATGAGGTCGAGGTCGAGCTGCACCATGAGCGCGCCCGTCATGGCGATCTGTACCTGCTCTGCACGGATGGCATCCACGGCATGATCGACGACGACGCGATCACGGGTATCGTCCGCGCGCGCATCAACCTCGCCGAGATTGCGAAGACGCTCCTCGACGCAGCGCTCGAGGCTGGAGGAGCCGACAATATCGCAGCGGTGCTGGTGCGCATCTCTATCGAATGAGGTCGCCGCGGTCAGCTTCGAGTGCTTGAAGCAACTTCAATTGAGCCGCTCCCTCGAGCGAGCGGAATGTCGCGTCACGTTGGCACAGAGGACGGCACATGCAGGTGAAATCGACAACAGATCCTGTCTGCCGAGATGCAGACAATCTCAACGTGACGTGCGAAGACGGAATCATGCGCCACAATGCACCGAAGCGCCTCGCCGAGCGATTCGATTGTCGCTTCGCTCCCTGAAATCGAGCCGAAGAGAGGATCTTCCTCGCTCCCGCCGGCCTCAGGGCGCCACCAGAAATGGAACGAATTTCCATATTGGTTTTTCCCCATGGGCACGATGGTCAAAGCATCGTATCCATCCATCACCGCCGAGCGGAAAAACCTGTACATCCGCTGCCCGTCCCCATTCCACCCTTCGCGTACGCCGGGATGAGCAAGCAAAAGCAGGCGCGCGTGATTGAGCTGCGCTATACGTGGATCATTGTTCCGATAAGAATCCACGATCGCCGCAGCCTCCGACAACCCGACAGGAACGACCTGCCGGAGGGCTTGAATCATGGGAATGGCGCCATTGCCTCCATGCTTTTCGAATAACGACAGCACGGCGACAACGTTGTGGCCTTCTTCCAATAACCGGAGCGCAGAATCTGCCAGGAGCGAGTTTTCATTCATCGAGGAGGCTGACGATAGAACAATTGGCTCCGTTTCGCCAGCAATCTCTGCCCCGTGGACCGAACGACAAGGATGCGCGTCACTCGCAAGGAGCAATAGCCTCCCGCACCGTATAATGCTTTTCCGTCACATCACGCACGGCGTGGCCCATCAGCCACTTGCGACCTGCTCGGGCGCGCCCGCTTCGTCGAATGGTCATTGCCCGCTGCACCTTC
>CAYSYX010000650.1:0-5149 GCA_964435055.1 uncultured Polyangium sp. | reverse complement strand
TCGTCGGGCATTATCGAATTGCGTGTCGAGGCTTTCGACTTGGTGTTCGTCGGTGGACCGGCGGGCGTAGATGGCGGCGCGAGGGGTTGTCATGGCGAATGGCTCGCCGGGAGTATAGTTTGGCGGGGAGCGTGGTGGGAAGTTGACATGCCAACGAGAGCAAGCTCATCGCGAGGGTCGCGCATGGACCACGGCAAGCGCTCCGTCATGAGCCAAATCCTATGTGCCACGGAGCCACGAAAGCGCATCGTCCGGACCCATTGCAACGGCTCTATCAAACCATTCTCGATGATGAGGCCACCAAGTTGCACCTAGAGCCTTGAAATCGTCGAAACGCGTTCGAGCACCCACGTCCGCAGAAATCAATCGTCCCGCCCAGAGTGCGGGAATCATGTATTCAATATCAAGAGCATCGTTGGAGGTTCGGTTGGGAGATGCGGTATCGATACCTCCTGTAAAAGTCCAGCCCAGTCCGAGGAGCCCAATCGCGAGAGCATAGAGATAGGTTACGGAAGGCGCCTCCATGAGAGCGTTTGCGAATTTGGCTTCGACTCCTCGCCTCACATGAGCATCCCGGAGCATTTCAAAACGAAGACTGTTTTGGACAAACTCTCGAAAACTAACCCTATCCTTTTTCTCAAGATCATTGCCGATGCGCTTTACCAACTCATGCGGGAATGATGATGCCGCGCTTGCCTTTAATGTCTGCATAACCGCAAGACTATCTCTTACATGCCCATCATGCTGAAAGAGACTCCGAAATTGCCGTATTGCATTGAGCATGCTTTGCAATTGCGGGCCATCTTGCAGTTCGACGTCCTTGAGTATTGCGCGAAATGCCTTAGTTCGTTCGACATCTATCACGGAACGAGTTGAAACCCCGGTAGCCTCCTCGGCGAGCCCAAGCGGTTTTGACGATCTTGCAAGGACGACAGCCCGAGGGCATCGTGCGACAAGAATTAGCGAACGCCTCAAGGTATATTCCCACTGTTCGGGATGCTTGGTTAACTCGAATAGTGCCATTTCCGGAATGACGATTGGTTCATCCGTACGCTCAAAGCGCTCAATGCACGCATTGACGATGCTTTCATTGCGTAAAACGTTAGCATCAAGCACAACTGCTGATTGCACATGCCCGTCACTGGTTTCCACGAAATCACCTCAAAAAATGTCCACATCTACCGAGTGGACGAGTTCATTCTGACGCACGTCGGGCTCGGCATGTACCGATTCTACGTCACGAATGCTCCTCGATAAATCTTACCATTGAACTGATCAGCTTGTCACCGTCCCAGAGAAGTTCCTTTTCCTCCAAGTTCGGTGTCGAAAGTGCAGCTCGCATAAATTCTGGTTTGTTTGCCCAAATGCTTCTCCATCTCGGCTTTTCTGGATGGTCCTTATCGACAATACCGCACTTTAGAAAATGCCGATGTAGAACATCGTCATAACTTTCATATCGATCGACGACAAGCGATTCGAGGTCTAGTTTGTTCTTCTCTTCATCACCCATTGTTTTGCAGAGGGTATGCAGCGCATGCGCAATTGCACGCGGCGGTAGGTAGTTTTCGATTTCTCGTCCACCTGTCCAACGGAGCATAGCGCTATTTGGCCTTTCACGATTTAGCCCTTCGATCTCATCCAGAAGCCGAGATGCACCATTCTTCAAGTAGTCGCGAGGATGTTGCGAATTCGGAGGAGCCTTTAGATCGGAATCGAGCAGGATGATTGGATATCGACACAGGCTAAGCAAGTCAAATAGGGAATTGAAGGCAGTGGTGTCATTTGCCTCGATCCATGCGATGACGCCTCCACCATATTGCATGAATGTGTACTGAAATCCTTCGTATGTCTGCGACTTAAGAAAGCGCTTGCGACGCCAATGCCGATAAAAGATCAACTCGGTCGGTCCTTCAATCCACAATACAACATTTGCGGTGAACAGCGTTCGCGCTGGATGTATTCCAAGTGCTTCAAGCGCCGAAAATGCATCGCGTCTATCTGCAATTGGAATTGCAGATAGATGTACTTTGTCATTCTCAACGTCATGCAATGATTGGCAGCGGAAAACTCGATTCGGTATGCCGTTATTCGTGTTCGAAAGGGATATGAACTCGGGCGCGTGTGTCGCCAGGAAGTATTGCCGCGCGTCATTCTGCATCAAATCTAGAAGGCGGCAGCGTCGCGTCGGGTGAAGGCCATTCTCGGGTTCGTCCCAGAGCACGATACCATTCATAGTATTGAGCATTGTAAGTGAAAAGAAAGAAAGTGTAATCTCTGTACCGGACGAAGCCTGTCGCCACGGCACACTGTTGACTAGCAAGAGTTCTTTGTTTTGCTCGTCAAAAACGTCAACATCGGCTTGCAAAAGGTGCATAAGCTGAGCCTGGTGTTGCCGGAATTGCGCAACATCACGTTCCCGTCCTTTTTTTAGAATCATGAGTTTCTTTATCATTTCCGGAATTGAGGTCTCCGGTGATGTACGTGCCGCCACATAGATTGGCTGTGGCAAGCCAAGTTCGGCAAGAAACGTATCAACAGTCTCACGTTCGAGCTTGATCTCCTTATTTGAATCCGCACTTCGCGCAACGACTACACTATTTCTTATCGCTTGTTGCTTTTCATGAACGATTTGCTGGCTAATCTGATCGATTTGTGGCTGGTAGGTTCCCTTCATATTCTGGTTCGCTTGGAGTGTTTGTTGCAATTGCGCCAATTTCACTTCTTGCTGCTTGACGCCTTCTTCGGCCGTACGCCGTTGTTTTCGCGAAATGATTTGTTGCTCAGTGAACATCAAGCTTTTATCGTCCAAGCTAAGAGTTGTAATCGAAAATATGTTACTTCTGCGTATGACGGTGATTCGACAAGATGAATAGGTGGGGTTGAAGTGCTCCCTCAGAACGTTGGGAGCTGGCGATGGACGTCGTCGAAATTCCAATTCAGCATTCGTAAAGGGCTCCCATGCTTCTCGATTGGGCAATGTTTCCGGGAACTCGTCGCAAATTGTCTGTGCTGCCGCAGCATGTAGAACGGAGCGGAGAATTCGTAGCAGCGTGCTTTTCCCGGCGCCATTTGGGCCCACCAACGTCGAGACGGCTCCCAAACCGTCAAGGTCCAGCGTCCCGAATCCGCGAACTCCTTCAACCTTGCATCGGACCAGGATTGGACTTGACCGTTGAAAGGTCTCCGACAACTCACCCACACCCGTCTCTGCAACTCCCAGCAAAACTTCCAAAGTGTCCAAGTCTCCAAATCCTCCAGTTTGTAGCGACCGTAGTTCGTAGCCCAAACGTCGTCAAGCGAATCTCCGGGATGGATTCGAGCGGTACCACACGACGTGGTGACAATGCTCTGCAATTCAAAACTCAAACAGATTAGACAGACTGCGGAGCTTGTTGACCATTGAGCCCTCGTGCAGCACCACCCTCACCACCACCTTCATCTCCGCCGGGTAGCTCGTGACCAGCTCGCCCGGCTTCGCGAACCCCTCACGCGCCTCCCGTTCCACTTCGGCAAACTCGACGTTTGTTGCGGTCGACGTCCCGCACATCGCACGCATGCGCGCCTCGACATCCGCAAGCTGCTTCTGTCGTTCGCTCACCTTCGCGAAGAACACCGCGCGCGTATCGCTCGGCGCCTCGAGCGCCATTTCGGCAAACTTGTCGATTTCCGCCCGCAGTTTCTTGGCCAATCGTTCGAGCGGCTCGGTCTCCCCTTCCCTCGACAAACCTTGCGCTTCGATGCGCCTACGAGCTTCCGCGAGCACCTCGGTGACGTATTCCTCGGTTAACACATTGTTGCGAACCCAGTTCAAAACGAGCCCATCGAGCGCGTCGACATCTCGTCGCAATGTCGACGGACAAACCGTGCCGCCGCGATCCCGACGTCGCGCGCACGCGTACACCTTAATCGATTGCTGGCCTCGCTTCGCGTTGATCACCGTCAGCGGGCCCTTACACGCATCGCAACGAAGCACGCCCGAAAGCAAATAGAATGCAGGCCGACCGCCCATTTTCTCCGGCGTCTTTTGCGTATTCACGCGCGCCTGGACCGCGTTCCAGAGTTCGTCAACCTTTTCTTCGAGTGCTTGACGTTCGGCGTCCATGTCGTTGGTCTCCTACTGCGCCAATTCGATTGCGCTCATTGAGGCTTCTTTGATGACGTTTGCCGTACCGCTCGATAGTTTGAATGGTCTGTCGGTATTGGTTAAAATCGAAAAAAGCTTTTGCCCTACTACACCCAAAACCAAATCGGCAATGACCGCGATGCCGTCGAGCACATTCGCGATTCCCGTCGCATGCTTCAAAAAGGGGCCGTCGCTTTGGGGGCGAGATATGCTCCCACCGATATCGCACGCTGCGTGTCACCGCGGCGGATCAATGGGTGATTGGCTCGCAGCCATTGTTCCAATCCCCTTGCTCTGCCCGCGCCATTCTGTTCTTCTCGCCGTGGTCCTTGCGGAGAGGCATACATGAACGTGTGGCGAACGATGCAACGGTGTCTAGTGATCGTATTCGTGCTTTTGCGTTCGTTTGCCTGGACGATTGTGGTGGGTATGGCCCTGGCAAACATGGGTTGTGCAGCGCCGCCCATTGCACAGCGATATCCGCAGGCGCGCGTGGAAAAAGTTTGTGTGCGTCCTCCGGGGGTCGAGCCTGATGCCGCGCATTGGGTCTATGCGGACTCGGGTGCAGTCGTCTCGAGTGAGCATCCCGAGGTATTCGATCGCATTGCGCGCGAGGCGCGGAGCATCTACGAACACAACCAAGACGCCGATCCCGTGTCGGTGCAGCGTTTGCCCTACCCGCACAATACCCTCGTTTGTCCCGAGCGATATCAGCCGTTGCCGCCAAAGCCTGCAGAAAAGTCGGACGAGGAACTACCTGACGAGCGGTTTTTCTTTGCAGAACGTTGTCGAAAGTTTCAAGAGGAAAACGAACTGCGTCAAGCGGCAATGTTCCTTGGGCAGGCTGATCCAAAACCCTACGTCAAGGACAGATGCATGGTGCCGCGACAAACCACGGCGCGGGAGCGTGCCATTCAAGATGTCGAGAACCAACTGAAGGCGTTGGGAAAACAGTATGGAGCTGTTTTCGGTGAGGCCGAAGCTGGGCTGGCGTCGGTCAAATGGAGTTATCAGGGATCGAAATAC
>CAYSYX010000649.1:2183-5153 GCA_964435055.1 uncultured Polyangium sp. | reverse complement strand
ACGCTGGAGTTTGAACGAAACGGGCGATCCATTGATCGTCACGGGGCACCAAGACTGGGTTACGAGCGCGGTGCCGAGCCCCTCGGGCAAACGCATGATGACGGTTTCGCTCGACAGGACGGCGCGCATTGTTTCTGCGGATGGCTCGAGCGAACCCGTGGTATTGCAAGGTCATACCGGCGCCGTGCGACGTGCGGCTTGGAGTCCCGATGAAACGCGCGTCGTGACGATTTCAGACGACAAGACGGCTCGCGTACACGCTGCAAATGGTCAAGGTCAAGCCATTGTGTTGTCCGGACACACGGATGGTTTGTCCGACGTTGCTTATGCGCCGGACGGCCGGCATATTGCTACGGCATCCCTCGATCACACCGTGCGAATATGGAGGGTCGATGAAAATGCGTCCCCTATCGTTTTGAACGGCCATTCGTCGGCGGTACTTGCGGTGGCATGGAGTCACGATGGAAAACGAATCGCGACGGGTTCGGCAGATCGAACGGCACGCATTTGGAACGCCGAAACGGGTAATGAAATAGCGGCGGTCGATCTCGAGCATCCAATTGTACAAATAGCGGTGGCGCCGAAAGATGAACGGTTTGCGACGGGAACTTCGGACGGGAGGGTCTCGATTTTTCCCGCAGATGGTGCGAGTGAGCCGCTGGTATTCGCATTTGGGGATGCCATTTTGGACCTGCAATTCCAGGACGACGGACGACAGTTGCTTGTCGTTGGACCGAACCGCCATACTCGCACGTTCATTCTCGACGCGGAAACATTGAAGCAGCGGTTGCGCGACGCAAACACCGACTGCCTGTCTGCGGAGATGCGCGTAACCTATTTGGGTGAAACGGAAGCCGCTGCGCGCGATGCGTATGCAACGTGCGAGCACTCGCATGGACGACCCGTGATGCGTACGGAGGAAATGGCGCCGTGAAAAAAAACCGCATGATTCGCGTATTGCTCGCAGCACCGTTGTACATTTTTGGTTGCGCTTCGGCCAATGACGATCCAACCATGATATCGCCTTCGGCATCGACAGCGCCGCCCGATTCACGTGAGGCCAAAACGCGTGCGCGCCGAGTGAACCACCCCGTCGATCGGCTGCTTGGGCCGGACGAAAGGCGCGTTGCGGTCCTCGTCGTGCCGGGAGACGCGTTGGTGGAAGTGGATGGACAGCGCGTCGAGCGTCGGGACGGGGTGATCGACTTGGTGGGCAAAGTGGGCGACGTCCATCGATTGCGAGCGTGGAAGGGTGCCAAAAGCACGGAAGTCAAAGAGATGACCATTGAAGAAGCGGGGGTGAATCCATCTTTCGTCGACGTGAATGAAGTCAAGCCCGTCCCGAAGAATGAAAAGGTCAAATCCAAAGCGGCTCGATTTGAATTGGACGACTATAATTGAGGCCGGCCCGGCACCAAGCGACGACAATCGAATCCAGTTGCCAACCCACAACACTCCTTGTATTTCCTACATTTCAATCTCGAACTTATTTGGCAGGATTGCGAACGATGCATCGTGAAACGGCCTTCAACGTGTGGTTTTTATTGATCATTGGCGCCTTCTCGGTCAATCCTGCCATGGCTGCGCCGGCCCCCAAAGCGGATTCTCAAGCCGCCGCGTTTGCCAAACAGGGTCTTGCCCATTTCGACAAGGGCGCGTACCAGGAAGCGCTCGAGGTTCTTCAAAAGTCGTTTGCCTTGGAAAAAAAGGCCAGCGTCATGGCCCTGATGGCCTCGTGCCTCAATCAACTTGGTCGGTACGATGAAGCTTTGGCCATGTACGAAGGTGCGCTCGTCGATTTTCCCGACGCATCCGACAAGTTTCGCTTGAAAGTCAATGAGGAAATCAATCTGCTTCGTGGAAAAGTTGGCACGATCGTGCTTCAAGGTGATGCTCCGGCCGGCGCCATGGTATTCGTCGGAGATCGGCAACGCGGAACATTACCGTTGGCCGCACCCATTCGAGTTTCTGCGGGGATTCATCTGGTTCGCGTGACGAAGGACGGTTTTCCTGCGATTACGCAAAAGGTCGAGGTGAATGCGGGTCAAGCCGTCGCGGCAAACCTCGTTGCCCAGGCTCGTCAAGGACGCCTCGACATTCGAGAAAAACACAATTGGGTGCTTCATGTCGAAATCGACGGCAAAGATGTCGGTTTGACGCCGTGGAACAGCTTTGTCGACGTGGGCGTGCATCAAATTCGGCTCCGTGGTTTCATGGGTGTCGATGTCCTTGCGGCTTGTGAAACGTCCACCGAGGTTGTCGAAACCGGCGCCAAAATGGAATCATCCGTGGAAACAGCTGAAGCGCGTCTTTACGAAATCACCCCCCTTGTGTTGGGCGCTGATGCGATCGACACGGCGCTCAAGGTCGACTCCAAACCAACCGGTGGCGATCTGAGTATTGATGGTCAACACGTCGGATCGACGCCTTGGAAGGGGCGACTTGCACTGGGCGAACATCGCATCGAGGTTCACGCGCGTGGGTTTGTTGCGGCCACGGAAGTGGTTACGCTTGAAAAACGCAAAGAACGCGATTTGTCGGTCGTGCTCGAGCGACTTCCGGGACCTCCCGAGTATTGGACGAAAAAGAAAATGGGGGCTGTGACGGCGTACGGGTTTGGTACCGTGGGGCTTGGCGTGTTTGCCATTGCCGGCGGATTGGCATTGGATCAGCGTGCCGATCTCATCGCGCAGTGCACCGACAATCTTTGTTCGGGCTCGCTCAAAGCCGAGCGGGATCGCATAAGTGATCTGGGAACGACGTCGCTTTTCGGACTCATCGGAGCCGGCGCCGGCGCGGCAGCGGGTGCGCGGCCCGATGCCTCGGCCAGCTGGTCCTCGGCGTTCCGGAGCTCGCGGTTGAGCGCCTCAATCCGCGGGTCGACCTTGGGGGCGGCGGCCTGCTGGAAGCCGAGCACGGCGCCCACGGCGACGACGGCGAACAGGGCGACAAGTCCGGTACGGGTACGTG
>CAYSYX010000649.1:0-2173 GCA_964435055.1 uncultured Polyangium sp. | reverse complement strand
GTGGAGGGGTTTTACGCGGGACATTCTGATTTTTGCATACACGAAAAGTCATCATTCGTCGCAGCGGAGGTAATCGTGGAGCAGCGGAAAAGTCGAGCGTTGGCCGTAGCGATGGCGGCAATGATGTTCGCCGTGGGGTTTGCCGGTTGTGACGACATCCTGGGCGTGGATCGATTGGAGTTTGGCTGTGTCGAAGGGCTCAAGCGATGCACTTCGGGCATTCCCGAGATCTGCGACGAGAAAGGGTTATGGCGGACTCAGTCGGAATGCGCGATAGGAACCATTTGCAACGCAAGCAATGGCGAGTGCATCATTGCTTGCGAGCTGAGTCATTCGTGCGAGTGCACATTGGGCGAAAAAGGGTGCAATGAGGTGACGGGCACCCCTCGAGTCTGCGGCCCGGATCGGTTGTGGAAAAACGATGCGAATGGCCCATGTATGCATCAAAGCTGCAATCCATCGACGGGAACTTGCGAAGGCGAATGTGCTCCCGACGAGGCGTATTGCATTGGGAATACGCCTCAGACGTGCAAGGACGCGCATTGGACCGCAATGGGCCCATGCCCGCAGGGTTTTTCGTGCCAAGGTGGCCTATGCTTGCTCAATTGCTTGGACGGCGATTGGCGATGTTTTGAAAACTATCGGCAAAAGTGTATCGATGGCGAATGGATCAATCAGGAACAGTGCATCCAGCAAACATGTGACTGGACCACAGCCGAATGCATCGGGATATGCGCTCCCGGAGACGGGATGTGCAATGGCAACGTGCCCCAAACTTGCGATGAAAATGGGCAATGGAAGACCGGCGGGTCGTGTATGAACCAGACATGCGTAGCCGGTGCATGCCTGGGGGTATGCGCTCCCGGGGATAAGATTTGTTATGGCAACGTGCCTCAAAGCTGCGATGGATATGGGCAATGGCAGGCTGGTTCGGTCTGCGTGGGCCAGACGTGTGTTCATGGCGATTGCATCGGCGTATGTGAACCCGGGGAAGGGAAGTGTAATGGCAACGTGCCGCAAAACTGCGACGAAAACGGGCAATGGGAAAACCGGCCCGCATGTCCGAACAATTGTGTGAACGGCACTTGTCCAGGCCCGAGCTGCACTGGATTGGCTGAAAATTGTGGACCAAATGGCAATGAAAACTGCTGCCTGAGTCCGGTGGTGCTTGGAGGCACGTACAACCGAAGCAATGACGCGACTGCGCCGGCAACCGTGAGCGATTTTCGTTTGGATCGTTTCGAGATTACCGTCGGACGATTCAGAGCGTTCGTGAATGGATATCCAGCCAATAAACCCATTGCCGGAGCGGGAGCACATCCCTTGATACCGAACAGCGGGTGGCAATCGGCGTGGGACGCGAACTTGCCGAGCACCAAAGCCGAATTGACCGCTACGCCGAAATGTGATCTAAACACTCCGGGCTTTCCGATGTGGACGGATACGCCCGGACCCAACGAAAACAAGCCGATGAATTGCCTTGACTGGTACGTCACGTTCGCATTCTGTGCTTGGGATCGAGGGCGATTACCTACGGAAGCCGAATGGAACTACGCTGCCGCGGCAGGAAGCGAGCAAAGGGAATATCCGTGGTCGAATCCGCCAAGTTCCCTCGCGATTGATAGCAGTTACACGGTGTACTACTGCGAAGGCGACGGGATCGCCGATTGCGGTTTCGCGGATATCCTGAATGTAGGATCGAAATCGCCCAGAGGAGACGGACGGTGGAAGCACGCAGATTTAGCGGGAAGTATGGATGAGTGGAACTTGGACGACTACCACATCCCCTACGCCGTTCCATGTTTTGATTGTGCCACCTTGAACACGAATGCCCCACGCGTGTTCCGCAGTGGGCACTGGGCGGGCGGGGCTGAATTCGCGCTCTCCAGTTACCGCTACTTCACGGCACCGGCCTTCCCGTTTAGCTACACCGGAGGCCGGTGCACGCGAACACCGTAGGCCCGGGAGGTCATTGTGAAGCACCGTATGAATCAGACAGCGTCCGTAGGTTTTGTGGTTTTGATTTTCACCGGCGCTTTTGCGGGGTGTAATGGCATTTTGGGTGTGGATCGGTTGGAGTTTGGCTGTATAGAAGGGCACAAACAGTGCGCTTCCGGCATACCCGAAATATGTGACACGAGAGGCGTATGGCTGGCGCAATCGGCCTGCGCCT
>CAYSYX010000648.1:1341-5154 GCA_964435055.1 uncultured Polyangium sp. | reverse complement strand
TCCCCACGAGCGCGCCATGGGCGCGCGAAGGGCACGTACCGCCCCGACAGACGTCAGCGCTCCCCACGAGCGCGCCATGGACGCGCGAAGGGCACGTACGCCCCGACAGACGTCAGCGCTCCCCACGAGCGCGCCATGGACGCGCGAAGGGCACGTACGCCCCGACAGACGTTCTACCAGGACAAAGTTATGCGCTTCATGATTTGCCGTTGCTCCGCTTCATTGCGCCCCTTGATAATCTTTCGCAAATGAACGAACGACATTCGAAGCCCATTGTTGACGATTGTCTCGGCAACTGCGGGGTGTATGCGCTTGCCAATTCTCACGGCAAGTTGACCGTGCGACGACATATACCGTTCCCGCATGGGATCCGGGAATAGTTTTGCCAACTGTCCAACGGTCAATTGAGCACAAAAAAGGCATCGCTTGACCACAATACCTTCAAAAACTTGGCGAACTTCGTCGAGGGTTAGTGAAACCTCACGCACATCAGGCTCGCGATCGTAATAGCGTTTGCCGTCAATCGTGAGCAACATGCGGAAATTTTACGAGAGCGAGCAACTTGGTCAAGACCAAGTAGGGGCGCTCGATGGTCTTGAACACATAACGAATTTTTCCCTCACTCGTGCATCGTTTCACCTTGACTCGCGAAACGTTCGTGAAATCGCGCAATCACATCGTTGACGCATAGCAACGCAAGCGAAAAATCGCGTTATGGCGTCCTGCATAGCGTGTGATGTGTGATCAGTGCGTCGTGTGATTTGATCACACGCTCCATTTGATCACACATCACACGTTTGTGTGACGAATTTCCGCTTGACGGCGATTTCGCCTTGGATGCTGGGGAAATGCGGGGAACGCTTGGGTCAAGGAGGTGATCGAGACGTGGCAGACGGACAGCCAAAATCGAAATTTCTGGCGAAGTTCTCGCCCCAAAAAATGGAAAAAGCGCAGCGAAAAGAGGCGCTTTCTTCTGCGGGCGAAGAAGGCGCATCATTTCTCACACACGGAACTATGGCGGGGCTCAACAAAGCCACGGATGGAGCCGTCGGGAAATGGTGGATCGACGGCATTCTTGGTGTTGTCGCAACGGTTGTAGCAATTGCCGCGGGACGTGGCACGACCCGCAAAATTGCGCGTGGTGTTGCAAAGGGCAACGGTCACGCCGTTCTGAGTCGCTTGATTTACACAGGTACGAAAAAAGCCGATAACGCAAAAAAGGTTTCGGGCACGGATGATGAAGCCGAAATCGGCGTGAAAGACGTAAACGATAGCGAATACTGAGAGGTGAGCCATGGCAGACGGAGGATCAATTGTTTTGGCGGGTGTCGACGAACTCGCGAGTGAAATGCGGGGATGGAGCGACGAAGTTGCCGCTGCATACCGATCGTCGAATCTCACACGGGCGCAACGCGCAGCGCAGCGCGTTCGAATGTGGGACGGGCGCAAACTGCCCCTTGATTACCGCAAAATGATCACGGGGCTACAGACGGCGGCCGACGGACTGGTCAAAATGCAAATCGAATACGAAGGACGCTTGGCATTGCTTCCGAATAATTCGATCGCAATGAATAGTCCGTTGCTCATTCCAGGTACATCGAGCGGCAAATTGTCGGCAACGGCGCCCGGAAATACGTTTTACCGTGTCATCGGGTTTCTTGTCGACGCGTTTACCGCCGCGACATTTCGGCTCGAAGTTCTCACAATTGGCGGCGTCGATCACGTCAACAAGACGCAAACTGCGGCCCCGCCAAACCCTGGGATCAATTTCGCGCCATTTGTGCAAGATGGCCTTGGTCGTTATATGCTCAATTCGTGGACGGGAGACATATTCCTGCAAACACAGCCGATCGAATTGACCGTATTTCACAAGGGTTTTTTCGTCGGTCCGGCATTCTGCGACGTTGCGGTCTTGGTGCAAGCATCGCCTTGCGATCAACGCTATCAGGGCCGGGTGTCGACGTTTGCCAAACGAATGCTTGCCGCTCGGCAAATGTTCGGACCTCGCGTCACCAATTATCGTCGACTCGTGTCGAATTGGTGATTTTGTACTTGTGGCGCCGCACGACTTTGAGGTGATGTAATGGAGGTCGAGGTTGATACTAGTTTGCGGGGGTTGGCAAAGATTTTAGCGGGTCTTGCCAACGATAACGCACAGGATTTTCGCGACACTCCTGCATTATTGCAAGACGCGCGGCGCCGCATTGCAGCAAATTCATTTGTGTATGTGCGGGATGAAGGTGACGACAAATGGTCATCATTTAGCGTTTTATCCAATAGGGTCGCAAAGGACGAACCAATCGCCCTTGATTGCGAGGATATGGCAGCCATTTATGCCGCCATTTGGAAGGTATTGTGTCCTTCCTCAATTGTCGAAGTTGGAATCGTACAACCCAAGCCAGGCGCAGTAGCTCACGCGATCATGAGAGTCGACGGATGCATCATTGACGCCTGCATTTACATTGGCATGCGACGTCCACAAGGGGGCGCCGCATTCTACAAGGGCGCCGTTTGGGAAAGGGTAAACCAATGTTGAATTTCTTTCTAGCCGCATTGGCAGGAGCGACGGGCGCGGCGATATTCGAAGGCGTGAAACGCACCGTAGCAAGTGACACGATCAAATCGCTTCTATCGCCGACAACCGACGCAAAAGCAAAGGTATCGGGGGTTGAAATCACCGTCGATCTTTCTGCATTGCAATCATTGTTGCGCAATATGCCGGGAATTCCACAAGAGGGAACGCCACTCTATGCCGCTTGGTGCGCCGCTCGTGCCGCGGATCGTGTATTCGATCGTTTGCCGACGGACAAGCGACTTGCAATGACGACAAAAGTTGTGGCTGATAGAGTAAAGGCGCCACAAGGTATCGATCAATTGTCATTTTCCCGCGCTTTGCGATTTCGCGCCCTTGCCGCGGCGGGGCAAGATACTACCCTCGCGGCAATTGCTTCAGCGGCACAAAGCGATACGCTTGCACGATTTTTGTTGCAGCATGCTTTGCAATACGGGGACACAAACTCGGAATCCGAAGAAAGCACGGCTGACGTGGCCGGTCCCGCAGAAGCAATAAATGCGTTTTTGAATCCCGTAGGCACTCTGATTTCTGCCTTCAATGCGGAAGCAAAGCGTACAGCGCAAGCTGCGACCATGCGGCGCGATAGGCAACGACGCGAGCAGGAACGTAAACGAAATGAGGCCGAAAAGGCAAAGCGTGAAGCGGAAGCTCGTGCTCGTGCGAATGCAGTAAAACCGGGTAGTACCGCACCACGCATCAGAATTCCAGCGCAACCCACGAACGCAGCGCAACCCACGAACGCAGCGCAACCCACGAACGCAGCGCAGTCTGCCATTACGCCTGAGTATTCGTCGCCCGTGGCAGAACGCGACGCATACACCAAAAAACTGGAAAACTGGCTTGCGGAATTGGAATCTCGTTTAGAGGAAGTCGAGAGTGATCCAGAGCGGGATCGAGTTCGAAAAAACATTGAACGGATCAAATTGCTGCGCGAATTGGACGTAACACGACCCGAAATCGCAGAACAGGTCCGACAAACGCCTATCGTACGAAAACTCTATTCTCGGGTTTTGTCCACAGACGAAGTTCCCGACGATTTGCAAACGTTTTGGGGCGACGAAACGGAGGGGACGGAAGAACGCGACGCCACTGCGGGCGAAAATGCAGACTGCGCCGCATGCGCGCGTGGTGAGCCTGAGAATTGCGAACGATCGGCCCGAAAAGCTCGGGACACTGCTGGCTACGAGGACGAACTTGGCGCCCCCGAGGACGAACTTGGCGCCCCCGAGGATTACCTT
>CAYSYX010000648.1:0-1241 GCA_964435055.1 uncultured Polyangium sp. | reverse complement strand
CGAGGACGAACTTGGCGCCCCCGAGGACGAACTTGGCGCCCCCGAGGATTACCTTGGAGCACCCGAGGACGAACTTGGCGCCCCCGACGACGACATGGGCGCGAGCGACGATGATTGCAATGGGCTTTGCGGTCCCGCTGAATAACAAGAAAGTAGGTATACAATGCAAAGCGCCCGTCGTTATGCTCCGTTGATCAAAGCAGCAATGGAACTTGAAAAACTGCCAATGAATCGCGCAAGGACACAGGAAGTCATTCGCGTGATTTCAAAGCGTGGCTATGTTCCGGCGTTGCATAACTTCGGGCGCGTGCGTTGCAATGAAATGCCGCCACACGCGCACGGGCAAGGCGCGTGTGTCCTCGTGCGCGGCGAATACTTGGTAAAACACCCCAACGACTTGATGGGTATGCTTGACCTTGTGAACCGCGTAGAGCGAAAACGGCGACGACAAATCGAGCTTACGGGTTTTTCCGACGCTGCATGGGATGAATTTCGATATCTCGATTTACGACAGCGACGAATGCTTGAATGGTTTATTGCAGAAAAGAAGCGTACGGGACAGCCGCCTCTAGGCGAATCCGACAGGAAAAACCTAAGCGACTTTTTTGCGCGGTGGAACAATTACGCATTCGAGATCAAGCAATACTCGGTGAACAAGGATAGCTTGCTTGGACGATTCACGGGACCGTCTGCCCCCGACGAGTCGTCGTTGGCAACGTGGCGAAAAGAATTCACCACGTGGGAGGAACGATTGCGCAAAATTGGATTCGAAAAAGACGCGACGGTACGCGCAACGGCCCCCGATGCATTACATAAGGAAATGGAGAAAAAAGATCAATCCGACACATTGACCAAATACTTCAAACCCGCGCTCGTGGCGGCAAGCGTTTTGGGCAGTCTCTATTTGTTGGTACAAGGGGTCGCCATTGCACAAAATCGCAGATCGAAATAATGACGTCGAGGGCAAACTATGAAGAAAAGCTTTAGTGCATGGCGAAAGCGCGTAAATGATGCGATAAAGCAAGATCCGTCCGATCCGCCATTGCTCGCATATCGTGCCAACGAGGACGAGGAATTCGTTGAAATTGATATCAGCGAACTGGAAAGATCGTCGCCGGGATTTTATCGTGCGGCAATGAAGGACGGAACTACGCTTGAATGCAAAAATGAGGATACACGACAGACAAATCCCATTATGTCCGGAATTGCACAGCTTACTCGTGGATACGACACTCTACTTC
>CAYSYX010000647.1:0-5162 GCA_964435055.1 uncultured Polyangium sp. | reverse complement strand
CCCTTGTTAGGGCGCGTAGCGAACGTCCAAATCAAGGCGTGCGCTTTCAATCCCCCCGCGCGCAAATCAAGGCGTGCGGCATCAATCCCCCGTGTTTGTCCCGACGGATCACTTCGTGCGTTTGATGATGTGAAACCCGCGTGGGGTTTCCACGACGTCCGAAATCGTATCCAACTGCATCGAGAAGCATTTGTCCGAGAACGCGGCGGGCATCGCGTTGCGTTCGAAGTTCCCAAGGCGACCTTCGGCAGCTTTGGACATCTCGTCATCCGAGTATTTCTTGACCAACTCGGCGAACTTCTTCTCGTCGGCGCGCAGTTGTTTCAGCACATCGTCGGCGCGCTTCTTCGCGTCCTGCTTGGATCGCGTGACTGTTTTCGGCGCGTTTTCCGCACCTTTGTACGTGACGAGGATGTGCGCGGCGCCCGCGATTTCTCGCTCGGCGGCTTGTGGAGGTTTGGCCCCGGGCAAACTCCCGTAGTCGATATCCGCACCGGGTGGTGCCGGGTGACCTCCCAATCTGGGGTCCTCGGGGTCGAAGATTTCTGCCCGACCAGGCGCTGAAACCGTAGCGGACGGAGTGGGCGGAGGCGCCGCGTCAGCTTGCGGTGTGCCATCGCTGCTGCTTCCCGAGCTACAACAACCGGCAATTACGCACGCGCATGCGGCGATCCATGTGCGAGCACGCGACGACGTTCGAAGGCCAAAGGAGACGACCGGACGCATGTCGCTCGTATCGCTGACGAAGCGCGTTTCGTCAACTGCGCGTCGTCTCCAGCGCGGTACGATGAGCAATCGCATGCCCCGCATCCTGCACATCGAGGACGATCCGGCCAATCGGCTTCTCGTTCGAAAACTGCTGCAAAAAGACGGTTATGAAGTGATCGACGCAGCCGATGGGCTCGAAGGCGTGCGGCTGGCTTGTGCCACGCGTCCCGACCTCGTCCTCGTGGATCTGAACATTCCGGGACTCGACGGATTCGAAGTCACGTTGCGTTTGCGCGGCGAACCGCAGCTCGCCGGTGTCCCGATTGTCGCGATCACCGCCGAAGGTGATCGCGAAACGAGCTTGGCTGTCGGGTGTGATGGCTTCTTGCAAAAGCCCATCGATGCAAAATCGTTTGTGTCCCAACTAGAGCGCTTCATGCAGATCGGCCCGCGTGAGATCGATGCTGCATCCGCTGGAGCCATGCGCTTGCGACAACAAAGCTCGCGCATCGTGCAGCATCTCGAAGAAAAAGTTTCGGAGCTCAGTCGCGCGAACTCCCGCTTGCGTGAGCTCGATGCGGCCCGCACGGCGTTTTACCGGAACATCTCCCACGAGCTCGCCACGCCGATGACGCCCATCGTCGGCTACGTAAAACTCCTCCAAGACGAAGAGCTCGGGCCTCTCACACGAGCGCAAACCAAGGCACTACGCGCGATGGATGATTGCGTTCGTCGCTTGCGATCGTTGCTCGACAACTTGCTCGACGTCACGGGCCTCGAAACAGGCCGCATGCACTTTCAACACACCGATTACGACTTCCTCGACACGACACGACGCGCGCTGGCCCAAGTCGCCGATCGACTTGATGAATCGAAGATTCAGCTCGTGGAGCAGTTACCTCGAGGACCGTTGGCCGCTTGGGGAGATGCGAATCGATTGCAACGCGCGATCGTGCAGCTGCTCGAGAATGCTGCGAAGTTCACGCCGGCCGGCGGCACGGTCGGCGTGCGCGTGACGTGGTTGAACTCGGGTCACTACGAGCTGTGCATCGCGGACACGGGACCGGGAATTCCTCCGGAAAAACAGGCGCGCATCTTCGAACCGTTTTACCAAGTCGACGGATCGGTGACGCGTGAACATGGCGGTGTGGGCGTGGGCCTCGCGATCGCGCGACGAACAGCGCGTGGGCTCGGGGGTGATGTGCGGATTGTTTCGCCCTGCAACGAAATCATCGAAGCGGTTCGTCTCGGCGGAGCAGCGTTTTACCTGACCGTTGCTGTTCGTGCGCCGTGGGAATTGCCCACGGACGGGGAAAAAGATCGGTGAGTCAGATTTATCTCGATTGGAACGCGACCACTCCGCCCCATCCCGATGTCGTCAGCGCCATGATCGCCACCGCGCGCGACGCGTGGGGCAACCCGGCGAGCATCCATGGAACAGGTCGGCGCGCTCGCGCTCGCGTCGAGGACGCGCGTGAAGCCGTTGGATCTCTCGTGGGACGAGATCCGCGCGACGTGTACCTCACGTCCGGAGGCACCGAAGCCAATAACCTCGCGCTTTGGCACGCCTTTGCGGATGGTTTGTCTCGGCCGGATACGCCGCGACAGGCGCTCGTCGTCAGTCGGATCGAACATCCTTCCGTCGTGAAGTTTGCCGAGCATCTGGCGACCCGAGGTGTCGTCGTCGAGTGGGTGCTTCCAGCGTCAAGTGGTCGCGTGGATCCAAACGCGATCTCCGAAGCGATGGATCGCGTCGCTTCGGCGAACGCCGTCGTCAAACTCGTTGCGCTTCAAGCGGTCAACCACGAGACCGGCGTGATCCAACCCGTTGCCGAAGTCGCCGAGATCTGTCGGTCACGTAAGGCGCTGCTGTTTGTCGATGCGGTACAGGCCGTGGGCAAACTGCCGCGATCCACGTACGAAGCGGCGGATTTGCTGAGCCTCGCGGCGCACAAGTTCCGCGGACCGAAAGGCGTTGGTGCGTTGGCAACACGACCCTCGGTGCACCTTCGACGGTTGCTCTTTGGAGGCGCGCAAGAGAAAGGACTACGTCCCGGCACGCAAGATCCCGTGGCGTGTGCGGGCTTCGCCGTCGCCGCGGATCGAGCGAAAGAAATGCCCGCTCGGTACGCGGCGATCGCGTCTGTACGAGACGAACTCGAGCGCGATCTTGCGGAGTTGTCGCAACGTCTTGGGGTGGTCACGACCCGCAACGGCGAAGGCGATCGTGCTCCGCACGTGACAAACATGTCCTTCGCCGGATGGCTTGGCCCCGAGCTCTGCGCAGCGCTCGATCTGGAAGGCGTCGCCGTGTCCAGCGGCTCGGCATGCAGCGCGGGCACCGCGGAACCTTCGCCCGTGCTCGAAGCGATGGTCGGTCGCGATCGAGCTCTGTCCGCTGTGCGTGTCTCGCTGGGTGAAGACACAACTTCCGACGATCTTCGCAACGCTCTGGCTCGATGGGAACGCGTGCTCGCTCGAGCAGCTCTGCAACGTCGCGTCACCTGAACAATCGTCGAGCGGACACCTGCACAAAACGCTTATTGAAGAGCCTGTGGAGAAAGGTTCGTCCTTCCGAACGCCTGTGCTCCATCTTGCTTCGAGTCGTTCCGCGGGAAAAACGACGGGCCTTTGCGTGTTTGCCCCGGCGTGGGTGACCCTTCGAGTGGTACTTGAACGATTTCGCTCAAGTGCGAGTGACGTCTCGAAGGTGAAGTGCCAAGTGCGCGAATTTGATCAGCTTTTCGCAGGCGTATCGAAGTGAGCGAGTCGATCCACTGAATGGAATGACGACACGCCACTGCTGCATGCGTGTTCAGCGGAATTTCGAGGTGAAGTGATAGGTATGAAGTAAGATTATAAATGCTTGAAATTAAAATGAAATTTTTGGATGTAAGCGGGAACTTGTTGACAAGTCGAAATCCGCCTCGGACCCACTGAATGGGTGTCGAGTAAGTCGGAATCGTGCGACCCGAAGTCGATGCGGGACGCGCCAAACACCTCCGCCGTGCCGAACCACGAGCGGGCAGCGCATCAAACCGCGTTGTCGAGGTGATCATGGCTGGAAGCGATCGCGCGGGCCAAATCCTGAGCGATCGAAAATTGCCGGCGGCGATTGGCGCGAAAAACTTGCCTCGGATCAGGTCGTCGTGGCGGCAGGCGTTTGTCGTTGTCGCAAGATCTCGTAGAGCGCGAGAGCTGTCGCCACGGACGCGTTCAGCGAGCTGATCGGTCCGTTCATGGGCAAGCGCGCCACGTGATGGCATGCGCGCAGCACGGTCCGGCGAGCGCCTTTGTCTTCGGCGCCCGTCACGATCGCCACCGGACCTCGTAGATCCACTGCGCCAAGCTCCGTGGGACCTTGCGCATCGAGTCCGATGACGGTCACGCCGCGTTCGCCCAGGTCGCTCATCGCTTGGGGCAGGGCGGGCACGCGGCAGAGCACGGCATGTTCGATCGCGCCCGCGGAAGCTCGAAACATCGCCGGCGAAAGCGGCGCGGACGCGTGTTCCGGCCACACGATGCCCGTAGCTCCAAGCGCCACGGCGCTGCGGACGATCGCCCCGAAGTTCTGCGGATCCATGATCCCGTCCAGTGCGACAAACACGCTTGTCGGGACAATCGGTACGTCGACGAGCTTGCGCAGGATCAAGTCCGGAACGGTCGCGAGAACGCCTTGGTGTCGACCTTCGCCCGCAGCCCGATCCAGATCGAAGCGCGATGCGTACTCGACGCTTACGCCGCGTCCTTCGGCGAATTTGGCGAGACCTTGAAGTTTGGGATTGGGCCGATGTTCGATGACGACGCGTTCGATCGCGCCTCCATGAACTCGAATGGCTTCTCGAACCGGTTGAACGCCGAAAACGGTACGACTCACGAACTTCGCGCCTCGAGTGCGGTTTGGATTTCCAGAACGACCCCACGCGCCGCTTCGCGTGGATCCTGGGCATCACGAATCGGTCTTCCAACGACGAGCAAGTCGGCGCCCGCGGCGATCGCATCGGCCGGCGTGACGACACGCTTTTGATCTCCGGCTGCATTGCCCGCGGGACGAATCCCCGGCGTCACGAGCAAAGCCTCGGGCCCCAGGATGCGACGCAGGTTTGTCGCTTCGGCAGCGGACGCGACAAACCCACGTACACCCGCGTTCCAAGCGAGTTTCGCCACGCGCTCCACTTGGTGCGACGGCGCCGGTTCGATGCCGATGTCCGCGAGATCCGCCGCATCGAGCGACGTGAGAACCGTGACGGCAAGGATCGTGAGCGGCGTGGGGGCGCGTTTCGCTTCTTCGACAGCGCGTTCGAGCATCGCGCGACCACCATGCGCGTGAACCGTGAGGTACCGAATGCCGAGCGAAGCTGCGGATCGCACGGCACGTCCGACAGTTTCCGGAATGTCGTGCAGTTTCAGATCGAGAAACACATCGCGTCCGACGTCATGACAAACCGCGATGG
>CAYSYX010000646.1:0-5166 GCA_964435055.1 uncultured Polyangium sp. | reverse complement strand
CCGTTCCTACATCGTCGCACGTCATGAGCACCGAACCCGACGCGCCCCCCTCGGACAATGACGCAACGCGACAAAACAACGCGCACGACGAACCCGCCAAGGTCATCACCGCGGAAGAACTCGCCGCAAGAGAACTCGCCGCCGAACAAGCTCACGCCAAACGCCTTGAAGAGGATTTGGCGCTCTTGAAAGACATTCTCGATTTTCACGGTAGGCATTTGATCACCTTCAGTCCCTTTGGAAACGAACGCGAAGCGAAGATCCTCGCACGCCTTGGAATGACTCCGCGGCACTCGCCCGATCCGCAGGTTCGTTACAAGCGACAAATGCGCATGTACAAGCGCGTGAATGCGGCCCGTGTGATCCTGGACAACGTGCTTCATGCAATACGCACCAATGATCACGGCGCATGGCTCCACATCGAACTTGCATACAGCGATTTCGCAAAGCAGTTTTTCGAGGGCACGGAAAAGAAAATCACAATTGGCACCATTTTGGAGATCCTTAGAGAAGCCCGACAAGAGTTGAGCCGTATTCATGGTTTCGGCCATCTTGCCCCCGGATGGCGCGATTTCGACACGAAAGGCAGCAAGAAAAAGAAGATTCCCACGCCTGCGGATCCCGAGTCATTGGAGCACGTGCGCACGATAGCGGTTCAACTACGAGACGACCTTGCCAGCATCGATCGACGATTTGCGCATATTGAAATCGACCGCGTTGCCGAGCTGCTACAGGAAAACACCACGCTAGAACGTTTTGCGGGTTATCTCGTATTTGAATCGAAGGCGCTTGGGTACGAGAATAACACCCGAGAACAGATCATAAAGAATTTTGAGACCGTCCACGGGGCGATAGAGAAAGAACGGCGCGAAAGGAATGAAGAGACCATCGAACGCGCCAAGGAACGACGGGCCAAAAAACGCGCCGACAAGAAATCATAAGAATCCCAAGTTACTCTTGGGCATTCGACGTAAGCAACAAATCCCCAAGTCACTCTTGGGCATTCTCTCGAAAAATAAAGTGAATCCCCAATCCGGTCTTGGGGATAGTCGGGGCTGATTTTGTGACTACAACCCGCTTTCTATGGAGAAAGCTCAAAAGTCAAAACTACCTCGTTCGACCGGCGTTACCCCTCCCGACGATCTGCGCGATGCACTCCGCGCCCTCGTTTCGTCAATAGGCGAGCAACCAACGCTCGATCGACTGAGCATCAGTCGACCCACGTTCGGCCGCGTGATGGCAGGTTTGCCCGTACGTGTCGGCACGCTCGCCCATATTCGACAGCAGCTACAGGCGAACGCATCGAACGGGGCAAACAATGTCCTCGCGTAATGTTCCGCCGCATGTTCGAGAGGCTCTAGGTCCGTTCGTGGAATGGATCGTGACGCTCGCCATTGAAACGGCAACGAAGCACGCCAAAGGGACCGAAGGACCGCGCTACTACGACGCGACAAACGCGCCCATGGGCAAGACGGCGTTCTTGCGTCTCGCCAAGGAAGGCGCGTTCCCTTCGTGCAAGGTGGGCAAACGAATTCGAGCCCTCGCAAGCGACGTCCACGCGTACATGGAAGCGCAGCAAGGCGCCAAGCCCCGCGCCCCCCGTGCGCCCGTCGTCGCGCCCCCGGTAGACGTGAACGACTTGTCACCGGCCGAGCTTCACGAGCTTTCGATGAACGGAGCTTTGCCCTCTCGACGTGGTAAACGGTCATGAGTGACGAAGCATCGCCCTTTGGCGTAGTGATCGAAATGGATGACGGGTACGTCGGAAGAAATGGCGCACTCGTCGCCGGGTTATCCAAGAAAAACCCGCCGGACTTCTCCCGGCCCGGCATTCTGGTATTTCGATTTCGTGCACCAAAGCCGATCTGTCGTGTCGCAACGCTCGCCCCCGGTTGCACACTGCGCGACGACGAATGTCTTTCGGTAGTAGTCGAGTCATTGCAGCCATTGGAAAACAAGCTCTTGGCTCGATTGCGCGAAACGAGTACGCGACACGACGAACCGGAGGACACTGGGCAAGACGACAATGAATGTTATCAGCCAAGCCCCGACGAATGCAATGCTGATTTTGCAAAGCACGACGGTCAAGGCTCGGAAGCTCGAGCATCGTTCGACCCTGCCAAACCTGAGATCGTGAGCGAATCATGGGGCATGGATTATCAGCGCAATGAATCGCAACCCGCAACGAATGCAAGCGAAAGACGCTACCGCCGTATTTCGCTGCGCGAACTGCTTGAACGCACTCCGCCCCCGGATGAGTCAATTTGCAAAAAACTCGGATTGTCCCTTCGTGATCGTCCAATGGGAATCGTGGGCTATAGCGGATCGGGCAAAACTTGGATCGCGAATTGGTTTGAGCTTCAACTTGCCACGGGTAGACCATTGTTCGGAAATCCTGAATGGACGATTGATCGACCCTACCGCGTCTTGCATCTCGATTACGAGATGAATTGGGGAGTCCTGCAAGAACGGTATTCGGAATTATGCCAAACCGAGGGAATTGATTATATTGCAGACGTCGGCGATCGGCTAGATTATGGTGAGCACCCCGATTTTTATCTAAATGATCCAGATGCAGAGGCTATTTTTGAGCGTGAAACGGAGGGGGCCGAAGTCATTGTGATTGATGCTTTTCGTCCTGCCATTCCGGGTGAAAGTGAAAATGATTCAATGATCCGCCGTTTCGTCGATATGGTCAGGCGTCTCTCGGCGCGCACAGGGAAGCTATTCGTTTTTTTGCTGCACGTCGGCCATGCCGGGAGAAACCAACCCGCGGAACCACGCGGAACGAGCGCCGTCAAGGATGCAAGTGGGGCTGTGTTTAGCGTGTATGGCGAACTCCTCGGACCCAAGACGATCGAAAATACCAAAATGGGCGGAAGTGCACGACGCCTTGCGCCCAAATTCGGCGTCATATTCGAGCGGGTCGGAGATCCGGAAAATGGCCCAATGAGCCTCACGTTTAAGGCCGCGGAGCAAGCAGCGGAAAAGCCCAAAACCGAGACAATCGAAAAGGAAGAATGGGCCGACACCATGCGAAAAATCCTCATTGCCGTCAAGAAAGATGCAGGCAAAGGCAAAGCTGCGCTCTACAAGAAAGTAGGCGGCAACAGACCTACATTTGACACCGTGCTTCAAAATGCACTCAGGCGTGGTCTCGTCGAGAATAGGGGAACCAAAGACCATCACGAATACCATATCGCGCCGCCTGGTCAAAAATGGCTTGATGACGGGGAACGCTACCGTGGTCGAACGCAGGGACCAAACGTGTCAACGATACCAGACACGAGTGAGTCACCAGCACCCGATGATGCACCCCCAAGCGTCGACAGCATACCCGCGCCCGTCACGGAACAGGCGAACGAAAATGCCGCCAGGAAAAACCAATCTGACGGCATGGACGCGAACATCAAAACGGTTGTCGAGTACATACGCGACAATCCAGGGTGCACCAAGAGCGAAGTCAATGAATACGTCAAACTCGAATCCGGACGCGTTGTAGCAGTACGCGACAAGGCCCAACGTGAAGGGCTGATTTCGTGGTCAGTGAAGGACGGCAACGTCATCACCGCCAAGGGACGTGAAGTCTTTGGATTGACCCCCCTAGTCGCTACCGCGCCCCCCAACGCGCGCGAACCTTCCGACACGAGCACCGACACACCCGACCCCGCGAAGGGCGCGTGATCGTCATGCGTGCGCCCCCCTCGCGAAAGATGTTGACGCCGCGACGAAACGGTCATCCGCTCGGGATGCTCCAAAAGAGCGCCGCCCCGAGGGATCTGGAAACCCCCCGAGGCGACTTGGTTCCCCCTCAAGGTACGAGGAAAAACCCGATGACTACTTACACGCGTTTAGACGCGAGATCCAGCGTCTTTTTTTGTAATCCGTGCGCGGAGGGCAGGTAACATGCCCCGCAAGCGCACTGGCAACATCCTCCGCGAAGGGAATCACTTCGTCGCGCGCGTCCTTCTGGACGATGGCAAATATGGTCGAATCCACCTTCCGCCGGGATTGTCCGAAGCGAAAGCACGCGAGCACGCCGCGTTTTACGCGGAGAACCCGGACAAGGCTCGCGCCAAACTCGAATCGCAGAACGCCCAAAAGGTCGGGATGTTGCCCGTTCCAAAAGGTGAAACCTTCGCAGAATATGCCGAGCGATGGGTTGACGATCGCAATAGGCGCGGATTGTCACACGTCTCGTACGATCGCGGCGTATTGCATAACCACGTTTTCCCGCATCTTGGGAAAAAGGAAATGCAGAAAATCACGCGTGAGGACCTCGAAGCGTTCGTCGTGCATTGTGACGATTTGGTCGCACAAGGCAAATTCAAATGGACCACGTGCGAGCGTTGGTGGTCCATTGTTCGCAAGCTCTTTTCCGATGCGTGGAAGTCCAAAAACAAAATGCTTCGCGTTCGGCAAGACAATCCCGCAAGGGATATCCAACCCCCCGACAAGGGCGGTGACGTCTCGAAAACATTTCTTTACCCTGACGAATTCACGAAACTCGTTTCGTGCGAGCAAGTACCGCTCGCTATGCGACGACTCTACGCCGTAGCGTTTTACCTGTACGTGCGAAGGTCGGAGCTTTACGAGTTGCGCTGGACAGACTTTGACCTTATCCATGGGACGGTCACTATCAGCCGAGCGTGGGATAAGGAACGACGCATCGTCAAAACGACGAAATCGGGATACTGCCGAACGTTCGCGATAGAGCCAAACCTCTTGCCCTTGCTTCGCGTAATGCATGCCGAACGCCAAGACGATGGCAAACTATTCGCGGCGAAAATGTTCTATGAGCTTTCGATCAAGCTCAGGCGTGACTTGCAAATCGCTGGTATCACGCGCGCGGATTTGTTCGCCCGCGATTCCCAGCATTTGCCGCTGCGAACGCACGATAGCCGGGGAACCGCGATAACGTGGGCTTCAATTCGTGGTGATGGGATCGCCATGATCATGGAACGCGTTGGACACTCGGATTACGAGACGACGCAAATCTACATTCGTCGCGCGGATGCATTACGTGGACGAATTGGCGAACCCTTCCCCCCGTTGCCGTCGTGCCTACTCGACACGTACCCGAGCGGCGATGATGGCGGAGGGGGCAATCTGTCGACGAAACTGTCGACATACGCGGTAAAACCCGTATTTGTCGGGGTTTTGGCG
>CAYSYX010000645.1:0-5169 GCA_964435055.1 uncultured Polyangium sp. | reverse complement strand
CACTAACGCGCAGCGCAATGGTCGAACTCAGCCAAAAACTCGGTTTTACCACGGAAGCGCTTTCGAATTGACGCAGCGATTTGGTTTGCACGCATCCCGTGAAACAAAGTCGATCGTGGCCCACAACACCGTGAAACAAAATGCGCTCAAGTCGTCCGGCTCGTGATCTTCGAAAAGTGGATCGATTCTTGGGCAACAGTGGATCCTTGATCCCTATGTTGGAAGCACTAACGCGCAGCGCAATGGTCGAACTCAGCCAAAAACTCGGTTTTACCACGGAGTTGACGCACCCTTGGCGTTTTGTAACTCACCGTGAAACAAAGTCCGGCGAAAGCTGGATCACTGTGAAACAAGTTTGTCGGCGTGCGCGACGCAATTTTTGACAAAATCTTCCCTTTGAGGTCCGGAAGTGATCGATCGACGACCCCTTGAACTCAAGGACTAACGCGTTGCGCAGTCCGGAAAAAAACGGCAAAAATGCGGTTTTACCAGGGAGAAGCAGCGCCCAAATGTGGGTTGGATGTAACCCATAACGCCGTGAAACTCCGCGGGCAAACGTTTTGGGGGACATCTCCCAAGGCCACCAACACGAAAGTCAGTCTCATCCTTCGGCGGACATCGATCGAGGTCCTTGCAAATAAGGGGGCGACTTGGACGATCTGCAAATATGGAATGGATTTTCTGCGTTTGTCTGGCAAATTGACGCGCAACCGTGGAAGGAGGGCAGGCCCTCAGTCGTGACCATACGGATCGTGCCGCTTTTGCGCTTCGTCGAGATAAGCGCCCAAAGCCGCGACCTGCTGATGTTCTACGGTATAACGTAATACGTAAATCGCAAACTCGACACGCACGCGATCCAATGAGTCTGACGAACGCCGTTGTGCAAGTTCTTCCAAAACACGAATAGCTCTATAGGGTGTTGGCAAGATCTCTGCAAACGGTCGTGTTTCCAGATCGTAGTCATCCCCATTCGTTGCGAAATCAGAAGTTTCCGGTTCTGTTATGTGGGTGATGAAGGCGCGCTGCTCATCCGTGCCATTACGGGCAATATCGTCTTTCCAAAAGCTTATATATGCTTGAATATGTGCGGCCTCGGATGCCCACGCTTTCAGCGTACGCCAACGATCCTCTGCTGTCTGCGATTCGATGGGTTTCGCCCCACCACGAGGCTCGGTGATTGATAACAGGGCATGAGCGGCAAGTTCGATAGCGCCAAGCTCTGGCGATCCGAGCGGCATCTGGCGAGCAACGGATTCCAATGCGTGGCAGGCATTTTCGAGGTTGACGTGTTCCTGAATTTGCACGGGTTGTCCAGCCTTGTCCTCGAAGCACTATGAGGTTGCAGTAAACCTCAAGTTTTCACTGCCCAAGAATAAAACTCGGCCGCCAAGCTCACGTGCGAGCGCGTCAAGGTCAAGCGAAACGCTGCTCAGAGCCAGCACAAGTGCCTGCACGGAGTCGCATCCCCAAATGGTTCGGCTTATCTTATGCTGACCGGGACCATGAATATCAATCCGCACGGACCAATTCCCGTTTTCTTCGGGCTGAGGCGAATAGAATTGGACCAGAATTTTGCGACTGCCTCGTTTGCCGGGCGTTGCGAATCGAAGAGTCCTTTCTGCAATAATCATACGTCTAGGTGCAATCGCTGTAACATTGCGCGCGTTCTTCGTTGGCTTCTCTCCAGCACCGTTCCCTAGCTTTCGCGTTTTTTTCGGGAATTTTGCGGCAAAGACTCGCAGAATGTTCGAAAACATGATCACATGCCCGGCGGCAAATCTGAAATTCGGTCTCCTCTGACTCGCTCATTTTTGGGACCGACTGGTTATTGACATTCCCGGCAAATCCCGCGTCGTGCGTGGAGGCAAACGCTCCCGATGTCGAAGCAACGAGGCCGAACAAGATGAATGTGAAAACAGTCGACACAAGCTTCTTCATGGGCACTTCCTTGGTTCGAAGAGGATTTGGCAATACAGCACGGCGAAGTGCCTGCGTAAAGCCTAGTCCAGCAAGCGCACACGTCTGGTCTCAATCAACGCTTGACCCCGACTTTGGCGCCGCCATGCAACACCACGTCACCGCCGTTGACTCGTCGGGGTACGCCGTGCCCACGGGAACGCCGCCTGTCGGTTCACACTTGCCTTCGACGTACACGATGTCGGTCATCTCTTTGCTGCCAACCGCAACGCCGAGAGACATCAAGTTGTCGCACTCGTTCAAATCCGAACTAAGTGACATCATGCCAAGATCGTTTGTGCACGAAGCGTCTTCGTACCAGCGCAACGTACCCCAACACGTGCCGCCCGAAGCCTTGCATCCGCACTCGGTGCACTTGCGCGTGTCAACGTAGTCGCTGTACGCGATGATCGGTTCGCTGAACGGAGAGTCGACCGACGATGGACATGCATACACGCCGGGATCGTCATGACGAACGCAGTAACGCCAGCCGGGTTCATCGGTCGGCAGTGGAGGCAAACACGTGTTTGCCGCGGCTTCCGTGCATGGTTCGAAGCGCGGCGTGGTGCTGCATGAAAGGACCATCTTGTTCCATCGCGGGTAGTCGCTGGTCGCTTTCGGTACGGGCAACGGAATCGGTTCGCAGCCCTGCACCGGTTCGAGGAGAGTCGACGCGTACAGGGACTGTGCACACGGTGTTCCGCTGCCTGGTGGACACTCGGCGCTCGCGGACAAACCGTTGAGACTCGTGCAGGAACCGTCCCAATTTTCAGGCGCCGAAAAGTCAACGGTGACTGGTTGCACCTCGTTGCACGAGCCTGCTCGGATGACGATGCTGTCGGGTCGTGGGTTGCACGTGCCTTCGATCGGACCACACACGCACGTAGGACAACCAGGATCCGGTACTTGCAGGTCAAAGTATTCGCGTCCGCCAAACGCTCCGGCTTCGGTCGGACAACTGTACGCATATTTGGCCAGGGGTTCGCCCACATAGACGATCTGAGGTGCCCCAAAATCGTTCGGAGCGTTGTCAACACACTTCCCCGAACAACGCGCGGACGAACCGCTCGATGACGAGGACGAACCGGCGTCTTCCGTACTGGCATCTGTCCCTGCGTCGGGACGACTGCCGCACACCACTGGATCGCCGTAACCGGGGTCATTCGGATCAAAGCAGTCCCGCGCGTTTCCCCAGTCAACAGGAATGCCACATCCGATGTGCGCGAGGACCACAAACACCAGCGAAAGAGGGACTGCGACGAACGGGCGTGCCATGGACAAACGACCTAACAGACAAACGGCGCAGTGTCTAGAATCGATAGACTCCACGTAGACTGGCAGCGCCTCCTACGAAGGAACTCTCCCACCTCGAGGTTTCACGAAGAACTTCGAACACGCCGGGTCGCACGACGATCTCGCCCAAGATCTGGATTCCAAGGCGGTCGCTTAGGACAAGCTCGTAGCCACCTCGAAGCCCAAATGAAGGCAAGAGGGCGAGTTTTGGCTTGGTGGTGTCTGATATGCCGTCAAGTTGAAGCAGTCCGCACCCGAGTAGTCTCTTCCATCGCCCGCACGGCACAAGCATCGCGGACCACGCGACAAACTGTGTGGTCGGCGCGCGTTTGTCCTCGACGACCGTCCACGCCACGCGCGCGTCGACGCCCACTTCCCACCACGAGCGTGATCGCCACGCTACGAAGGCGTGAGGACCTATGGCGGGCGTTGGCGTTGCTTCAAAAACGAACCCTAGTCCCAGTCCGAAGACAAACGAACCGTTTTTCCATCGCGGGTTCGTCGGGGCCGATTGTTTGTCTTCCACGACTGCGCGTTTGTCCTCGACGACCACGACCGCAGGTTTGTCTTCGTGCTGCGGAGGATCCGCCGCGTTGCTTGCCGGTTCAGGTTCCGGCTCTTTTGCCGGATCTTCCGTGGGTTTGACCGGACGCAGATCGATCTTGATCGGCAACAGACCACCCTTCGGCGCGTCGATCTCGATGGTTTGGTCCTCAAAACCTTCAAGACTTGCGTGGATCGTGTGTTTGCCCGCTTTGACAAACGTCCAAGAGTCGTGCCGTCCTTCGAGCCGCGATTTCCCGTCGATCTCGACGTTCACACCCGTTTGTACGATGACGACTTCGAGCCGACACGTTTGCTTCTGGGCAACGAGGAATGCCTGGACAAACCTCGACCGTTCGAAATCATTGACCCCCGCGCCGCGTTCGACCGCACGCAAGAGCTGGATCGCGGCCACATCGTATTCGCGAAACTCCAACACCACGAGACCAAGACGTCCCGCCACGAGCGGATCGTCGCGTATTTTCAGCGCCTTGCCGTACGCTTCGAGCGCGTCCGGCCATTTGCCCGCGATCCTCGCTTGGTCGCCTTTTTTGACGAGAGCGTCAAAGTCCTCAGCGGTTGACGAGGCATTCGGCATTGACGGTGCCGTTTGTCCCGAAGCTTCTGCAGCAAGCCCAAAGCACACGAGCGCCGAAAAAAGCGCCGTCAAGTGACGTCGTCGTGTACCGCGCACCATGCCGACGAACCCTACTACAGCGCGTCAACGGGTGTCGAAGTTCTTTCCGAGTGCATTGACTTCGACGATCTTCGCCGTGTCTGGGGTTTGGATAAGACGTGCACGGAAAACGGTTCGGCGTGACGACGCGTCGATCGTTACGGAACCATGGACCACGTTATGCGCGTGAGCGGGCTGCCTTGGCGGCGGTCTTTGCGTTTTCCTTTGCCGCTTTCACAAGTTCGCGGCGCAATTTTACGATTTCTTGCGCGGGCAACTTGCGGACAAGCTCCGCGATCTGATCGCGATCGTCATCACCTGGCGATGCGAGCAAGTAAAACGGCGGCATATTCAAGCCCTTGGCCAAACGCGATATGGTTTGGACTGTGATTGCAGCCAAACCATGTTCGATGCTGGAAAGGTGCCCTTTCGACACTTCAGCGGCGTCCGATAGATCGCCGAGGGACATGTTGCGTTCAAGTCGTAGCTCGCGCAGACGTGCGCCAATCTTGGCGGTTTGCGGATCGGGTTCGGTTCGTCGGGGCATTGTCGATAGCCTCTCTTTATGCTTTTTCACGCGCTAAACGTTGATACGCAGCGCGACGTGGGCGTTTGTCAGTACGACACCATTTTTACCACCAGAGCGGCGAAATACCAATGCCTTGTTGTCCACGAGAGCAACGTCCGCGTCCAAACTTACT
>CAYSYX010000644.1:0-5187 GCA_964435055.1 uncultured Polyangium sp. | reverse complement strand
CGGGCGATAAATGGGGGGTTGGGTTATTTTTTTGTTTGTGTTTGGGGGGCGCGGCGGGGGGCCGGGGGGGTGGCCTACGGCCAGACGGCGACGCTCGCTTCGCCCCCCAAACCCCCCAGAGATCTGCTTGAAAACCTAATCAACACCCAATTACATCCCCGCGTCTTCGTCGCGCTGTTCCTTTTCGGGCGCGGGATCCTTCGGTGCACTGGATCCAGAGGCAGCCGGATCCGGCGTGGCGGGCGCAGCCTCCGCATCCACGGCTTCCGCATCAGCCGAGCCATCGTCGGGCGCGTCGATGCCCGCATCCGGCGCTGTGTCCGTCAAGAAAAACTCGTCGAACGCGTTCTCTTGTCCTTCGTATGCGAGCAAGCCCGTTTCCGGATCGATCCGTCGCACGTCGATGCCCGTCGCCGGAAGTTCCGGTGCGCGAGCGGGTTTGTCTTTCAGCGCCACCTTCATGAAGTCGATGAACGCCGGCAACGACGCGACGGCTCCCGTTTCGCCTTTGCCCATCGGCGCGGCATCATCGAATCCCGTCCAAACCGCACACGCGATGTCCGGCGTGTACCCGACAAACCACGCGTCTTTCGAATTGTTGCTCGTTCCGGTTTTCCCGGCGACCCAACGATTCAGGGCCTTCGCTCGCGTGGCCGTGCCTTTTTCCACGACGCTGCGCAGAAGGGTGGACAAGACAAACGTCTCTTGTTCCGTCATCACTTGGCGCGGATCCGGTGCGTCGCCAAGTTTGATCTCCACGCCGCCGGGACCCGTGATCTTCGTGATCAGCTTCGGCTTGCGCCATTCACCTTTTGCCGCGAAGACCGCGTACGCCGACGCCATCTCGCGCGGCTGCACTTCGTACGCACCCAGCGCGAGCGACAAGTCCGCACCGAGCTTCGATTCGATGCCGAGATCCTTTGCAAATGAAGCAACGTTTGACGGGCCCAACCTTTGGATCGCATCGACCGCCGCCACGTTCACGCTGTGAGCGAGCGCTTCACGCAGCAGCTTCGGCGTTTTTCCTTCGCTCTCGTCGTAGTTGTGCGGCTGATACCCCGCGATCGAATCTGTCGACGTTCTCAGTTGCGTCGCCGGCGTGAGCAGATGCGCGTGCAGACCGTATCCATAGACAAACGCCTTGAACGTCGATCCCGGCTGACGCTTCGACAGCGATCGATCGAGCCCTCCACGCACGCCTTCGTATCCGCCCACGAGCGCCACGATCTCGCGTGATGCGACATCGATCGCCACGAGCGACGACTCCGGCGCGAGCTCCAAACGCATCGCCGCAAGAGGCGTCGTCGGCTCGTTCGCTTCATCCGCCGGCTCGGGACCGATCTCGCGCACACGTGGATCCGCCGCTGCCACGGCTGCTTCTTTCGGATCGACCAAGCTGACGCGCAGCACTTTGCCAACCTTCGCAAATTGGCTGGGGGTCAAACTGTTTGGATTGTACCGACTCTTGATGGGTTTTATTTCGACGAACCCATTGATGGAACCGATGCGCACGAGCAGTTGGTTCTTCGCGTCATCGTGCCCCGTGACGATCCCGTTGTAGACGCGATGGCCGCTCGTCTTCGGAGCACCTTCGAACGCCGGCGGATCCTTCTTTCCCTGCGTGAGGGGCGTCTTGAGTTGCGCTTCGAGCTTGTGCCGCGTGAGGTATCCATCGAGGCTCGCTCGAACGGCGGTACGCGCAGCCGATTGCAAGCCTGGATCGATCGTCGTCCAGATCGTGTAGCCGCCTTGATCCGCGTCGGCACCGACGAGATCGCGAAGCGTTCGTCGCGCTTCTTCCACGACCTCCGGTGCGAGCTCACTCAGCACTTCGGTTCGTGAAGCCAGCGTGATCGGTTCGGCTTTGGCTTGGGTGATCTCTTGTTCCGTGGCAAACCCTTTGGCGAGCATTTGTCCGAGCACGTAGGTTCGTCGCGACTCGGCGCGAGCCTTGTTCACGTGCGGCGAATACACGCTCGGTCCTTTGACGATGCCCGCGAGCAACGCGGCTTCGGCGATCGAAGCCTGGGCGATGGGTTTGCCGAAATAGTACTTGCAGGCTTCTTCGATCCCGTAACGACCGTGGCCGAAGTAGATGTGATTCAGGTACAGGCCGAGGATCTGATCCTTGCTCAGCTCCTGCTCGATCCTGCGCGCGAGGATCACTTCTTTCATCTTGCGATCGAACGTGCGTTCGGAGCTCAGCAAGACGTTCTTGACGACCTGTTGTGTGATCGTGCTGGCGCCTTGTTTCGCTTTGGCCCCGCGGACGTTTTTGTACATCGCGCGGAGCATGCCGGGGTAATCGAGTCCTTTGTGCTCATAGAAACTCGCGTCTTCCGCGGCGAGCACCGCGTAGATCACGTGTTTGGGCACTTGGGTGATGTCGACGAGCGTGCGGCGTTCGACGAAGAGCTCGCCGATGACTTGTCCATCACGCGCCATGACGCGGGTGACTTGCGGCGGGTGATAGTTCTGAAGCTCGCTCGTTGAAGGGAGGTCCGATTCGTAGGTGCGAATCGTTCCGGCGACGGCGAGCATCGCAGCGGTGGCGAGAAGCACGACGACGACGGCGAGGCGTCGCAACCAGCGCCGAATGACTCTCCAGCGGCGTCGTTGTTGAGCGGCGGTTTGTTTTGGATCCAGTTCAGTCGCCATCTTCGGCCAATCGAAACAACGCCGGGGAAGGGCGAATTCGTCCGTTCACCGAATGAGCTTCAACACCACGACTGCGAGTAACACACCAACCAGCAAAAATCCGATCGCGACGGCGGCGAGCACGAGAACCGACGGCGAGTTCGTGGGGATATGTGCCGGCAGCTCGATCTGCTGCTTGGGGTCATTCTTCGAGGAAGGAGGGAATTTCTGAGACGGGGCTCCTTCACCGTACAACTTGCTGGCCGATTGCATCGGTGGGCGCGGCGTGGGTGGCGGAGCGAGTTTGGCCGAGCTGACCGGGGCATCCGCACCGTTTGTCTTTCCAGGACGATGGTCGGGTTGCGACGCCGGAGGTCGATTGGCTGATGCCGGCGGTCGTTCCGGCTCGGGCGACTTGGGTGAAGCCGGCTTCGGCGTTGGGATCGCTTTCGCTTCGTCGTGAGTTTTCCCGGCCTTCGTGATCGCTTCGTTGTCTTTGGGGAAGATACCGGAAAAACCTTTGCCTCCACCCGGCGCGAAAGGCTTCAGCGCCTCCGCAAAATGCGCCGCTGTCGGGTAGCGATCTTCCGGTCGCTTCTCGAGCGCTTTCGCGAGCGCATCACCGAGGCCCGGCGGGAACATTTTTCCCGGAACACGTTGGTCCAAATGCAACGGCGGCTTCGTGATGTGATGCTGGATGTACTCCATCGGCGTACGTGCATCGAACGGGAGTTTGCCCGTGAGCATCTCGTACAGAATCACGGCGAGCGAGTAGATATCGCTGCGAGCGTCGAGGGTTTTTCCCTGCGCTTGTTCGGGCGACATGAACTCGGGCGTGCCGAAGACCATGCCTTCTTGCGTGAGCATCACCGAGCCTGGACGCAGTTCGCGCTCGGTCACTTTCGCCAAACCGAAGTCGAGCACCTTCGGGAAATCGCGCAGCCCACCGTTGGTGGACAAAAAGATATTTTCGGGTTTGAGGTCGCGATGAACGATGCCTTGCGAGTGCGCTTCTTGAAGAGCACCGCACACCTGAATCATGATCGGCACTGCGCGTTCGGCCGCCATCGGGCCTTCTTTGCGCACGCTTTGATTCAGGTTTTTCCCTTCCAAGTACTCCATCACGATGTACAGCGAGCCATCTTCGAGTTCGCCGTACAGAAGCACCTTCACCGTGTTCGGATGCGTCAGATGACTCATCGCTCGCGCTTCACGACGAAAGCGCGACACGAGGTCTTTGCGGTTCGCGAGTTTCGGATGGAGGATTTTCACCGCCACCATGCGATTCATCGCCGGTTGGGCCGCTTTGTAGACGGATCCCATCCCGCCCGACCCGATCTTCTGCAGGATCTGAAACTGCCCGCCGAGGATGTCTCGGCCGATGTTCGGGTCTTGCGAACGCATCTCCACTACTCGCGCGAAAATATCACCTCGTCCGGCCCGCTCGTCCATGAGAGCCTCACGGTCGAACAATCGATTCCGTGCTTCGCGCCCTAAAGAGCAAGGCTCCCAACGCTTCACGCCGATGTCCGATTCCCAGCACCCCCCATTCGACGCTTCACCCCTCCTTCGAGCAGCTGGATTTACCCACGCGTTCTTCACGCGCATGGGTGGAGTGAGCAAGTTTCCTCTTGACTCGCTCAATGTTGCCGCTCGATCGACCGGTGACGATCCCGCAGCCGTTCAAGAAAACTTCACGCGTTGCGCGACGGCCCTCGGTGTTGGGCTGGACAAACTATTCGTGCTCAGTCAGGTCCACGGCCCTCACGCCGTCGTGCTCACCGGTTTGGAAGATCGAGAAGAAGTGCTGCTGCGCGAAGGCGATATCACCGCATCGAACGTTTCGGGCGTGGCGTGCGGTGTTCGCTCGGCGGATTGCGTCTGCATCTTGCTTGGCGATCGATCGACGGGTGCTGTTACGGCGGTTCACAGCGGCTGGGTCGGAACCGTCGCCAATGCCGTCGGTGCGGGAGTCCAAACCCTGCGCGAACTTTCTCCGTCGGCAAACATCGTCGCGGCCATCGGACCGCACATCGAACAATGCTGCTTCGAAGTGGACGATGACGTTGCCGAGCGCTTGGCCAATGCTTCGAGTCTCGGTCCATCCGTCGTCGATCGATCGCGCAAAAAGCCCCACGTGAATCTGCGCCGCATCGTGCGAGCGCAGCTCGTTGCGGCCGGTGTCGATGACGCCTGTATCGATGACGTGCACGGCTGCACGATGTGCAACCGCGAGCGCTACTTCTCGTTTCGTCGCGACGCCAAGAACAGCGGCCGCTTGCTTGCAGCCATCGTCGCGCGACGAGTTTTGTAAGAAGTTTTCAACCTGATCTCTCGGGGGGTTTGGGGAGCGCAGCTCCCATCGAAAACCAAACTCTTCGCGAAGCGCGCTTGTTAGCGCGCGTAGCGAACGTGCAGATCAAGGCGAGCGTGATCAATTCCGCCGGCCAACAAATCCCGACGTATGTACGCATTACGCAGACAAACGGGGGGTATGGGGGGCGAAGCGACCGTCGCCGTCTGGCCGCAGGCCCGCCGGCGGTCAGGGAG
>CAYSYX010000643.1:0-5191 GCA_964435055.1 uncultured Polyangium sp. | reverse complement strand
CCCGAGCATTGGGACTGTATGACGGTCAGTGGTTCGGGAAGGTACGAAACCCGCACCGTCGGCGTGCAGCTCGAGAGACAACTCAATCAAAACGATTGCGCGTTCTGATCGTCTTGTAAAACGGCGTGCGCAAACGTATCCGACGCACCTCATCCCGAAATCAATCCGCATCGAACATCTGTTTTTTTCGACAAACTTCGCCGCAAACCATGGTTTGCGCCTTTCGAAGGCATTGACGCGGCCCAAGCGATTCGTGCCAAACATGTTGCATACGCCTGCGACAACCTCGCACGCACAACCAACGGATACGCGTGCAAGTTATCACCCATGGTGTGTTGTACGCCATTGCCAAGATTTCGATGGCGCTTGATGGCCGACCGCAACATCAGGTAGCATGCCGCGAATGGCCGGCACGGAAGACGCGACACTACCGGAACTCGTGACCCAACCGGAACCCGTCCGAGCCGCGACGGGCCGGCCGGGTGTCCGTCAGCCGTTTGCCGCGGGGATGTCCGTGGCTCATTACGAGCTCATGCGACCTTTGGGAAAAGGTGGCATGGGTGAAGTCTGGTTGGCCCGAGATACTCGCCTCGGGCGACGGGTCGCGCTCAAGTTTCTCCTGACGGTGAATGCCAAACACGCGGCTCGTTTTTTCGTGGAGGCCAAAGCGACGGCGCAGTTGTCGCACGAAAACATTGTCGCGTTGCACGACATCGGCGAACACGCAGGCTGTCCGTACATGGTGCTCGAATATGTACCAGGAAAAACGCTTTCTTCGTGGATGTTGGAACGAAAAACGGACCAGCAAATTCGTGAAGTTCCCGCGGCCCGTATTGCCGCATTGATGCTTCCGGTCGCTCGCGCATTGCAATGCGCTCACGCAGCAGGCATCGTGCATCGCGATTTGAAACCCGCAAACATCATGCTGGCGGACAGCGGCACGGTCAAAGTTCTCGATTTCGGAGTCGCCAAGATCTTGGACGACGCAGCGGATACGCAGCTCGATGCGGCGGGCTCACCCGATGATTGGGCATTGAAGAATACGGATGCCGGCGGGTTGACGGAAACGGGGGCCATGGTCGGGACCAGGTCGTATATGGCGCCGGAGCAATGGTGGGGCGAGCCGGTGGATGCACGCACCGATCTTTGGGCGCTCGGTATCATGATGTATCAATTGGCCGTCGGTGTGCATCCGGCGGGTTCGCCTCTCACACCCGAAGCATTGATTGAAATTGCCAAACGCGAAATTCCCATGCCGGGCGTGCGGGAACGATTGCCCGATATCGGTCGCTTGGGCACGTTGATTGACCGCTGCTTGATGAAGTTTCGCGACGATCGTGTGGAGTCCGCCGACGAATTATGCAAACAGCTCGAAGAAATCAGTCGCGAGCAAAACGAGCTGCGTTCAGGCAATCCTCGGGACGAAGAACGAAATCCTTATGCGGGTTTGTCCGCATTTCAAGAACATGATGCGCGGTGGTTCTTCGGCCGGGAAACCTTGGTCGAGCATATTCTCCTGCGCTTGACCGATAGTCCACTCCTGGCGCTCGTCGGTTCGTCCGGCGCGGGCAAATCATCCTTGGCTCGAGCCGGCGTCATTCCCGCACTCGTGCAAGGAGGTGAAGCGTGGGAAGCCTTTGTGGTTCGTCCGGGACCGCATCCCTTGAGCATATTGGCGGACCTTTTGCTCCAACATTCGTGGCAACGATCGAGCCTCAGTATGGACGCGCCGTCGAGTCGCCGCGAGCATTTGTCCGGACCATCCAATCAGCGCGACACCATGGTCGAACAGCTTCGAAACGAGCCCGGGTTTTTCGGAGTACAATTGCGCGCCCGTGCCGTGCGACGCCGTGAACATGTTTTTCTCTTCGTGGACCAATTCGAAGAAATCTTCACCTTGGCTTCGGACATTGACCGACAATTGTTCTTTCAATGTTTGACGGGTGCCGCAGACGATTCCACGTCGCCCGTGCGCGTCATGATTTCCATTCGCCACGATTTTCTCGATCGCGTCGCATCCACCTCGGGACCGCTCGCGGAACTCATCAGTCGCGGCACGGTATTGGTCGGGCCATTGGATCGATCGGGGTTGCGTCGTGCGCTCACGGCACCGGCGGAAGTTTTGGGTTTTCGCATGGAATCCGAAACGATGGTGCTCGAAATGTTGGATACCCTCGTGCGGACCACGAGCGCATTGCCATTGCTGCAATTTACCGCCGCGCACTTGTGGGACGGACGAGACCGAGCCCGACGCCTGCTCACCGAAGCGACCTATCGACAAATCGGCGGCGTCGAGGGGGCTTTGGCGAGCCACGCGGACAGCATTTTGGCGACCATGACCGGAGCGGAAAAGAAATGGGCGAAAACGCTCCTTTTGCGATTGGTTACTTCCGAAGCGACGCGCGCGATCGTGACGCGCAAAGAGCTGGCGGAAATCGGCGGACAAGCCGCCCCCGATGTGGAACGTGTACTCGCGCGCCTCGTGGATGCGCGATTGATCGTCGTCGAAGGAACCGAAACCGAAAGCACGGTCGAATTGATTCACGAGAGTCTTATCACCAAATGGCCTCTTTTTCAGCAATGGCTCGAAGAAGGCAAAGACGACGCGCGGTTTCTGATGCGCTTGCGAACAGCGGCCAAAGAATGGGAGCAGGAAGGACGACCCGAAGGATTGTTATGGCGCGGAAGTTCGGCTGATGAAGCTCGAACACATTGGCGATCACTCGACGGTTCGCCGGGAACAACCAATTTGATCGCTCGAGAAACGCAATTTCTCGAAGCCATCATCGCCTTGGGCGAACGCGAGCGACGAAGAAAACGAATCATAACGGCGTTGTTCGCCGGGAGTTTGGCGGCTTTTGTCCTCGTCATTTCCGCCTTGGCCATTCGAGCCGGTCGAGAAGCCGAACGCGCAAACTTCGAAGCCATCCGAGCAAACGAAGAAGCCATTCGCACGAAAAACGCCAACCTCGACGCCGAACTCAATGCCCTGCGAGCCCGCAATGCGACGCGAATGGCCGTCGCGCGGGAGCATCAAGACGATCCGACCATAGTGCTCGCCATGTTGCGCGAAGTGGAAAAAGAATCGGTGCCCCGCGGTTGGAACGATTTGGTGGTGAGTGCTCGAAATGCCAGCACCGCAAGGGCGGTCTTGCTTCACGGCGACGCCGTGCGTGATGTCCAATATCATCCCAATGGAAAACAAATCGTATCGGCGTGCCTCGATGGCACCGTGCGCGTGTGGAATGCGGATGGCTTCGGCGAACCTTTGATTCTACGCGGCCACGAAAGCGCGGCCTGGAGCGCGGCCTTCAGCCCCGATGGGAAAAAAATCGTCTCGGCATCCCATGACAACACCGTGCGAGTCTGGAACAGCGATGGGTCAGGACAAACCATTGTCTTGCGCGGACATGATGCCGTCGTGAGCGAAGCCGCCTTCAGCCCAGATGGGAAACGAATAGCCTCCGTTTCCGCGGATGGATCCATCCGGGTGTGGAATTCGGACGGTTCGGGTGAACCAACCGTCTTGCGAGGGCACAAAGACGCAGTTCACTCCGTCGTGTTTCTCGGCAATGGCGAACGCCTCGTATCGGGATCGTTTGATGATACCGTCCGCGTTTGGAATTCGGACGGCTCGGGAGAACCAAGCGTCAAACGCGGACACGATGGAGTCGTCTGGGCTGTCGCCGCTCACCCGGACGGGAAACACTTTGCCAGTGCTTCGGCGGACAACACCATTCGCTTATGGCATGTGGACGAAGACAAACCTATTCGGGTTTTTCAAGGCCACGATGGCCAAGTCTTTGGGATCGCTTTCAGCCCCGACGGCAAGCGTATTGCCTCTGCGTCGCAAGACAAAACCGTGCGAATATGGAATACGGATGGCTCCGGCACGCCCACGGTCATTCGAGGGCACACCGGAAATACCAATCGAGTCGCATTCAGTCCGGATGGCAAATACGTCGTTTCCGCCTCCTACGATCAATCCGTACGAAAATGGGACGTAGAAGACGCATCACGTCGACTCGTTGCCTATTCTCCAAACGGAGCCGCCATTCACGCTCGATTCAGCCCCGACGGGCAATTCATTGCATCTGCTCAGGTCGACGGGACTGTTTTGCTGCGAAACAGCAATGATCTGGAATTGCGCCGCACGTTTCGTGGCCATACGAGTGTCGTCGTCGCGCTCGCATGGAGCCCCGACGGTCGCCGCATTGCGAGCGGTAGTCTCGACGCGACGATTCGGATCTGGAACGTCAATGGTCAAGACGAACCCGTGGTTCTTCGAGGTCACGAGGCGGGTATTGGGTCCGTCCGATGGAGTCATGATGGGCGACGTATCGTTTCCGCCTCGACAGACAAGACCATCCGCATTTGGGATCCCGAGCAACGCAAAGAATTGGTTGTTCTGCGCGGTCACGAGTCCGAAGTTACCGCAGTGAGCTTCAGCAAAGACGACCAACAAGTCGTTTCATCCTCATTGGACCGGACGGTTCGCGTGTGGAATGCCGATGGGTCTGGACAAACTTTAACGTTGAAGCACGATGCACTCGTCAACGCGGTTTCTTGGAACTTGGATAATTCACGTCTGGTCTCGGCGGCGTTTGACCGAATCGTACGCATCTGGGATCCTCGAGGTCAAAGCCCACCCTTGGCATTGCAGCCCCACGACGATACGCCCTCCATTGCCGGAGAAAATGCCTTCAGCCCCGATGGCAAGAGATTCCTGACCAGTTCGAACGACGGAGTTTTTCGCATTTGGAACATGGATGGTCAGGGAGAACCGTTGACGTTTCGTGTTTCAACGCTTTCGGTGTATTCGGCTGTATTCAGCCCCGATGGCCGCCAGGTTCTCACGACATCCGGAGACAAACTGATCACCATCTGGCGCAATCTCGAACCGATGGACGGCCCAGACGATGCTCGGTTGTGGACGGCGACGTCGCATTGTCCACCGATTGAATTACGTCGAAAATGGTTGGGGTTTTCCGAAGCGCAGCTCGAGGTGGACATGAAACGTTGCCTGCAAAAAGTAGAACAGGCATACATGCGTCATTGATATCCACCACCTGAAAGCCCCCTCATTGCCATTTGGCGCACGCTTTCAATCCCGATCCCAATGGGGGGTTTGGGGGGCGAAGCGACCGTCGCCGTCTGGGCGTAGGCCCGCCGGCGGGCATGGTGCGGGGGC
>CAYSYX010000642.1:0-5191 GCA_964435055.1 uncultured Polyangium sp. | reverse complement strand
GGGTGGGGGCGGGACCGGCCGAGCCGGATGTCGCAGGTGCAGGACCCGCCGAGCCGGACGTCGCAGGTGCAGGACCCGCCGACGAATCCGGTGCGGCGCTCGTCGCCGACGCGGGGACCGTCGAACCCGGATTGAATTTCAACACGTAATCGACGAGTTTTTCGAAGACATCCGGAGCAAGCTGCGCGCCGAACGGAGCCATCAACGCCGACTTTCCAACGCTCGGACCACCTTCACGAACGACCTTCGCAATATGAGCGCGATCGCGCGTCGCCCAGAATGCCGGATCCGTGAAATTGGCCGGTCGCGGTTTCAAAGCCACCGCTGCGGGACCCTGACCATCGCCCTTCTCGCCGTGGCACGAACTGCACAACGCCTTGAAGGTCTCTTCCGTCGTCTGCGGTTTGGCAGGGCCAACGTCGCCCGCGCCCAGTTTGCCTTGAGCTCGTGCGATCTCTTCTTTTGCCGCCAGGTTCGACCATTGCTGGCCGTCGTGCTTCATGACGTCGGGCGCGACGCCGGCGAAAAGAATCACCATGAACGCCACCATCGATATCAGCAAATACGTGACGTATTTGGGCTGAATATCAATGTGCATGAAGTACTTGGCAACGATGTACGCCTTGACCACGGCAATGCCAAATGCCGTAATCAACGTGACTGCTTTGATTCCAAGGAACGGGCCGCATACGCTCACGACGAGCAGCCCGACCAGGAGCAGCCATATTTTTGTGTAGTTCGGATGAGCAACAGCACTCATGTTCGCCACCGTTTCCTTCGTTCACTTCGCGATGTAGAGCAGTGGGAACAGGAAGATCCACACGATATCGACGAAGTGCCAGTAAAGCCCAATGAGCTCGACTCGCTGCAATTCGCGATTCTTTTGCGCATCCGCGGCGATGATGAGCATGATCACGATACCGGCAATCACGTGCAACCCGTGAAGACCGGCCGCCGTGTAGTAGAACGACCAAAAGCCATTCTTCGTGATCGTATAACCCTCGTGGATTTCATGGCTCCATTCAAAGCCTTTGATCACCAAGAAGGTCAACCCGCCCAGCGACGTGAGTCGCAAGAACTTCGCGGCTTTGGCGCCGTCCCCAGCATCCGCGGCTTGATGCGCGAGCACGGCCGCAAGGCTCGACGAGAGCAGAACGAGCGTATTGACCGCGCCGGCCCACGTATTCGTGTGCGCTGCGTAATCCGCCCATTCTCCATGCCCCAATCGGTGCATGACATACGACGCAATCACTCCGCCGAAGATGACGATTTCCGACGCAAGCACCCAGAAGATGGCCAGCTTCCCCGTGGGAATGCCGGTCGCACTACGCAATGTGGCAATGGGTTTCTGCATGGCATTCCTCACGTCGCAGCGTTCTGCGGCCAATAATCCTCGTCACGATCCGGCACGCTGTATTCGTACGGACCACGATGAACCGTGGGCATTTCGGCAAAATTGCCGTGCGGCGGCGGCGAAGGAACGGTCCATTCGAGCGTCGTCGCTTTCCACGGATTGATCTCGGCTTTCGCTCCTTTACGCAAACTCGTGAAGAAGTTGTAAAGGAAGATGATCTGCGAGCTGATCATCACAATGGCGAAGATCGTTGCGACCACACGCAATTGCTGAAGCTCGGGGCGAGCCAAGCTCGGGAAATTCGTGTAATCGTAGATGCGGCGATGATCGCCCGCCATGCCCGTGATGAACAGCGGCAGGAACGTGCCGTTGAAGCCGATGATCGTGAGCCAGAAGTGCAGCTTGCCCAAAGGCTCGTTCATCATGCGGCCGAACATCTTCGGGAACCAATGCGTCACGCCCGCGAACGTCGCAATGATTGCGATCGGAATGAACGTGTAGTGGAAGTGCGCGACCACGAAGTACGTGTCGTGGAAGTAGATGTCCGAACCGCTCGAACCGAGGTAAATACCCGTCACGCCGCCCAAGAGGAATTCGCCGATGAAGGCGAGCGCCCAGAGCATGGGGACCGTGAAGCGAATCGAACCGCCGTACAACGTCGCAATGTACACGAAGATCATCTCCGCGACCGGAATCGAGATGATGAGCGTCGTGACGCTGAAGATGTTCGCCATGCGCGGATCGATACCCGCAACGAATTGGTGATGGGCCCACACGAAGAAGCTGATGATGCCCGTCGCCAAGGCCGTGTAGAGCACTGTCTTGTAGGCAAAGAGCTTCTTGCGCGAGAAGACCGTCATGACCTCCGCCACGATACCCATGGCGGGCAAGAGCACGACGTACACCTCGGGATGCCCGAAGAACCAGAACAAGTGCTGCCACAGGACCGGATCGCCGCCCCGTGCCGGGTCGTAGAAGCCCGTGCCGAGCACTTGGTCGAAGAGCAAGAGCACGGCGCCGGCCACGAGCGGTCCGACGGAGCCCATGAAGAGCACGCTGGCGATGATGATCATCCAGATGACCATCGGAATGCGATACGCGCTCATGCCCGGAGCTCGCGAATTCATCACGGTCGTGACGAAGTTGATGCCGCCGAGCAAGAAGGCGACGAATTCGAGCGCCACGGCGAGAAGCCACAACGTCGCTCCTGCCGGAGCCATGTTGTAAGCAGCTTTGGTGGAGAGCGGCGGATAGGCCGTCCACGCGCCGCCGAATGCACCGCCCGGAACCAGGAACGACGCAAGCAGCACGATGGCGCTGATGAAGAAGATCTGGAACGACAACCGGTTGATCCTCGGAAATACCATATCATCACAGCCGATCATCAGCGGGATGAGGTAATTTCCGAATGCGGCGATGAGGACGGGCATCGCGACCCAGAAAATCATGATCGTTCCGTGATTGGTCACGAGAACGTTGTATTGACCGGGGGCCATCGTGCCAAACCCGGGAATGGATGAACCCGGGAAGGCCAACTGCATGCGAAATGCGTACGCGAAAAACCCGCCGATGATGGCCATGAACATACCCGTGAAGAGGTATTGCATGGCAATGATTTTATGATCCGTGGACCAGAGGTACTTCTTTACGAACCCCTCTTGGGCGTGATCGTTTCCGTGATCGGCCATGGGAACTCAGCTCCTCCCTATTCTAGCGACTGGCCTGGACGTTGGTGAACCCGCGGAGCCATGCGGCGTGCTGCTCGGGCGTTTCGACGATGAGCCGGGCTCCCATGATACCGTGACCGATGCCGCAGATTTCGGCGCACTGGATATCGAACGTTCCGGTTTGTTCGGCCTTGAACCAGCCGACGATTTCGCGACCGGGAACGGCATCTTGCTTCAAGCGAAATACCGGCACCGAAAAGCTGTGCAGGACGTCTCGAGCCGCGAGTTTGAAATGGTACGTCTTGTTGACTTCGACATGCATTTCGTCCGTGGTCATCACGTCGTCGGGCGTGTCAATGAGGTTGTCCGGGCCGGGGTCGGTGAAAACCCACGCCCATTGCTGGCTCATGATGCGCACCGTATGGTCGGCCGGAGGCAGCGTTTGCTTGACCTCCATCCACACGCGAACGGCGCCCACGATGATGAAGATGTCGCAAATCAACACGAGCGCGTGCGGGATGGTGACCCATCGCTTTTCGCTTTTGACTTCACCCGTGATGTATTGACCTTTTTGGCCTTCGCGATGGCGGAACTTGAATATCAAGTAAAAGAACGCCACCTCGGCCACGATGAACCAAAACCCGACGAACAACGTAATGAGCAGGATCTGCCCATCGACGGCGCGGGCGAAACTACTGACTTGCGGGATCAAGCGCTCAATCATGGCAGTTCTCGCTCATTGCCCAAAGAGGAAGACCGCGCCGACGTAAAGCACTACGCCGATCATGGTCAGAATGAAACACTGTTGCGCAAGCGTCTCGGCCGGACTCGGTCCGGACGAGGCTTGGGCATGACCATCCCCACCAACCTGCTCTTTTTTATCGGACGATTCCATCATGGTCTCCGAATCAGTTGAGGGTTTGGATGTAGGCAATGACGTCTTTCATTGCCGCTTCATCCGCCAGGGTTGCGACGGCGGCCCGCATTTGCGCGCCCTTGGCGTCGCCGGGAACCGTTCCGCGTATACCTTTTTTGAATTTCTCGAGCTGCGCGAGCTGATACCAATCGCTGGTTTTCACAAGATCGGGAGCAGCTTGATCTTTCTTCCCTTCCGCGCGTTCGCCGTGACAAGCGGCGCACGTTTGATATAGGCTCTTTCCTTTCGCCGCATCGCCCACGACGCGACGTTCGGGCTTGGGCCCCGACAATTTCTCGACATACGCGGCTACCGTCACGATGTCGTCATTGCCTCGGAGTGTCCGCGACATCGGTCGCATGCGCAGTCCCGCGTCGTCCGAAGGATGGGCTCCTCGTACGCCGTCTTGAAAACTGTGCAATTGCGCTTCGACATACCACGCCGGAAGTCCGGCAATCGCCGGCGCTCCCAAATCGCGATTACCCGCCCCGTCAACTCCATGACAAGGCGAACAGTTGCCGAACCGCGCGCGCCCACGCGCTTCCCCTTGTCCCACGTCGCATCCTGCGATCCACGCAAGAAGGAAAATGGGAATCAAGATGTACAAAGGTTGTCGTTTCTTCATGGCACCTGCACGACCACGACCGGCCCTCATGACCGGTCGCTCCAATCGAGTTCCTCGTTCGTCGAACGACCCATTGAATTCACACCAAAAGCAAAACAATCGACAAACAAATTTTCCCGGGAATCATCCTGCCCACTCATTGTTCCTTCCACCAAACTCATCATCGAATCCAACCTTCCATCCATCGGCATTACGTTACGGCACTGAAACAAGCACTTTGTCGAATCTTACGTTACGTCGATAGATGAACAGTTTGTCCACGGCGGTTGTTTGGACCAACCCGCTGCGCAAAGCAAAACGTATGCCCAATGCGCATAACTTTGCTTTTTGCCTGAGGCTGCGTTCAGGGCCATTTCGATCGCGAACAAATTGCAGCGCTTGTGCAAGCTTTGCATTTGAACGCGAAAATGACCTTACGTCAGCTTGGATCTCGCGGACTTTTCGCTGTCGGCGGCGTATTTCCAAGCGTTTCACTTGACCATACACGCGCAAGCCGTTCGTTTACTCGTTTGGTACGGCGCGTAAGGTGCCATTACGGAATAGGATGGGGCACGGTGGAGGAGGTTGAATTGAGGCGCACGCGGTGATTTGGGAGCAAGGGAATTGGAAGCGCACGCGGTGATTTGGGA
>CAYSYX010000641.1:0-5197 GCA_964435055.1 uncultured Polyangium sp. | reverse complement strand
GGCTCGAGCTTGCGGGCGTGAACGGATCGGGTCCGGGCGGGCGGATCGTCGCGCGCGATTTGGATACCCTCGCCAAACCCGCGCCGGCGCATGTTCCCGCCGCAGCACTGCCACCGGTGGCTCCGGGCGAATTGCTGAGCCCCGAAGTTCGACCGCTGAGCATGATGCGCAAAGCCATTGCGCGAAGGCTCGTCGAATCGAAACAGACGGTGCCGCATTTTTATCTGACGATCGATATCGACGCGGGAGCGCTCGTGGCGCTGCGTGAGCAGATGAACGCGGACTTGGCGGCGAGCGTGGAAAAAGGCACGGATCCGCCCAAGATTTCGGTCAATGATTTGCTCGTGAAAGCGTGTGCGATTGCCTTGCGTCGCGTGCCCGAATGCAATGCGCAATATTCGCCCGAAGCCATTTTGGTGCATCGTCGCGTGGATATTTCGGTGGCCGTGGCGGTGCCGGACGGCTTGGTGACGCCGGTCGTGCGGGATGCGGACAAGAAAAACGTCGCGGCCATTGCGGCGGAAGTTCGAGACTTGGCCGGCCGAGCGCGTTCGAAAAAACTGCGCCCCGAAGAAATGGCCAATGGAACGTTTTCCATCTCGAACCTCGGCATGTACGGCATTGATGAATTCTCGGCCGTGATCAATCCGCCCGAAGGCGCGATCTTGGCGGTGGGTCAAGTGCGCAACGAGCCTATCGTCAAGGGCGATCAAATCGTTCCGGGCAAGAAGATGGCCATGACGTTGTCGTGCGATCATCGGGTCGTCGATGGCGCCGTGGGGGCCACGTTCCTCAAAGCATTGCGATCCCTGCTCGAGCATCCGACGCAAATTCTGTATTACTGAGCGATCCCCCTCCTCCTCCCCTCCCCTCCCCGGTCAAACGCCATGAAGATCGTCTTCCTTGATTTTGATGGCGTGCTCAACAGCATGGCCGATTTCGCCTTCAAAACCACATCAACGCTTTTCGATGCCGCCTACATCGCGCGATTGAATGCGATTGTGGGCCAATCCGGAGCGAAGGTGGTGATTTCGTCGAGCTGGCGCGTCAGGCATTCCGTGGATGAACTACGCACATTGCTCCACAGTGCGGGATTCAAGGGAGACGTGATCGGCAGTACGCCCATTTTCCAATACGACACCGCACAAGGGCTGTGCGACATTGGGGAAATTCGCAGCGCTGAAATTAAAGCGTGGATGGACGCGCATCCGGTGCCCATTGCAAGCTTCGTGGTGCTGGACGACTTGGAGTTATCGCCACTGGCGGCTCATCAAGTGCTCACGGATATGATCGAGGGTCTGCGCGATCATCACATCGAGCAGGCCCTGGCGATATTGGGGTGACCCCCAAATCCGAGTTCGTCAGACTTTCGCGGGATCCACGGTCGATCGCGTTTTGAACGTCGGCACCAAGCAAATCGCGGAGAACACGGCCAAAACGACGAACACGTAAAACAGTTTGTCCCACCCGTACCGTTGGCTCACGCCACGCGTCACGTATTCTTGCAAAATCGCCCCGATGGAACCAATTCCATTCACGAGTCCCGCGGCCGTTGCCGCCGCATAAGGACCGCCTGCATCTTGGGCTGCGGCGCCGCTGATCAGCGAATCCGGGCCGAAAAGAAGCGCTCCGACCAAAGCCATGACCGCGAAATTCACGACGAGGTTCGTCGCTCCAATTTGCGCATAAAGGAAAATCGCGCCCGCGAGCAACACGAGCCACACGGCGGCCAAAACGGAACGCGAGATCCCGCGATTGCGATCGGACAACGCGCCCATGCCGATGGTGCCGAGAACGCCGCCGACTTCGAACGAAATGGACATATACCCCGCCGTGGTCTTGGAATATGCCAGGGCGGTGGTCAGGTAAAACGGAAGCCAAAAAAGAAGGCTGTACCGAATGAGCTTCATGCCGAAATACGATGCGCCGTAACACCAAATCGTCGGGCTCTTCAGCACGCGACTGCGTTCGATTTTCCTCTTTTGTTCAATTTCGATGGAATTCGGCGTTTCGCCCCCGGAAACGGGTTTGGCGAGGTTTGCCCCGGGACCGGGCTTGAGAAACAGAAAGACCAAAATGCCCACGAGCGCGACGACGACGGCCGGTCCCCAAAAACTTGCGCGCCAGCCCCAAAAACCCAGCATCAACGTGGCAAACCACGTCGCGACAATGCCGCCGACTTGATAACACGTCGCCCAAAGGCCCATCACGCGGCCTCGGTTTTGCGCGGTGGTCCATTCGCTCATGGCTTTGATATTGCCGGGCCAACCCGTCGATTGGGCAAAACCGTTCACCGCAAACGCCAACAAAAACGCAATTCCGGCGCTCGACGCGCCAAACGCACAACACGCGGCGCCGGAAACGAGCATTCCGGCGGTGATGAGTTTTCGCGCGCCGATACGATCGCCCAAAAAGCCGTTGACGTATTGCCCGGCGGCATAAGCGGCCAGATACGCCGTGTCCACGCCGAGAAGCGCATCTTTTCCAAGACTTTCGGCAATGGGAGCTTTTGCGACGCTGATTCCTTTGCGCCCCAAGTAATACGTCGCGTACGAGACCCACGTCAACGTCCACGCGGCCCATCGTCCGGCGGGAGGTCGAGCCTCCACGGCGCCTTCATTTGGCGGGGAAACTCGCTCGATGGGAACTGTCGACGCGGTGCTGGTCATCCGGCCCGGACCATACACGAATCGTGGTTCGCGGCCAAAAAAAACGTGATACGCTGCGAACGTGAGCGAATTTTGGGATCGAGCGCGCGACGTTGCCGAGCGGATGCGCGACGACGCGGAGGATTGGGCCACCGGACGCGAAGCGCTGGTTCGCGTGCCGCTCCTCGCGTATCTCGTGTATGGAGGTATTCGGCACATTTTCGATCCAGTGTACAAAACGTGGTTTGGCGGAATTACGCTCGCATTTCACGAAATGGGGCACATTTTGTTTATGGGGTTGGGCCGCACGATGATGTTCCTCGGGGGGAGCATCATGCAGCTCTTCATTCCGACCGTGGCGGGCGTGTATTTGTTATGGAAGCAGCGAGATTGGTTTGGCTTGGCCGTATGCGGATCGTGGCTCGCCTACAGCGAATGGGAAATGGCGACGTACATGGCGGACGCCGTCAAAGAAGAATTGGGTCTCGTGGGATTCGGCGGCAATCCGGAACATGATTGGAATGCGCTCTTTTATCAATGGCATTTGCTGGGCCATTGCGAAGGGATTGCGACATTCGTGCGCTTGTGTGCGTTTGCGACGTGGGCGGCGTCGATGGGCTTGGGCTTTTGGCTTTGTTGGAAGATGTGGAAGACCCGCGAAGAACGCAGGGGTTTATGAAGCCGGCGAACGAATGACTTCGCCGGAATGAACCATCACTTGGTCAGATCTTCGGCTTTGCGCGGCGTGACCTCGTACGTGGTTTCATATTGCGCACCGACGCCGACGACCGTAATCATTTGGTCGATCATCAACATCGACGTATCGATGATGGGTTTGCCTCCGACGAGGTGGACAAACACTTGCGTTTCACCCGTACCGTCGTCAATGAAAACCTTCATGCCATAAGGGCTGTCGTCGACCACGGCTTTGGTGACTTTTCCGGCCACTCGAATGAGTTTGCCCTCGACAGGTTCTTTGACGTCGCCTGTTTTGGCATCGGCGGGCATGATGGTCATGGTCATTCCCGCGACTTCCCAGACGTCGGCCTTGGTTGTGGCCAAAACCGTTTGTTGGGCGACTTGCGAGAGTTTCCCGGTGACGCGGACTTTTTGATCCAAGGGAAAGCTCAGCAGATCGGCGAGACCGACATACACGCCGCCCGTGGCGTCTTGAATGACAAACCCTTGATCGCCGGTGGCCGAATTGAAAGTTCCGGGCGCAACGGTGATATACCCTTCGACGGTGGCGGTCGAGCCATCGGCGAGGGCGCGAGCGTTGGCGATCGGGAGGACTTGCTCACCACCGCTCGAACTGCTCGACGTGCTGGAGGTGCTCGAGCTGGAGCTCGAGCTGCCGGAGGTGTTATTGCCATCGTCGCCGCAGCCGGCGAGCAACGCGGCGCAGAGGCAGATCAGGCTTGTAAAACGGAAGATGAATTTGTGTGTAAGGGCCATTCTGGCGAATGTACTCGTCATCTGGGTTTTTTGCATCTGAAATTTGAATTCGGACCATTTCGTTGCTCGCGGTTGGTGGTGAATCGAGCGTCAATGGTTCGACGTTGGCCTCGTCTTGGCGGCGTTTTTGTACTCGCGCGGGCAAACCGTCCGTGCTACGGTGGGCCTGCGCGAGAGTCCGAGCTATGAAATTTGCCTACGCCACGTGCGATTTTGCCGCCCTTCGACGAGAAAAGTCGTTCTACGTCGACAAGACGGCCTACATCCCGAGACTCGAACGCACGCGCGGTCCGTATCTCATCTTTTTGCGCCCGCGCAGGTTCGGCAAATCGACGCTGATCAGCACGCTCGAAAAGTATTACGACATCGCCTTGGCAAACCAATTCGACGAACTTTTTGGCGGATTGTGGATTCACGAAAATCCCACGCCGGAGAGAAACAAGTATTTGGTTTTGCATTTGGACTTTTCGCCGGTGGCTTCGGAAGGCAACGAAGCTGAGATTCGGCGCAGCTTTGTAAGTCAGGTCAATGCACGATTGGGAATCTTCATCCATCGTTACGCGCCGGTCGTCCCGGAATTGGCATCACTCGGGGCCCTTGTCGATTCCAACCAGGAAGACATTGCAGCCACGATGGCCAAAGTCTTCAGCGCGGTCGAAAAAGCCGAACGCCAAGTTTATTTGTTCATTGACGAATACGACCATTTTGGCAATCGTTTGATCTCGGATGGATTCGTTGACGTGTATCAGACCATCATCCGCAGCGCCGGATTCTTACGCAGTTTTTATGCGGCGCTCAAGGCATTTACGTCGTCCGGCACCCTGGCGCGCATGTTTGTCACGGGCGTATCGCCGATCATGCTCGATGATTTGTCGAGCGGCTTCAACATCATTACACATATTTCCCAACAAAGCGAATTCAACGGTTTGGCTGGGTTTACTGCGGCGGACGTCGAGCGAGGGGTCGATATCCTCGACAAACACCGTCGCCGTAGCCGCACCGCGTACAAACGCATCCACGCGTTCGAGCAATCCCGCTTCGCTGTACGTCGGGACAATCGCGCTTTCAGTGCGCTTGGGTGAGCGGTAGAACCA
>CAYSYX010000640.1:0-5208 GCA_964435055.1 uncultured Polyangium sp. | reverse complement strand
CGTGAAGACCGCGGTGGACGCGGGGCTCGACGTGGATGATTTCGGCGGTCAGCTCTCGTTCTTCTTCAACGGCCACAACAACCTGCTCGAAGAAATTGCGAAGTTTCGCGCCGCGCGTCGTTTGTGGTGTTCGCTCATGACCGAACGATTCGGAGCGAAGACGGACAAGGCCAAATCGCTGCGTTTCCATTGCCAAACCGCAGGCAGCACGCTCCTCGCCCAACAACCGATGGTCAACGTCGTGCGTGTTGCCGTGCAGGCCCTCGCCGCCGTTCTTGGTGGTTGCCAGTCGTTGCACACGAACAGCTACGACGAAGCCGTGGGACTACCAACGACCGAAGCCGCCACGCTGGCCCTTCGAACGCAGCAGGTGATCGCCAACGAGTCCGGGGTTGCGGACTTTGTCGATCCTCTGGCCGGCAGTTACGCCGTCGAAGCGCTGACGACACGTATCGAACAAGCCGCTCGCTCTTACATCAAGCACATCGATGATCTCGGCGGCATGGTGAGCGCCATCGAGCAAGGGTACGTGCAGCGCGAGATCCAGGCCGCGGCGTATCGTTATCAACTCGAGATCGAGTCAAAGAAACGCGTCATCGTCGGGCTCAACGATTTCGTCGGCGAGAGTGCGCCCATTCCGGTCATGAAGATCGATCCGCGCCTCGAAGCGGAGCAGGCCGAACGAACGAAGGTTTGGCGAAACGAACACGACACACCGGCGAAGGCGGAATCGCTGGGCGTGATCGAACGAGCAGCTCGGAGCTCGGACAACCTATTGCCGCCGATCCTTCATGCTGTGAAGCTCGGCGCAACCGTTGGCGAGATCAGCAACGTGCTTCGTGTCGTTTGGGGCGAGCACATCGAGACGCTTACGATTTGACGACGTTCACGTGTCGCCGGGATCGTACAGCCCGCGCTTCTTGAGCAACGCACGCAGGTGATTTCGCGCCAGATCGGCCTGGCGCGATGCCTTGGACAAGTTTCCTCCGCACCGACGAACCAGCGCGTCGAGATACGCGCGTTCGAAGCGATCGATGGCTCGCGACTTCGCTTCGGCGAATGTTCCTTGGAGGTCCAACGGATCACGTTCGGCCTCCGAGCCACGAAAACCGAAACCTTCGCCCGCGAGGTCTTTCACGGTGATTTGGCCGTCTTGGCACAAGGCGGCCGCTCGCGCGATCACGTTGCGCAATTCTCGGATGTTGCCCGGCCATTTGCGCAAAGACAAACTTTGCAGGGCTTCGTCCGAAATGGTGACGGCGTGTTCCGGCGTGGAAATCTCCTGCAGAAAATGCTGCGCCAAGACGGGGATATCGGCGGGTCTGGCGCGTAGCGGCGGAAGAAACACACGAGCTTCGGCCAATCGGAAATACAAGTCGTCACGGAACCGATGCGCATCTATTTCGGCGCGGAGATCGCGATGCGTGGCCGCGATGAGCCGGATGTCGACGGGAATGATCTCGGTCCCGCCGACGCGTGAAAAGCTGCGGCTCTCGAGGACTCGCAATAATTTTGGTTGGAGGTCCAACGGTAATTCGCCGATCTCGTCGACGAACAACGTCCCGCCATGCGCCCGCTCGAACGTGCCGATGTGCCGCACGTCCGCGCCTGTAAATGCACCGCGCTCATGCCCGAACAGAACACTCTCGGTCAACGTCGGAGGAATCGTCGCCGCATCGAGCACCACGAAAGGCCCATCGCGTCGCGATGATGCCGCGTGAATCGCGCGAGCCAATTCTTCTTTACCCGTTCCTGTTTCGCCCTGTGCCAAGACGGTGAGCGGGCTTCGCGCGATCCGATCGAGGGTCGCGAAAAGCTCGCGCATCTCCACCGACGTCCCGATGAGCCCGCCAAACCGAGCCGCATCGCTTGCTCGCTCCGGCTCGGCGCGATCGTCGACCTCGACGCGCAAGAGCGTGTCACCCATGCGAAGAAGTGCGCCCGGACCAACCTCTCCTTCAATGAGGCGATGAGGTCCAAGCCAGGTACCGTTTGTCGTGCCAACATCACGTACGAGCAACCGTCCCTCAGGACGTCGCTCCAATTCGACGTGGGTTGCCGACACCTTGGCATCCGCGAGAACGAGATCGTTTGTCGCATGGCGACCGATCGTCACTCGGGCCCGAGTGACGAGAATCATCTTTCCCGCACTTGCACCTTGAGTCACGACGACACGCGCAATACCGCCACTCGAACGCGTCGGACGCGTCCCAACCTCGGTCGTCGGCAGTTTTTTGTCAGCCTCTTCCGTCACGAATCGGTCCTATCGCAGTGGAGAAGTCTTGTCGTGCTTTACCACGGTTGAAGGCGATTCCGTCGAGCCTCGCTGCACCGACCAATCAACGAAGGATTCAGAATCCGGGGTCGTTGATCTTCGATACCGAAGTTCGTGTTTTTGCAGGCTCGGGGGTTTTGGATGACGAACCAAGATGCGCGGGAATTGGCGCTGCTTTCGATGCTTCCGGTGCGGGTTGCGTCGTGGCTGCACTGCTTGGGTGGTCACTCGAGTGAGCAGAGGCCGCACTGGAATAAGGTGCATCCGACGCAACGTTTGTCCCGGTAGGTGTCGTCGTCGACGGCATGTACATGTAAGCAGCTGGAATCAAGACGATCGCGGCGGCAATTGCGGTCAAGACAAACCACCTTCGATCCCGTTGTTTTGGCGGATTTGGCACGGTGCGAGTTACAGCCGGTCCAACCGTGAGAGCCTCGCCGAGTTCCAACGACAGCCGGCGCGCACTGGGAAAGCGCTCGGATCGATTTGTTCTCAAACAAATATCGACGATGTTGCAAACCGTCTCCGGTACGTCCGGGACGAGGTTCTGCACCGATGGGACATTTTGCCGCCGAATGGCCGCGAGAACCGCGTTCGTGTTGGGCGCGTCAAACGGTCGAACACCGGTGAGCAGTTCGTAAAGGATCACGCCCAAGGCCCAAACATCGCTGCGCGCATCGATGTCGGTTTGTCCAAGCGCTTGCTCGTAACTCATGTATTGCGGGGTTCCCAGGACTTGACCCGTCGCGGTGAGTGTCGCGCATAACTCGGGATCACCCACGATGGCCGACGCTTTGCCGATGCCCAAATCGATGATCATCGGAACGACGCCGGTGGGCGTTTTGTGCAGTACGATGTTAGCGGGCTTGAGATCTCGATGAACGATGCCGGAATCGTGTAGAGCCGCGACCCCGTCGGCGATCGCGACCATCAAAGTCACGGCTTCCCGCCACGGGATCCTGGTTTCTCGAGTCAAACGCTCGGCGAGCGTCTCGCCTTCGAGCAAGTCCAAGACGAGGTACAGAAATCCGTCGTCGGTTTCTCCCACGTCTCGAACTTTGACGAGATGTTCGTGTTTCGCGCGGGCCAAAAGGCGCGCTTCCTTCATGAAACGATCGCGAACTTCCGCGCGCCATCCCGCCGCGTCGAGCGATATCGTCTTGATCGCAACGTCGATGCTGTCTGTCTGGTCAAACGCGACCCAAACAGTGCTCATCGCGCCTTCCGCCAACGGCCGAAGGATCTTGTAACGTGCGGCAAGTACGCGACCGACTTCCACTCTTCCGAGTTACCACAACCCGTGGCTCGAGGGCGTTCAGGCGCGGCTCAAGGCGCAGTCGACGGCTCGATCACGATCCGATCATCGTTGGTCGCATCAAGCGCGGCTTCCACCCGAACGTGTAGGCCCTTGCACTCGTGATCCAGGACCGCCGGCGCCTTGGGTCGCATGCGGCAGGCAGGATCATCCGAAACGTTCGCCGAGAATTCGCGGCGCACGATATCGGTCATGCGCGACACGCCCGCGGCACGACCTCGCGAATCATCCGGCGCGATGGTTCGACCTCCAAACGTTTCTTCTATTCGGACAAACAAGTCCGGCCCACCGAGGACAACTCGGCGCGGTCGTCCGGACACGTCCTGCGCCACGTTGATTTCCAGCGTGAGCTGATGTTCTTCCGTGTCGGCACCATTGGCTGTTTCGTACGTTTCTTCCAGCAATTTCACGCACACGCGCGTGATGTCGTTCGTCATGGTGTCCGGCGCAGAACAGCGCGCGATTGGAAGGGACAAACTCCAAGGAACAACGAGCGTAGGTTTGGCGCGGGCGATCGGTTGCGCGTACGCATCCACATCCAGCCAAAGATGCAAGGCATCGAGGAACGCTTGGCGTGTCGCCGTGCGTCGAGCCGCAACTTCGGCGATCTGTGCGTCGAGCGCCATGATTCGCGAATCAAATCCCGTCGGCCCACGCTGCTTGTCGACTCGACGTTGCAACGCCTGCCTCGCCTCGTCGGCATGTGGTCCTCGAGGCAACGCGGCAAGGTACGTGTACAGCCCATCGGGTGTCTTCCGAAGTTCGTCGAAGTACAACGGCTCGGCGTTTTCGTAAAACGATCGGGTTTGCTGGACAAACGCTCCGTTCGGGAACCGGGCGAGGTACCGGGCGGCGGCGACGAGACGCCCCTCGAACGTCGGCGATACACGGGTTTTTCGGTAAGCGATCCACTCGTCCGACGACGTCGTCAAGGCACGCGTCGACGCGCAAGCTGCGGATTGCAACAAGATCGCCAAGACGAACAGACGCAACACAAACGTCACGGTGTTTGTCACGGCGCACCTTCGAGCGGACAGAAGTTGCACTCGGTGGGGATCGTGGCGCCTTGATCCGCGACGAACGTCGCGTATTCGGAGCAATCCGTGGCTTCGAGTGCGCGCAGACAAACATCGCCGTCGTGCACGATCGGGTAGCAACCTTTGGGAAATTCCGTAGGGGTCTGTTTGGGATCGCGTGCGCGGGTACATGCCGCCGACTGGATTGCGCACTCGCGACAACGTTCGCGGTCGAGCGCGGCTTTTTTCTCAAAAAATGCCTTAGGATCAAGCTCGACAGGTTGTTCGCCGCAGCTGCCGATGTCGCCGACGGTCGGTGCCGCGACAAACAGCAAGAGGATCGCCGTCAGGGGCAAAGTTGCGAGACGACGACGACCCTTTTGTGTACCAACGTTCATGGCAGCGCCTCGAAGTCGACGATGAACCCCAGTGTCGCTGAAGCTACGGGATACGCCGGGTACTTCTTCTGCCACGTGCCGGCGCCGTAAAACAAATCACCCGCCAAATCGAGCGACAAACCCAGCGATCCGGTCAGGAAAAACGCTCCGCCTACGGCGACTTCACCGCCGACGTTCGTTTGCGGGGACAAAACAATCGCCGGT
>CAYSYX010000639.1:0-5210 GCA_964435055.1 uncultured Polyangium sp. | reverse complement strand
TATTGGTCCAGCGCTCGCTGGTCCGGGTCCAGGGGCGGATAGCCCCTGGTCGGGTTTGGGGTGAAACCCCAAGCGATGCATGCGCTACATCGCTGAAATCACGACGGGCGTTGCTTTGCCGTTGCCATCGCCGGGACGAATGCCGCCCCAGCCTTCGGGAAGCGGTGGGTCTGTCCAGCCAAACATGAACGCGCCGTCTTCGGGCGAAAGGTTCAAGCATTCGGCGCTTTTCAGGTTCCCAAAATCTTCGTGCCAATACGAAACGTGCATTGCCAGCGGCGCACGCAGGTATTGAATGTGCGGCACTTCGGAGATCCACAACTTCGTCGGAGGCCATTCTTTATCGGGCGACATTACCGACACGTGATCCTTCCATTCGATCGGGAAAAACCCCGTCTTGGTCATCGAATGAATGTACGGATCATACCCCGGCACGGGTGCGCCGCCTTTGCCCGGGGAAAACATCGTCGCGTAGACCGGCGTCAAACCTTCGTACGCCGTAATCGTCCCCGGGATGATTTTCGCCTCGATCCATTTTCCGCCCGCGGGCACGCCCGTGGGCAGCTTCTTCGGCAATCGAGATACCGTCACGTCTTTCGTCGCTGCAATGTACACGCCCGGTTCATTGCGCAATGCGAAGTACGCCTGTTTCCCAACCTTCACGACGTCATCGCTGATTTGCACGAACGTTTTCGGGGCAATCGTTTCTCCCGTCGGAACCATTTTGCCGTCGTCGCTCTTCGAGAATTTGGCAATCGTCGTTTTCGCTCGATTCCACGCCAGCGGCAGCTTGACGTCGTCCCCGATGCGCACGCCGTGGAACTTGGAACGGCGGAAGGGACGCATTCGATCGGCCGGAACAATCATCAAGTCGGGCGTTACGAGCCACACGCGGCCATCTTGTTCGAATGCGCGAGCGTACGCGATCATCGATCCATTCGGAATGATGCGCCAAACCAATTTCTTCGGGTCGTATGCGCCGTTGCCGTCGACCGTGCGCCCGTGATTGGCAAAGATTTCGGGCACCTTGTCTTTTCCGGGAATCGATTCTCCACGTGCGATCAATTCTTCATGCCCCGCCGACCATTCGGCCAACTGAACAAAGCTTCCTGCCGGGCCAAACGATTTTTCGGCCTTTTCGGCTTCTTCTTTCGTCGGCACGCGACTGTACATCGGCGCTCCATTCGAGAACCCGTAACTATACGGAAATGCGACACCTTTGGGCGGAGCGAATTGCGCCAGGGCTTGGAAATACGCGTCGTTCAGGTCCAGCGTCGTTTTGCGCGGGTCGAGACAAACATAACCGCGAGGTTTTACCTTGTAATACCCACGGGGGCAATCTTTCCCTTCGACGGGTTCGGTCGACAGAAGCTGCGCCGTCGTGCCCATGCGAATGTACCCCAGGGGCAAACCTTTGGGTTCGGGCTTTTTGTAGATATACGCGCGTTCCCCAATCGCGCCGATCGTTTTCGGTCCGGTGGAAGATCGTGCCGGAGTCGCTCCGGGATTTTCCGTCGAAGCGACTCGTTTCATGCCTATACCGATTTTTTCGGTGGGCGTCGTGTCCACGGATGTCGCGCCGGCGTTGTCTCCTTTCGCATTCGAGGAAAGCGAGATGGAACGGGAGGGCTTGGCGTCACACGCGGAAATCAGAAGGATCGACAGAGGGAGAACACGCCGAAGACTGAGCATGAAAAAATCGTATCGAGGTCTGTCGCGCCGGGCAAAATTCCTCGCAGATCTTCTCGACTTGGTGCACCCTGGAACGTGTACGGAAACGGACTTTTGGCGAGTGTTGAAGCGATGAACGGACGCGAGCGAATGCGACGAACTGCGATCATGTTGACGCTCGTGACGGGCTTGATGACGGCTCATCAGGCATCCGCGGAACCAGGCGCGACGAAGGCGGCGGCCGATGCGCTTTTCGCCGAAGGTCGCGCGCTGATGGATCAGCACAAGTACACGGAAGCATGCGTAAAATTTGCCGAGAGCGAGCGGTTTGAGCCGGCGGTCGGCACGTCCCTGAACTTGGGCGAGTGCCATGAAAAACTCGGGCACACAGCGAGCGCGTACGGGGCGTTTGGAGAAGCGAAACGCCTCGCAGCTTTGCGTAAAGACACCGAGCGTGAAGCGCATGCGGCGGAACGTCGAGCGGCGGTCGAGCCGCGTTTGTCGCGTATCGCGCTTTCGGTGCCCGCAAACGTTCCGGGCGTGAAGGTGTTTCTCGATGAACAGGAACTCGGAGCCGGTGCGATTGGCGCGGCGATTCCGGTGGACCCCGGCGCGCATCGTGTGCGAGCGGTTTCTCCGAACAAACCCGCATTCGACAAGGAAATCACCGTGGGCCCCGGTCCGGTGACGGTTGCGGTCGAGGTGGTTTTCCCCGGGGACAAACCCGCTCCGGAGGCGTGGAGCACCGTGCGAAGCGTGGGTGTCGTGGTCGGTGCCGCGGGCCTCGTGGGCGTGCTCGGCGGAGGTGGGTTTGGCGTTGCGGCGATTGTCAAGAACAACGCATCGAAAGATGAATGCCTTCCTTCGGATGCGACGCAATGCAGCATGCGAGGCGTATCCCTGCGCAAGCAAGCGGGAACGTTTGCCGACGTCTCCACGGGCACACTCGTGGCCGGAGGAGCCATGGTGGCGCTTGGGGTCGGGTTGTTTGTCTTGGGAGGCGCATCGAGTCGGGAAAAACCAGCCTCGACAGCGTTTCGCGTATTGCCGTTGGTTTCTCCCGGGTTTGGCGGCGTGCTCGTGGGTACGGAGTTTTGAGATGCGAACCATGCGAACGATGACGAAGTGGACGTTGATGGCCGGGGGATTGTTCGTCGGGACGTACGGATGTCGTCAAGTGATGGGGTGGGAGGAAGCGACATATTGGGGGGATCAAGGCGGAGCAGGAGGTGCCGGAGGTGGTGAGGCGGGATCAGCGGGGAAAGGAGGTTCCGGGGGTTTGGCCGGGGCAGGTGGCGGGGGCATGGGTGGGGCTGGAGGAATGGCGGGGGCGGGAGGTGGCGGCATGGGCGGAATGGGCGGCAAGCCCGAGTGCGTGACGCCAATGGATTGTCCTGCGCAACCGAACGCGTCGCTCACGTGTGTGGACGGCAAATGTGGTTTTACATGTAATACGGGATTTGGCGATTGCACGGTAGCGGCGGGATGTGAAACGAATTTGAACAACAACAAAACGCATTGCGGGATGTGCGGCAATACGTGTGCGGCGTATTGTATGGGGACGACGTGCAATGATCCGGTGAGTATTGCGGGCGGGTATCATCATCATTGTGCGGTGATGACAAACGGCGACGTGTATTGTTGGGGACGTAATGAAAAGGGCGAACTTGGGGATGGCACATTGGCATCGAAATCGGTGCCGACGAAAGTAAAAGGCTTACCAGGGCCCGCGGTGCAAGTGGATGGGGGCGCGAGTGCCACGATGGCGGATTACACGCCGAAAACGTGTGCGGTGTTGGCAAATGGCGATTTGTATTGCTGGGGCGGGCTGGATGCCATGTTGAAGCCGCTCCCGCCGGCCAAAGTAAATGGTTTGTCGAATGTTAAGCAAGTGTCTGTCGGCGACACCCATATCTGTGCAGTCACCAAAACGGGGACGTTGTTTTGTTGGGGAGGGAATATCAGAGGCCAGGTTGGAAATGGCGGGACCGGTTATGTCGCATTACCTACTCAGGTGTTGTCAGTGGTCAGTACCGTTTCTGCTGGTGCACAACATACGTGTGCTGTTCTCTCCAGCGGCGATGTTGAATGCTGGGGTGACAATGCTAGCGGGCAGCTTGGGATTGGAAATAAAAACGTTCAAACCTCTCCGACAATTGTGAATGGTATTTCGGGAGCAACCGACGTCAGCGCGGGGAATGCTCATAGTTGTTCCGCTGCTGGAATGATGCTCTATTGTTGGGGATCGAATTCATTTGGGCAACTTGGGACGGGTGGGATCATGGAGTCAACACTTCCGAAACTCGTGAATTCGGCAGGCACTGACGGCGTGAACATAAACTACAATTTTAGCGGCATGTTTTCCAACGGTGAAATCTTCATGTGGGGTAATAACTCCAATGGTCAGTTGGGGACTGGGGGAACCGCCACGCAATATACCCCCATAAAGATTTCTGGGCTGCCTGTCGCAGCATCAATGGTTGCAACATCGTTGATTTCTGTGTGTGCCTTGACTACCACGGGAAATACGTATTGCTGGGGAAGCAATACCTACGGCCAACTCGGCAATGGAGGTGTCAATCAATCATTGACGCCTAAGTTAGTCGTTTGGTAGTGAGATCTAGTAGCAGGGATTATCAAGTCATTGTGAAGCGATGGCTACAGATCGTGGTTGAGCTGAATCTCGTCAACGTGCGTCCCGACAAAGTCGGTTGTGCGCGAACAGCTCGGAATCTTATCTCCGCAGGTCATGCCCGCACAACCATACGTCGTTTTCCACACGCTCTTGCCGGAAATCGCATCGCCGTCGACGATGATATCGATCGTAAATGCGTCGGTTGTTGTCCGTTTTGAGCCGGTGCCATCGGCCATATCGTATTGAATGTCGACCTCTTTGCCCGTGAATTGGTACCCGGTATCTGTCGCAACGCCTTCAAGCGTATTCTGTCCACTGTCGAGGTAAAACGCGTCATTGATGCTCGCGTAAATGATCCATGTACCCGATTCACGAATTGTCGTGGAATCGCTGGCTTCATTCGGCGGAGGATCCGTGTCCGGATAAAAACATCCGCTCGTTTTGTCGGTTGTGCCCGGCGATACGCGGTAAATCACGTAATCGCCCGGCGAAATGCCACAACCCGTCACCCCCAATGCACCCGCCAACAGCGCCGCGCATTGCAACGTTTTTCCCATCTTCATCGCTCGATTCTCCTCATCCAAACGCTTACGACGATCCCCACCCCGCTGCTCACACCAGCCGTTGCCTCTCTTGCTTCAGCCTTGCGCTGGAGGCATTTCGGCATCAGGCGGCGGTTGCCGCGTTGCTTCATCGTCCACGTTCTGCTCATTAAGAACGAACGATACACCCCCCAAAGGAGAAAAGCTTATGTTTTGTGCAGTAAGCCGTTTCGCCGCGATATCCACCGCAACATTGCTTTGATCACTTCCGACGAACTGTCGTCCCAGTCGAGCCGCTGCGACCAGCGTCGTGCCACTGCCGCACATCAAGTCCGCCACCACCGCCCCGGGAACACTCGATG
>CAYSYX010000638.1:0-5229 GCA_964435055.1 uncultured Polyangium sp. | reverse complement strand
CAACGGCGCGCTGAGCGACTTCATAAGGTACGCCGGATATGCTGACCAAGGTATCCGCATCCACGGGTTCTTCCGTCGATCCCACATCTTCATACCAGAATTTCCACCAGGGACCTTCGGCCCGACTTCCGCCGCGCGTACTGCATACGGTGCCGCGACCCGCGCGTTCGCGCAGCGCCGTAATGGTTTGCTCCGCATGACGCAGTTCATGGTACGTCGCGTTTTTCATGGTCCATTCATTGAAGTTGCCCGTGAAGGTATTGTCGGGCAAACCGATGAGCCATTTCCCTTGGTTCCAATAAGCGCCGACGCCCGGGTTATCCGCGGTCGAAAACATCTCGAACTCGGGATGGGGCATACCCATTCGATCGAATTGCGCATTCACCGCATCGGTATATTTGGCTTGACGTTCTTCGGGTGTCAGTTTGTCCCAATTCTTCTTCAAATCGCAAATGGCAGCGCAATATTCGGCCATGGCTTCGGGACTCATCAATCCCACCGGAACCGTTCCGATCAATACATTCGGCGAACCGCTGTTCACTCGGTTTGGCGCACCGGCACCATTGCTCTCGAGGAAATCCGATTCCCGTACGGCCCGACGTCCGTTGATCAATACCGATTCCGAGCCCGCGTAAACGGTTTCCGCCGCGTGCTCCGGGCATTTGTGGGTATCCGCTTCCGCGCGCCAAGCAGATATGCCGTTGATCACCACGTCGGGAGATCCCGGGCCGCCGGTCAATGGTGCCGTTGCGTGTTCCGTTACCGTTCCAACGATTGCCGCTTTCTCGCCCATGGTTCAATCACGCCTCCATCCAACCAGCTTTCTTTGATTTTCTGCATTCCCCGAACGCACACTTTTCGGGGCTCGAACAACGGAGTTCATTCCTTGCTCGGCGGAATGCCTGCGGCCTCGAAAGCCGTGTCCAAGTCCGATTGGACGTCTGCCGTGGCCATCGTCGACCATCCGCCATTTTCGCCGACTTCGACGGCGGAGCATTCATAACAAATCACCAAGTCCACGGTTTTTCCCGCCCTAACCGCATGAATACCATGCCGCGGATTGAAGCACTTGGCCTGCGTGTCGCCTCGACGAATTCCCCGATTCACGATATCGGTGATCTTTGCCTTGGATTGCGCGTCCTTCACCTCCGCCCGAGCTTCGATTACATGACCGCGAAACACGGTCTCCCCAGGCTTGGCCGCTTCCCCATAAGGCTCCAGCCGATAAATCTGAAACTGTTCCGCCCCTTCGAGCACCCCGGTCGCCGACGCCGGCAACCCTCCGCAACCTGCCCCAGCAGCCACGCAAAGCGCCCCGACTCCCAGACGAGCGAACACATACCGCACGAAAGACCCCTGCATGAATCGATATGTACCCAAGTCGCATGGCCAAATCAAGCTTTCGCCACGCTCACCACGTCCGTTCTGCACCTCTTGCCAATCGTCCGGCCATTCGATACCATCGCTCATCGACCTTCCGGGAAAAACCGATGTCCACACCCATCCTCTACCACATCTATCCCTCATTTTATTCGCAACTTGCCCGACTCGCCTTCGTGGAAAAAGGCGTTGCGTTCACCAGCGTCATTACGATCGCCGGACCTCCATTTTATGACAATTACGCCCCCGACTACGTTCGCATGAATCCCAATGCCGTGGTCCCGACGTTACGTCATGGTGATACCGTCGTTTTCGACGCGACACGAATCGCCCGGTACGTCGACGCGTCGTTCCCCGGCCCGCGATTGACGCCCGAAGACCCCGCTGAAAAGGCCGAAATGGATCGCTGGATCGACCGCTTGGACGAAATCCCCATTCGTATCCTGAGTTATGGGTCGATGCAGGGTCTGTCCGGACGAATCGCCTTCCTGATGAACGACAAACGCATCGCCAAACTCGAACAGCTGCGTGATACTCACCCGGATTTGCGCGACGTATACCAAGCCAAAATCAAGGACATTCGCGACTTTTCCCATAGCGCCGCGGTTCCGGAAGAAGTGACCGCCATTCGTGCGAAAGCCAATGCGTTTCTCGATGAGCTCGAACAGCGGCTCGGCGCGCATGAGTTTGTCGTCGGAACCGCGTATTCGCTCGCTGATGTCGTTTGGACCGTGACGGTGGGTCGCATGCTCATGTTGAAATTGGAGCCGTTCGAAAATCGACCCCAAATTGCCGCTTGGTACGGGCGGATGAAGGCACGGCCGAGTTTTCAGGAAGCGGACGTATGGGATACATTTCGCCCGGGAAGCATGGTGCATTCCATGCGCGAGCGATTGTTTTCCAAGAAAAACGAATCTACGTGACGGAGTATATCGGGGGAATCAGAGCGCCAACGTCGCCGAAGGCGCTTGATTGCACACGGGTGGGCAATCCGGCCCATTGGGCGATGACATCGAGTACGTCGGTTGGAACATTTGCGTTCCGAGCATCGTGCCGTCTTGGCTTATCGTGACGGTGACTTGTTGCGGTCCCGTCGTGGGCCAAAAAATTCCGCCAATGGTTTGTTGCGCGGGGGGCAAGGCACAACCGACCAGCTCGAGCAAAAATGGCGGGCTCGCCTGATCGCATTGCGGGGCTGCGTCGCACGAAGCAAAAGGTAGCGTAACCGAGCAATTCGTGGTCGTTCCGTCGGCGTCGACGACGACATTCACGGTTCCCGCCGGCCACGAAGCACGCGTAAACTCGACGCGAAATGCATCACCACAGCCGATTTCCGTACACGCAATCGGTCCGGACGTCGCGCCGCCCCCCACGCTCGATGTCCCACATCCGGCGACGGCGGTCACGAGCAACGCAAATCCCAGGGCAATGGTTTTTCCGGTATTCATCAAATCTCTCCTTTTACAAGCAATGTATTTTCAAGCGATACATCGAGCACGCGGTGCTGATGTCCGCATATCCCTCCGAAGGAACGGGGCCGAAACAATGTTCATACGTTTCATTCCACGTCCCACCCGGAGCCAAGTCCGTATACCCGCCGCCATACATCATCCACACGGTCACGGGATAATCCATGCTATGATTATGGTAGCTCAATTTGAGCTTCTGCCCTGCCGGAACCGTATATTCCAAAGGCATGACGCTCATGACACACGTATTGCTGACGTTGATATGCACGTGATCGGTCATGAGCTCCACGACGCAACCTTTTCCAGGCACGTTGACATATCCCGGCGAACACGTCCCCGGAGCGACGCATTGGCCATTGCCGCCATTTTGCTTGGTATCGCAACCCATCATGATGGTGCCGTCATCACACGTCTCATTGGATTGCAAAACGCCATCCCCGCAAGATCCCGTTTTCGCCTGGCAATCGCCGGCGCAATAATCGCCGGCAGCCATATTTCCATCGTCGCACATTTCATTCGATTGTACGACGCCATCGCCGCACGATCCCGTCTTCGCCGAACAATCCGCAGCACAATAATCGCCCGTCGACGTATTGCCATCGTCGCAGACTTCCGGCGCTTCGATCATTGCATTGCCACAAATCGCTTTCCCACCACCGCCGCCGGATCCACCCATTCCGCCGCCGCTGCCACCATTACCGGAGCTGCTCGAACCGCTGGAGCTCCCATTGCCGGAACTCGAAGCGCTCGAAGTGGAACTGCTGCTCGAAGCATTGGATGCACCGCCCTTTCCTCCCTCTTCGCCAATGCCACCGGCGCCGCCATCTTTGGGGCGAGGAAGCGTGTCGTCACAACCGATGCTTGTCAGGACGAACGCGGTGAAAAGCGGAATCGATACCGACACCCAACGAAACGAAGGCGAGCGAAAATGGAGCATGAGCCATTCATACGCGAATACGGGGCGCCGGGGAAGAAGAATGCGCGAGAAATCATACCGGCTCGAATCCCGGCGCCGATACTGACGTAACGTCGGAACGTTAGAGCGGCATTACGCCGGAGGGTCCCCCGAGCTTGGGCAATGCGTCCTCGATTGCGCACCAGGGAACGCGATCGCTATAAAACACGTGCGCCAGAGGGATCAACGATTCTGCGCCGTGAGTGACCGAAGCCAAGGTGATGTGCACTTCGCCCGGCCAGCGGGAAGATCGGAAAAACAGGTGCGATCCGCATTGACGACAAAATTGTCGCGTCGCTTCGGCGCTCGAAGCGAATGTCGTGAGTGCGTCCCGACCGGACACGAGTTCGAATTGCGATTCGTCTTGCACGCCAAACCACGTGACGAACGCCGCGCCGGCGATGCGTCGACAAATCGAGCAATGGTCGTGCGCGACGAACTTGATGGGCTCTTGAACACGGTAGCGGACGGTGCCGCAAAAACATCGACCTTCGATCATGGGCCTTCTTTACATCGATTGACGTCGAGTGTAAAGTCTTGGAGGTCCTCCGACATCAATTCTTCGGCGATCGAGGCGTCCATTCGCCATCTGCAACCGGCACAAAAGTACGTGGTCGAGATGCGCGACGGGAATGCAGGCGCAGGCATTACATTCGACGACCGTGAACGACTCGGACAAACCTAACGGCGATTCACCTGACCTTGGACGACGGAGCCGGCGCTGCCGGAGGTTCACGACCCCAGCTCGGGTGCATTCGATTCATGGGTCGACCATAAGGTATCAACTTATTTTTTCCACCGCCCAAGTCACCCACATAAAGATCGACGGTTTGACCGTCGCGAAACGAATACAAGATTTTCGTTCCATCCGGTGAAGGCGCGATTTGTACGGCTCGACCGTCAATCGGCAAATCCTGCACATCCGTGCCATCTGCGTTGATGGCGCGCCATCCAGCCGGCGAGTCCCCGCCTTCGTGCCGGCCCCCGGCGTAGCGCGTTCGCGAGCGCCCGGAACGGCCGTCAGGCGCCCGAGCGGCTCGTGCGGGGCGCGGTGGACGGGCCGCCGAGGACGAGGTCCGCGGGCAGCGCCACTTCGACGACGCTCGACGCGATCGCGCACGCGACGCCGAGGTCTGCCGCGGGCTCGTCCACCGCGGCGCCTCCCGCCATCGCGACGAAGACATCGTGCTCGCGCAGCGGCAACGGAGCGCGTTGCGCGAGCACCGCAGAGAGGATCGAGAGGCGCGTCGGATCGATCCCCGTGGCCACTCGACGAGGCGAGGGCATCGCGCTCGGCGTCACCAACGCTTGCACTTCGAGCAGCAACGGACGGGCGCCATCCGCGCTCGCGAGCACCACCGAGCCGGGGACGTCTTTGGGTCTCTCTGCGAGAAACAGCGCGCTCGGATCGGGGACCTCTCGCAG
>CAYSYX010000637.1:0-5229 GCA_964435055.1 uncultured Polyangium sp. | reverse complement strand
ATGGCGGTTCGAGCGGGATGGTTCGTCATTCCGAAACCATCTGCGTCGCGGTCGATTCGGGACAGTACACGGAGCGACGTGATGGCGGACATGTTGCTTGATTGCGTAGGCTTCGACGTCGGCGCTTCGTGATGGGTTTGTCCCCAAGGGTCGCTTTGCTCGTGCGGGCCGGTCACGCTCGTCCGGTGCTTTCTCGTGGGTGCGCAGAGCTCGCGTCCCGTTGTGCAGATCGGGGGCGACATTCCGCCACACCGGATCGTGGTTTGCGTGGCCGTGTGGTTGAGGTCGATGCGTACGGGACTTGGTGCACAGCGTCGACTTGGCGCGATGTGTGCAGAACGGCGAAAGCGACGAAGGCGTTTGGAGCAACTTGCGTCGACGTTCCGAGGAGGAAGCCATGAGAACAGGGTTGGCTGTGATTCTTGTAGCCGTTGCGATGGTTGCGCCGGACTTGGCTCGAGCTCAGCAGACGGCCCCGCCGGCGCCGCCGGCGAAGGTGCCGGGCCGCGCGAATCAAGGTGAGCGTATTGCAGGGTTGCCTCCTGCCGATCAGCCGATTTTGAAGCGACTGCCGCAGCCGGTGTTGACGGTGGAAGGAGGTGGAGGAATCGTCGGGTTCGTCGGGGGAACGGGTGCGCCGGGTCCCGGATGGAATTTGCGTGTGGCCGGAGCGCTTTCCGATCGCGTGGCGATCGAAGGCAACTACCTCGGCAGCGTCAACGAACGAACCGATACGAAGCAGGCGCTCGTGATGACGGCGATTGACGCGGGTATTCGATACAACGTGTTGTTGGCGGAGGAATTTCCGGTGCAGCCGTTCGTGGTCGGAGGCGTGGGTTATGCGGGATTTGCAGGTCAAAATGGGGATCCCGCAATGCTCGTCGTGCCGCTCGTCGTGGGTGCGGAGAGGTTGTTGACGCCGAACATCAAGATCGGTGCGCGTTTTAGTTATCGCCCGGCATTCTTCGACGACCTGTCCACCCCAAAAACACCTCGAGGCGACAAACCCGGGGCGGATACGTGGACCCTGCTCGCGCAAGTGGGCGGGGGATTCTGATCTTTGCCCCGTCACGTCGCGTGAACTTTCCGCCGTCCCGTCCGTTGTTTGCTCCCACCTCCGCACAACGCTTGCAGCGTGCGCTATCCAGTGGCACGAAAGCCGAATGCCCACTCGGCGCCAACGCAAGACGGTGATGTACAATCGAGCTGCAAACAGTGGCGATAATTTCGGCAAACATTCGGCGAATGTCGTTCAAGACAAACCGCGGCGCGTGGACTCTCGACGTACACATCGGGAGCGGCTAGCCTTGCCTCGCTGACGCATGGAAGCCGTCGAGGTTCCGATGTCGATTGCCAAGACCAGCACGCCGACCGCGCCCCAGGAACTCGAGCTTGCGTCGAACCGATACCGCATGATCATGGCGGCGAAGTTCACGGTGAACAGCTTTGCTCGTCAGTGGAGTCAATGTCACTTGGTGGCGAACTTCCTGGCGCGTTATGTGAGCGCAAACGAAGGTGATCCCGAGCGTCATGCGCTTTTGTTATCGACCTTCGTCAATGAGCTTTTGGAAGTCGTTTTTCGTAATCACGCCGAAGAAGGCGAAATCGACGTTATTTTTCGTAAACGTGGGCGACACGTCATTTTGCAAATGACGATGCCCGTCGCCGATCGGCATCGCATCTTCTATCGGATGGCTGTGAAGATGGTGAATCAGCCCGACTTGAAGACTTGGTTTCGCGCGCGTCTCGAAGAGCCTGCCGAAGGGGAAGACACGATGCTCGGGCTGCTCGAGTTGGTCGCGGTATACAAGTGCACGTTTACCCTTGCCGAACCGGCGCACAGCAATCGATTGAGCTTGTTTCTCGAGTTACCCGAAGTGGACGAAATGGGTGAGGTATGAGCAGCTCGGTCGCTCCTCCGCCAAGTTCCGGAGTGCCTTCTTCGGGCGTCCCGGCATCCTGCATGCCGATGGCGCTCAATATGACCGTATCGAGCGACGGCGCCGAGGAGCAAGAGGTCACGTTGGCCGGAACTTTGCGTCCGTACTCCGCCAATGAAATGGCCGAAGTGCGCGCATCGCTCGAGCAGGCGGCTCGGAATACGCGAGGCACGTTGATCGTGAACCTGAAACGGCTCAGGTACATGAACAACGTCGCATTTCTCGAGATCAACCGGTTTCTTCGCGCATTGACGAGTTCGCGGCCGAGCCTCGGGATCAAGTTTGTCCTGTCCAGCGTCATTCCGTGGGCGATACCCAAATTTCAAGTCATTGCGGAGCTTTATCCGTCGGTTTCCATCGAGGTCTACGACAAGACTCTGTATCCGACGCAAACGGTGCTCGAGGACGACGAGTTCATCACGGTATTGCGGACCCAGGAAAAGCTGATTTGGAATCACGAGCAGGAGATTTTGGCGGCGCATGGTTTGCGGCCGGGATTGCGGGTCGCCGATATTTGTTGTGGCCTTGGTTGTTTCGACATTTTTCTCCAACGTGATTTTCGCCCCGAATACTTGATCAGCGTCGACCATTCGCGGCCTTTGTTGCGATACGCGCAGCAAGTGGTCGCCGATTTCGGGCTCGAAAATATCGAATACCAGTATGGCGACGCCGCGGCGCTGCTTCTTGCCGACAATTCGTTCGACTTCGTCGCTTGTCGGCTTTCGCTCCAGATCTTCCATCAGCCGGAGAAAATTCTTCACGAGCTCGTACGGATTTGTCGTCCCGGCGGCCGGGTGTACATCACGAACGAGATGCTCGGGGCTGTCGTCGGATATCCGAACACGCAAGCGATTCGGGATGGGTACCAGGCATTTCTCGAGGTGAGTCGGCAAGGGGGCGTGGACCTCGACATGGGCCCCAAGGGCCGGTATTTGCTGCAAAGCGTCGGCCTCGAAGACATCACGATCAGCCAGATCAACGTGAGCAATACGAACTCGGACCCGACGGAGCTGGCGCGGGTCGTCGAATTGTGGATCCGCGTTGCGTGGCAATTCGGCGCGGCGGCCGGTGCGGATGCGGCGCTTCATGCGGATGTCGAGCGCGGGCTGCGGGCGCACATGGAGACGATCTTGAACGAGCAAGGTTACGCCGTTTGGCCGATCATTGCGGCATCCGGGCGCAAACCGTTTCGAGCGAGTTGAAATTTTCGCGTCGCTGGAGGGGCCGACGAAGATTTGGTGTGGAAGTTTGATTTTGTTTGGTGTAGCGTGCCGTTCCTGTCCGAGTTTGAATTGATCCCGCGCGTGTAGAGGTAAACGTGTCCTCCGACACTCCTGACGAAGCTCGACAAGCGAGACAAACCCCCACGGTAGGCGTGTTGAACAAATTCAACACGAAGTTCCTGCTCGTGACGGGCGTCAGCATGTTGCTCGGCGCGGTGCTCAATATTTTCGTCGCCCGCCAAGGGATCCACAAGCTCAGTACGGAAGCGACGCGGCACATCGAAACGGGTCTGAACGTTGCTTACCGCGATTCGCTCAGCCACCGTGCGGAGGACACCGCGGTGCAGGTGAACTCGAGCTTCAAGCACGCGATCGCGGATCTCGAGGTTGTTTCGGACATTGCGCAAACGGTGGTCGACAATGGCGGCGAGATGGAGGGCATTCACGCCACCATCTCGGCAATGCCGTATTTCAAGGATCGCTTCAAGTACGTCGCGCCCTTCAAGCGGAAAGACAAGGAGGGCAAGGAGCAGCCGGCGGGGGGTTGGTCGCAGAATGACGCGCAGGAGCCGGCGGTCATCAGCGCGTGGGGCTACATGCACAAAGACGGCGTTCCGACGCCGGAAGCGCAGGCCGCGATTGATCAATCCGCGTATCTCGATATGGTTTTGCCCCCATTTGCTCGTCACGGCGCGGCAAAATTGCAAATATACATGGTCGGTCCTCCCGAACAGCCCTTTGTCCGACTTGCTCCGTATGCGGACCTCGGCACGGTATTCGACGAACTTTATCCGACGCACAATGATTCGAACTTTTATGAGTTTTTTTATCCGGGATTGATTCCGAGTTGGAATCGTTGGATCAAGGAACCCGGCGGCGTCAAAGCTCGCAAGAGTTACGTCACGATGTTCCCGCCCTACAAAGATGCCGGCGGCGGGGGACTCATTGCGACGATTTTTCATCCGTTATGGTCGAAAGATCGTCAGGCGGTGGCCGGAGCATTCGGGCTCGATCTGACGCTCGAGCAGATTGTCACGTATGTCAAAGACGTGAAATTGGCCGATACGGGTTTTGCGTTTTTGGCGCAAGCCAACGGCAATGTCGTGGCGGTGAACGACGACGGCGAAAAGCTTTTGGGTCTCGAGAAGAAGGCCGACAAGCAGGGGCTGGATTTGTTGCAGCGGTTTTTGAAGGACAGCAAAGAGCCGCATGTGGCGCAAATTCGTCTGCCCAAGGATGATAAAGTCCAATATCGCGAAGACATGCAGATCGGCGGCGAGTCGTATATTTTGGTGCTGAAGCAATTGAGCACCTTCGAGACGCTTGCCGACGGAAAGATTACGCCGGAAAATTGGACGCTTGGGTTTGTCGTCCCCAAGAAAGAGATTTATGCGTCGTTGTACAAGGCGCAAGGGGCGATTGAATCGCGTCGGAGCAGCATTCAGACGAGTCAAGCGCTCATTTCGATTGGTTCATTGCTGGTATTGATGGCCGGTGTTTATTTGATCTCTCGTCGGATGACCGGCGCGCTCGTTGCGCTTTCCGAAGGAGCGTCGCGTATGCGTCGCGGCGATTATGGAGTTCGGGTCGAAGCGACGACGTCGGACGAAATCGGGCAGCTCACGGGCGCATTCAATGAAATGGCCGCCGATATTCAGGCCCATACGAACAACCTCGAAGGGCTCGTGCAAGCGCGTACGGCGGAGCTCGAGGAGGCCAATAAGGAAATCACGAGCCTCAATGCGCAATTGGCGCAGGAGAACTTGCGTCTCGGTGCGGAGCTCGATGTTGCGCGGCGATTGCAGCTCATGGTGTTGCCTCCGACGCGGGAATTGAATGAGATCAAGGATCTCGACATTGCGGGGTACATGTCGCCTGCGGACGAGGTCGGGGGCGATTATTACGATGTTTTGCGGGGCAATGGCGTCATTAAAATCGGCATTGGCGACGTCACGGGTCACGGTCTCGAGAGCGGCGTATTGATGCTCATGGTGCAGACGGCGGTGCGGACGTTATTGGCGAGCAACGAGACGGATCCGCGGCGCTTTTTGGGGATTGTCAATAAG
>CAYSYX010000636.1:2507-5261 GCA_964435055.1 uncultured Polyangium sp. | reverse complement strand
GGGGTGGTGGCTCGCTGGGGGTTGGGGGGGGGGGGCGCCGGTGTGGGCGGTTTCGGGGGGCCCCCCCCCCACGACGCTGCCCAATGGCAGCGTGTTGTACGCGAACGGCTTCAACGGAACAACCATTCCCACGGTCACGCAGCTCTACAATCCGGCAACGAACGTATGGAGCGCCGGCGGAAATATGGCCGCCGGACGCTACATCCCCGGCGCGGTTTTGATGGGCAACGGTCGCGTGCTCGTCGCGGGCGGACAAACCTTGATGGGCTATTCGAACGCGGCCGAGATCTACAATCCCGCGACGAATACGTGGGCAGCTGCGGCAAACATGGCCTCGCCACGCGGCCTGCCTTCGGCGATCGCACTGGCCAACGGCAACGTGCTCGTGGCCGGTGGTTTCGACGGGACGAACTTCCTCACGTCGGCGCAAATCTACAATCCGGCGACCAACGCATGGACAGCGGCGGGTACCATGGTGACGCCGCGGGCTTGGGGGCACATGGCCAGGCTGGCCGACGGCCGCGTCGTGCTCGCCGGCGGCATCAATACGAGCATCATGACGCCGAGCTACCCGGCGACCGTCGAAATCTACAACCCCGCGACAAACACCTGGGCCGCAGCCGGCACGCTCACCACACCACGGTACCTGTCGACGATCGCAACGTTGTCCACAGGGCGCGTCATGCTCGCAGGCGGCATCGATGCCACGGGCGTGGGCATTACGTCGGTCGAGCTCTTTGATCCGGCGACAAACTCGTGGTCGGCAGGAGCCCCGTTGCCGACGGCGATGGGCGCACACGGCGGCGCATTGCTCGGAACAGGGCGGTTCGTCTCGGCCGCAGGGTTTGGTGCGGCGGCGATCAATACGCAATCGGCGACGTACATCCCGGCGTCGAATACGTGGTCGTTGTCGGGCAGCGTAACTGTCGGTCGGTACCTGCCGTCCACGGTCACGTTGACCGGCGGCGACGCGCTCATGGTCGCCGGCACGACCGACGGATCGACGCCGTCGACGGCCGTGGATCGCTACGACGCGACGTTGCTCGCCGCGGGCGCGGCCTGCACGAGCAATGCGTTCTGTGCGAGCGGTTTCTGCGTGGATGGCGTGTGCTGCACCGTCGCCGCGTGTGCCGCATCGGATTCGTGCCACAACCCGGGCACCTGCCAAGCGGGTACGGGCGTGTGCTCCAACCCGGCCAAACCCAATGGCACGGTTTGCAACGACGGCAATGCGTGTACGCAAACGGATACGTGCCAAGCCGGCGCGTGTTCCGGAGCAAACCCGGTCGTCTGTACGGCTTCGGATCAATGCCACAATGCCGGCACGTGCGACATGGTCACCGGCATGTGCAGCAATCCGGCCAAGACCGACGGAACGGTTTGCAATGACGGCAATCTGTGCACGCAAACCGATAGCTGCCAAGCCGGCACTTGCACAGGGGCGAACCCCGTCGTCTGTGTGGCGCTGGATCAATGCCACAATGCCGGCACGTGCGATTCGGCCACGGGTATGTGCAGCAACCCGAACAAGAACAACGGCACGGCGTGCAATGACAACAATGCCTGTACGCAAACGGATACGTGCCAAGCCGGCGCCTGTACCGGGGCAAACCCCGTCACCTGCACCGCGTCCGATCAATGCCACGACGTGGGCACGTGCAATACGATGACCGGTATGTGCTCCAATCCGGCCAAGATGGACGGATCGATGTGCAATGACGGCAATGCGTGCACGCAAATGGATACGTGCCAAACCGGCGCTTGCATGGGCGCAATGCCCGTCGTGTGCACGGCGATGGATCAATGCCACGACGTGGGCACGTGCAACACGATGACCGGTATGTGCTCCAATCCGGCGAAAGCCGATGGTTCGTCCTGCAATGACGGCGACGCGTGCACACAAACGGATACGTGCACCGCGGGCGCGTGCGCCGGGGCAAACCCCGTGACGTGCACCGCAATGGATCAATGCCACGACGCCGGAACATGCGATTCGGCAACGGGTATGTGCTCCAATCCGGCCAAGGCTGACGGCGCGGCTTGCGACGACGGCGATTTGTGCACGCAAACGGATGCGTGCGCGGCGGGTACGTGCGCCGGGGCAAACCCGGTGACGTGCATGGCGACGGATCAATGCCACGACGTGGGTACGTGTGATCCCGCCACGGGTATGTGTTCGGATCCGGCAAAGGCCGACGGCGACGCGTGCGACGACGGCAATGCATGCACGGAATCCGATACGTGCGCGGCCGGCGTGTGCGGCGCGGGCAAACCCGTGATGTGCACGGCGATGGACGAATGCCACGACGCGGGAACTTGCAGCACGACGAGCGGCATGTGCGATAACCCGGCCAAACCCGATGGAACGGCTTGCACCGGCGGCACGTGCCAGGCCGGCGTCTGCAAGACCGAAGGCGCCGGTGGAGCCGGCGGCGGTGGCGTTGGTGGCGGCGGCGGAACGGCCGGCAGCGGTGGTGGCGATCCGACCGATGGCGGTGGCAGCTGCGGCTGTCGCGTCGTGGGCTCGGAGAACTCCACGACGACATCGGCGCTCGCGGGCCTCGCGTTCGCGGCAATGACGGCGCTGCGTCGTCGTCGCTCCGCACGCAAGTGATTGTCCTACCGTAACGATTACGATGTCGGGGCGGCCATTCGGTCGCCCCGACGTTGCCCTGCCAAACTCATTGCAAGGTAAGCGTCATCGTGAATTGGCCGAACTTGCCATTCCACGCATCGGCCGCGACAAAGTAGGTC
>CAYSYX010000636.1:0-2497 GCA_964435055.1 uncultured Polyangium sp. | reverse complement strand
GGTCTGTCCCGCGGACACCGGCATCATCAAACTCAACGCGCCGGGATCAAAAGAAACCTGACATCCGACTTCATCCATCTTGGTCCCGCCACACGCCGTTCGGACGTGAATCATGGGATTGTCGTAGACGGTATTCAAGGCGATGTTCAGACTCCCGCTCATTTCGGGCATTACGGCATAAACCCAATCCGGGCCATACCAATTGCCCATCATGCAGTTACCGGCAACGCCTCCCGGTGATTGCGACAATTTATCCGTCGCCCCAGTCGTATCGCCATTGACCGTGACCGGCATTCCTTTCGCCAAATGAATCGCCGTCCCCGGACAAACTTCGGGATGTTCCGTCTTGCAATCGCGCCCGCACCCGTCGCCCTCGACCTTGTCCCCCTTGTCGCACTCTTCGCCCATCTCGACCATGCCGTTTCCACACGTGGGCTGTATAACGCCGCTGGACGAGCTCGACGACGCACTGCTCGCCGATGAACTGCTGCTGCTGCTCGACGCGCTGCTGCTCGATGAACCGCCGCTGCTCGATGAAGCACTCGACGCGCTCGACGAACTGCTCGACGATGTGCTCCCGCTCGACGTTGTGCTCCCGCTCGACGTTGAGGAACCGGTATCGCCGCTGGAGGACGACGATGAGCCGCTGGGATTGTCGCCGAGATTGACCGTTCCGTCTTCATCCAAAACGCAGGCGGTGACCAATGATCCGCCGGCCAGAGCAAACGCGGCGATGGTGAAAATGCGGAATGAGCGGGAATGATGGCGCATGGCTCGTGCATGCGATTGTCGCGATCCGGCGTCAAGGGGAAAAATGAAGCGATGTGCGGGCAAACGTGCCCGGACAATATGCCTTGCGCGGCAATTTCCACCCGTGCGAGCGGCCTTGGTTGCGGACCGGTCGGCAGGACCGAACGGCCATGCTGGTTATCTATGGGTTTTCAAGAAAGCAGTTCGGATCGCAGCCATCGCCGGGCGCGAGATTACCGTCGTCGCACTGTTCACCCGACGTCACGATTCCGTTGCCACATGATGTGGGCGTACAATTGGCATCACAGCCGTCACCATTGTTTGGATTGGCGTCGTCGCACATTTCGGCGCCGGCCACAATGCCGTTGCCACAACTGGTGAACGTACAATTTGAATCGCAACCGTCCCCATTGTCGAGATTACCATCGTCGCATTGCTCGGTTTTATTGTCGGGATTTCCATCCCCACACGTCCCGGCCATCCCGCTGGTCGATGAACTGCTCGTCGATGCGCCCCCCGACGTTCCACCGCCGCTCGACATGATTCCACCGCTGCTCGACGATGAACCGCTCGATGACGTTCCACCGCTGCTCGACGATGTGTCGGAGGTACCGTTCGGATCTCCGGTGCCGGAGGAGTCCACCGACAGCTCGATACATGCGGCCGGGGAAAGAATCAACGAGCCGGCAAAGGCGAACAGGACGAACCTTCGAGCAGCACAGAGGGATGAGCGCATAATCGCTGCCTACGCAGGATTTTCAGCGGCGTCAATCCTGGAAGTCGCCGAATCAGCCCTTTACGCACGTCGCGGGGTATGAAACGATGCGTCGTCGTCACTGCGGGGAGTTTCTTCATGCGCAAAATTCACCTCATCGTTTCCGCCGCCAAAGGTGCATTGCCGGTTCTTCTTGCCGCCTCGGTGGCGCCCATGGCGGCGACGTGCACCACCTCGCCTCCGACAAACACGGCCGCGGTGAGCGTCGGTGCGGGCGGCGATGGCGGATCCGGAGGGGCGAGTCAAAGCAGTTCGAGTGGATTCGGCGGCGAGATCATTTTTCCCGACGGCGGCACGGCAGGGTCGGCCGGCGCGAGCAACTGCCCGGATCCATTCTCGGTGCAAACGACGTTCACGGTCGAAGTTCCCCCGGAAGGAACCCCTGCCGAACCCGGGCAAATCTGCGCCATTGCCATGGATCCCGTCACCAGCAATTTCGCCGCCAAAGTGACGCTCGTGAAATCCCCCAATGGCGATCACCTCGCGACCGGGCATATTGCAATCGATGCCGCTGTCCAGGCCGATATGATGGGTTTACCCTCCATCGAAATCACCGCGGCGGACCCGGCCCTCGCCGCCGCGAAAATAACGAATATCGTGCCGGAACCCGCAGGTTGGTCTTTCGACCTCGAATGGCCCATGCCCTTTAATGTCCAACCCTACAGTTGGGAAAGGATCACATTCAAAGTCCGGATGCTGATGCGTTGCGATCCGCAAGCCATGGTGATGCGTCTCGTCGAATCGACGACGTACGTGAATTTGTGTGTCGATATGGGATCGCTCACGTGGGTCAGCTCCGGTGAAGTGTGCAATGCGTGCGATATCATCGCGGAAATGGCGCCGAGTCCCATTGTATCGGACAAACATTTCGACGAATTGCCGCTCGGGCATGTCATGCGCCTGCGTGTCGTGCCCGTCGCGCGTATTGGTGCGTCCGTGGTGCTCTTTGCCGAAAACGACGGCGGGGAAAAC
>CAYSYX010000635.1:0-5267 GCA_964435055.1 uncultured Polyangium sp. | reverse complement strand
ATGAGACGCTGGTCACGCGCCACGAAAATTGCAAAGCGGGAGGCGCGGCGGAGCTTTGGACCATGCAAGGCGCCGGGCACATTCCGGGGCTCGGGCCGAATTTCGCCCCCGCACTCGTCGATTGGTTGTTCGCTCACGCCAAACCGTAGGTTTGGTTTTACCAAGGAAACCATTCTCGAGGCATCGATTGCCACGCCGTCGGCCTCTGCGAATCCCCCGGCGGAATGACCAAGGATCCCACATAATCGGCGTGCTCGTAGGTGCTCGCAATGCTCCGCGCGATTGCATCCAAGTCGGCGTCCGTCGCAATGCCTTCGCTGGTGCTCTTGTAGAATTGGACCGTGATGCGAATCGGAAATCGTTCGTCCCGGACCAGCTTCGTTCCGTACCCCTCGAGATATGCTCCAAGACGCGGACCATGGCCGAGCACCGCGCGTTCCACGTCGCCTTGACGCATCGGTCCCGGACGCACACGAATCGTGGCGTCGTTCGGGCCAAACCCTCCGGCAGCGAGCGGATCATCGGAGAATTCATACCCGTAACCATCGCCATTCGATCCTTTTGACGAACTTCCGGACGAAGGACCACCGGGGGACAAACCACTACTTTCGTCAATCCCCCCGAGTACGCCTTGGTTTTTATGTCGCAATGGGACTTGAATGAGGGCCAAAATATCGGCGCCTTGTCCCAATGCACTCCGATCCGCTTCCGTACGTGGGCCGCCCTGAGCATCGATCCGCGCTTTCACGTCGCTGCGTCGTTCCGCCGTAAATGCGGCCCGCGAGCCGTGTTCATTAAAGTAGAGCTCTTGTCCCCAACCTTGGACGGTTTCGTCTTCGGACTTGTTTTCGATGACTTTGACGCTCGTTCCTTCACGCGTGGCCAACAAAACGAGCACTGCCGGCGAGCCCGGGGCCGATTGGTAATTAAATACCACCGGATGAAACGTCGCTTGACCCTGGCGAGGTATGGGAAGAAAAACCGCTTGAGCACTGACGAGAAAATGCGTGTCCCGCTGAGCCGTCAAGTCGACGGGTTTGGCCGGGGCCATTCCGAGCGAATCGGGTTTGGACGAGACGACGCGCAGATCACGCAAAACATCCATCAACGGCATCGTCCGAAGCGGCGCATCGTGCGCATTGCCCACGCGCAGGAAAAACCGATCGGCGGGAATATCGGCGGTGCGATCGGAGAAATTCGGATATCGAAGGACAGGCATCAAGGCATCCGCCCATTCGCCATTCCACAGGCGCCTTCGAACCTGCAGGGTCAAATCGGTGATATTGGGACCCAGCGACGACCCGACCGCACGCCCCGTATCTTCCCAAGCAATATTGACGATATCGAGTCCCCGACTCTTCGCGCGTTGTTCAAGGTCGCCGTCGTAAACCATATTCGACACGCGGTCGATGGTATTGGCGAAGTCCATGATGACGATACGCTCTTCAATGGTAATCGCGACTTCCGTGCGAGTTCCATACACCGTACCATTGCAAGAAATCAGGCATGGCGCGCATAAGGCCCATCCAAGAATTCGATTCATGAGCACCTCGATCGTCGACGGAGCCCTTGGACCCGACGTGAGGTGAACCTTTGGATATTTTTTCAGCAGCTCGGGTCGGTGTGGTTCAATTCCAAACACCGTAAGCGTTCAGCCACACCCAATCACGAATTTCGCCGAAGCCCTCGACGGATCGCAAGGGGGCGAGAATCGGACAACGATCGACCCAGAAAATATCGATGAGTCCGTCACGCGCGCAATCCGCAAGCAAGGTCATCGCCTTTGTTTCGAGTCCCAAGAGCAAACAGAGTTCGGCGCAAATCTGCCGTATCACCATTTTCGCCCGTCGATTGTTTATTTTCGGAATCACCCGGTCGATCCAAGCCGAGATCAGATTCGAATCTGCGGTACCGGCCAATACATCCACGTAATGTGCCACGCCGACCCAATCGTTTTCACGGATTGCCTTGCGTTGCGAAATGGTCAAAGAATAGGGCTGTCGGCCTTTGGAGTAGGCGTGAATGCGCAATGAATACAACAGCCCGCCCAAGGTCGGAACGCTGGACCTTCGATGATGCTCGGCCGCTTGAGCCTCGGCTTCGCCATGACGACCCAAAAGAGAATAACAGCGGGAGAGGATCAAACATGGCTGGGGGCGATGCGGTAAGGCGGTCGTCGCATAAATGAGTCGGGGAATCCCACGAGCAATAAGACCCGTTTCGATTTCAATGCCACCCAGGTATTCCTGGGCTTCGTAAGAACCCGGATTGATTTCGACGGCGCGAACGAGGGAGCGTGTGGCCTGCTTGATTTCGAGCCTTTGGGTGACGAGCATGGCCATGGCCAAATGCGTATCCGACAAATCCGGCGCAAGCCGCATGGCCGCGTCAACGCAATCGTTCGCGACGGCCTCCCAATCGATATCATTGTTTTCGACCCGATCGAAAAACCAACAGCGGACGGCAAGAATCGCCCGACTCGCGATCGCTTTTTGAAAATGCGGGGCTCGCTGCACGCACCCGTCAAGACGCTCGAACGCTCGAACCAGGTGGCCGGAATCATTCATTCGGCTTTCATGGCGCGCAGCAACGTAATCATGGGCGACGTCGTCGGGAATCCCCTGCGCTACGTATTCGGCAATTTCACTGGTCGTGCGATCGATATGGGCGTCCGATGCACTCATCACGGGCAATTGAGCTCCGTGCGCAGCCCCGACATTCGCCCGATCCACGGAATGCGTGCCGATTTCCACGAGCGACGTCTCGCGCGGCAACAATGCATTCAATTCTCGACTGACCTCTTCGGCCGACGCCGGACGCGCTTCGGCATTATTGTCGAGGCATCGACGCAAAAGCTTCTCGACCGCCGCAATTTCCGCGTTCGTTCCAAGAACGCCCGCCGCTGCGAGATCCACGAGGATCGGTTTTCGATGTGCCGACAACCAGCCTTCGCAACGCGGAGGCAATGCCCCGGTCAAACATTCGAGAATGACCAAGCCAAACGAATAAAGGTCCGTCCGAAACGTGGGAGCCTGTTTGGCGAATTGCTCGGGAGCCATGTAACTGATGGTTCCGATGATTCGACCGCGCATGGCGGGATCGTCGCTCTCCACGTGGCTCGCAATGCCGAAATCCGCCAAGACCACGCGTCCGCTCTTCGCAATCATCACATTGCCCGGCTTCAAATCCCGATGCACGATACCTTGGGCGTGCACCGCCGCCAAACCATTGGCCAAGGCGTGCGCAATACGTACCGCTTCGGCCAAGGGGAGTTTACCACCGGCGTTGTTCATCGCCCGGCGTAACGTAATGCCGTCGACGAGCTCCATCGTCATGTAAAGAATCGAATCAACTTCCCCTAGATCATAGACATGCACGACGTTGGCGTGCGTGATTCTTCGCGATAACTTGACTTCCTGACGAAACATTTCGGCGTGCTCACGTTTTCCGCCCAATGGCAAGGTGAGCACCTTGAGCGCGACGGTTTCCGCAAGCGCTAAATCCCGGACACGATACACCGCGCCCATTCCGCCTTCGCCGAGGAGCGCGTCAATATCGTACCGACCTGCAAATCGTGAACCCAGCTTGAATTGATAGGGGCGCGCGGGTTCTTCGGTCACTTGAGCCATCGTATCGTCGTTGGCAATCATAAGCTCTCCCGTTCATGGCCGGACGACAGCAGCAAACAGTGCATTCGTAAAATCAGCCGAAGTCATTTTGATTCGACCTCCTCCCTCCGGCAACGGCTCGCGCTTCGGAGGTCCGGATCCATCGTCCCATCCCCACGGATTTCTCAAAATCCACGCGGTCACGTGGCCATCCCCGCCCCGCGTCACCCATTCGACGCTGAGCCAATGAAAAGACGAGAATTCGAGGATCACCGGCACGCGATCACCTCGCGCGACAGCCGCCAATGCGCCCTCGGCCACTTCTTCCCGCGGACGCGACGCTCGCGATATGCTCGTCCGCGATTCGCCCAGCACATCCTCGTACATGCTGGTAAAACCCCACACCGGCATTTGACTGTTGCCCTTGACCGACGCCCAAAAAGACTCGTCGTCCTTCGGATTGTCGTAATCGAAGAGCCAACTCATGAGCGTCGCATGATTCATGATCGTCGATTGAAACAAGCGATCGACATCCGTTCGCTCCGTATCGTCCCGCGTTATCGCCGTTCGCGGCATTTTCAAGATTCGCCCGGACTTCAATTTGGCTTCGCCGGAAAACCCCGTAATACCGTCGACGATTCGTACGAATTCGCTCGCATCACGCCGCAAAAGCAGATATTCAATGACGCCCGCGCCGCACGTCCCGCGTCCGACACCTTGTTGCACTCGCAAAGGATTGTCCACGTGACGTAAAACTTGTCTCACGAGCAGATCCGATTCGATTCCACCTTGCAAAATCAAATCGGGATGACGTTTGGTCGTCGCCAATTTCACCAGATTCGGGAGCAACGCGCCCGAATGAAATCGTCCCGCCGCAAGAACTCGCGCCAACGCCGCATTGGCCGCGGCATCCGCGCCCACCGCATCGCGCAATCGCGCCACCATTTCATTGCGATCCGCCGGCAATGGCGTACCCGGAGCAACCAAGGGTTTTACCTTGTCGACCGCAGGCGGGGGAAAGTCCGGATCTTCCACCGCCGCAGATCCCACCGGCGGCAAGTTGGCCCCGTCCACGAAATACGAAGCATCGCGCTCCGCCGCACGAGGTGCGGGCGCGGGACGTTCCGGCGGACGCGCGGGATTCGCGCCCACGGCGCGTGCAATGGCCGAAAGCAAGTCCGGCGAACGACGTTGCACCAATGCCCGGTCCAATTCGAGCAGCGTCGCGTCGTCCAAAATGCCGGTATCGTCCAATCCCGCGGATTTTTGCCAAGAGGCCAGGGCCGCCGCTGTTTTGGGCCCGAACGAACCGTCCGCTTTGAGCGGTATTCCAAGCGCCGTCAATGCTTTTTGCAAAACCAGGACGCTTGCGCTCTCGGCGCCCACCGAAATCGTCGCCACGCCTTGGGCTACCGACGCAAGCCCGACGTCATCAGCAAATTCCGGCGAATTCAACAATTCGTCACCCATGGCCACCTCGTCCCCGCCCATCGAAGTACTTCATGCCCATGACTCCGTCGTTTGACATTCGAGCGCCAAGGCGACGCACACGCACGCGTGAACGCGGGACAATGGTTCATGTTCGACAAACCGCTCGATCGACTCCAAACCGAGCATGAACTGACGCAACGATCGGAATCGTATCGCGCTGAATGACCG
>CAYSYX010000634.1:3397-5276 GCA_964435055.1 uncultured Polyangium sp. | reverse complement strand
TGGCAACACCAAGCGCAAGTGGAGCGACGGGGAACAAATACCGTACATTGAAAAAATTGCTCTCGAAGAAATAGGTCCGGTGCACCAATTGCGTTGGGAGCTGCGACCCGAGCCAGGCTGGAATGTGCTCATTGGAGACAACGGCTCCGGAAAAACGACATTCCTGCGAACACTTTCGTATGCTTTGACGAGTACATCGACGGAGCCTCGCGACGAGGAATTGAAAGAAGTGGCGCAACTCCCGTTTAGCCTCGACCGCATCAGTCGCCTCGACTCCTTCTTCGTCTTGTTTCAAGCTTCAAAGGAATCAAGTCCTGAACACAACAGGACGTTTAAGCTGTATATTCATGAGAATCGCGTCAAAACGTCAACGAAGTCAAGACCGGACACACGCAAGCTATTCAGCGCCGGTTTTGGTCCATTTAGGCGTTTTACGGGCGGCGATGAGGAATTCGAAAAAGAAATGCGCCAATTCCCCAACGCATTTCGCCACATCTCCTTGTTCACCGAACGGATAGCTTTTCATGAAAGTATCGAGTGGCTCAAGACGCTCGATCACCGCGCTCTCCGCGATACGAGTGCACTACCGACACTCGAGGCCGTCAAGAAATTCGTTAACAACGATGACCTCCTCCCAAATGGCGTTCGTCTGGTCGAAATCAATGCCGATACCATTTTGTTCGAGGATGGTAACAAGCGTCGGGTCGAACTTGCGGATCTCAGCGATGGTTATCGATCCATCTTGAGCTTGAGCCTCGAACTTGTCCGACAACTCGTGACCCATTACGATCTCGAAGAAATCTTCGATCCGCAAACGCATCTGGTCGTCGCTCCGGGTATCGTGCTCATTGATGAAGTCGACGCGCACTTGCATCCTTCGTGGCAACGCATCATTGGACCTTGCTTACGGAAACTCTTTCGTGGATTTCAGTTCATCGTGACAACCCATAGCCCACTCGTTTGTCAAGGCGCAGCCGATGGGTGTGGTTCGGTGTTTCGGTTGCCAAAACCTGGAACAACAGAAGAAGCCAAAAAGCTCGAAGGCGTTGAACTGTATCGAATCTTGTACGGCAACGTGCTCGACGCGTACGGTACAGGCGCGTTTGGCGAAGTGGAACGCTCCGAAGAAGGACAACAATTACGCGCAGAGCTTGTCGCACTCAACTTGAAGGAAGTGTCGGGCGGTTTGACCGCGGACGAAGAAGTCCGCCAAGACGAACTCCGAGCGATCTTTCCGGGCGGGAAATGAACTCATGCTGCGCGTAAAACCGATCGAAGTCGAGCCGAATAAGCGCGAATTCCTCGAGCTGTGGCAGGCGGGAATCGACAAGAAAAGCACGCACGTCGAGCGCCGAGGAGAAGCGGATAGGATCTGGCCCGGGAAACGCGCATCAACGACGTTCAAGAATACCATCGGCAAAGCTCTGGCCGATATGGTTACACCGCATGGTCGGTGCATGTTTTGCGAGGACAATGCGACGGCCGAGGTCGAACATTTCTGGCCCCGAGCATTGTTTCCACGACTTACATTCGAATGGCTGAATTTTCTATATGCCTGCGGCCCTTGCAATAAGAAAAAAGGGGATCGATTTCCTATCGTATCCGACACGGGTGCACTTGAAGCCCTTGAAAAAAACGACGTCGAGCCTCATTTTGGGCGTCCCGGATGGCTCAACCCACGGCATGAGGATCCAATGGTTTTTCTCAAATTGGATCTCGTGGGTGAAACATTTGAATTCGGATACATTCATAAAAAAGGAACGGTCGAATATCTGCGTGCGCAATGGACGGTGAAGGAATTGGGGCTGAACGAACGAGGGTTACCTCGGTACCGCGAAACAGCGTATGGCGATTACGTTTTAAGGCTGAAGGAATACGT
>CAYSYX010000634.1:834-3387 GCA_964435055.1 uncultured Polyangium sp. | reverse complement strand
ACGAGGTGCAGGGAAATCCCGTGCGGAGCTTTCAAGGCAAGAACGCGGCATCGCTCGCCGCGGACATTTGACGGTTTTTCGCGAAATACAACGTCAATGGCAAAACGTCCCTGAACTCAAGCCATTGTTCCAAACGGTGCCGGAGATGCAGCACCCGGATTTCCCAAAGCTCGACGAAGTGTGACCCAATTTATCTTAACTGCTCTTTTCGGTTTACCCCGCCAGCCATTCTTCGGCCAATTCGAGGACGCGGCGCGGTTCGATCGCATCTTCGAGGTAATGCCGGCGATAACGGGGATCGGCAATTTTCTCCGCATTGGCCAGGACTTCCGTTCGCGCCTTTTCCAATGCGGCGCGGGCCTGTTCGTGACGCCCCGCCGCCAGAAGACTTTCGACGTGCACGAGACGCAAATAGATGGCTCGAAAATACGCGCATGCTCCCGTCGTTTCATACACGGCCACGCCTTCGGAAGCCGCGGCGACGGCTTCTTCGACGCGACCTTGCGCCAAACGAATACGCGCCAGCGTCGCCAATAGAGCCGGCGTATCGAGCACATTCTTGGGTCGCAACAACCGAATCGCCGTGGCGAGTTCGCCGTCGGCAGCTTCGAGGTCGCCTTTGCGGCGCAAGACTTCGGCCAATACCCAACGTCCCTCGCCTTCGTCGCTCATCAAATTGCGCGTCATTCCATGTTGAATGAGCAATTCGGCCCAGCGCTTGGCTTCATCATACGCGCCGCGTTCGGCAAGAACCCACGTCAAACAGATTGGCCGCGGAGTCGCGGAAAAACCCATTTCTTCATGGGGCAACGTAACGCCCAACAACAACGATTCGGCTTCTTCTCGTGCTCCCAAGAACCATGTTTGCATGCCGAAGAACGACTGCCCCACTTGCAACATTCGCTCGTATTGAATCATTCGCCCGGCATTCATGGCGAATTCGGCATATCCGCGCGCTTTCCAAGGATCTTGATGCGCGTACGCTTCGCGCGCCGCGCTCATGATGTACCAAATACCAATGGCCCGGGCATCGTAGGCCACGGCGGCCATGCCGATTCGATGCGTCCTTTCCATGATCATATCGGCCATTTGAGTTCGTCCGGTCACGTCGAGGATATACACGGCAACGGTGAGCGCGAAAGCCAGAACGGCTTCGGTTCCTTTTTGGACTTCGATTTGCCCGAGCGACAACAATGCCGCGCCAAACTCTTCGGGTTTGCCCAATTGCGCCCCTCCGAGCATGCGAATGAACATCCCTTGGATCCAAGGCTCGCTCCCCAACGGTGCGTCGCGAACGACCTCTTCCGCATAAGGCAAAGCGTTGACGATTTCGTTTCGCAGGTAATAGTGAACTTCGCAGAACAGGCCCAAAAGTTCGATCCGCAGCTCGCGCGACACTGTACATGCCAAACCTTTGCGCGTGCACGCCAACGCCGCAAGGGTATCGCCGCCGAGGTGCGCTTGTTCCGCCGCGGCGAGATAATGCTCGGCGGCCCGAGCGCCGTCTCCACCCACTTCGAAATGCTCCGCCAACACCACGGGATCGCGTTCACCGTGCAATTCGAGCCATTCCGCGGCGAGTCGATGACCCAGGGTGCGATCGTCGTTCGTGAGCATGGCATACGCGCCTTCGCGCAGGAGCGCATGGCGAAATGCGTATTCGTTTTGCCCGGGAAAACGACTTTCCGTCCGCTGCACCAGCAATTCGCGATCGGTCAATTCCGCCAGCAGCTCGTGCAACATCCCGTCGCTTTCACTCATTGCCAGCAAACCGGCGACGGCTTGCATCCAAAACACTTCGCCGAAGATGCTGCCGGCCCGCAAGATCCGTCGCGCCCGTTCATCCAATTCGGACAAACGCGATTGAACCATGGCGACGACGGTTTCCGGCAAATCGTCCACTTTTCCGTACGCCGTCGCGCGAATGAGTTCTTCCAGGTAAAACGCGTTCCCATCGGACAACTTGACGAGCTTGCCCAGCAGGTCCCCATTGATGACGTCGCCGAGTACATGACGCGCCAATCGCTCGACCGCCTTGACGCCCAACGGTTTCAATCGAATTTCGTGAACATCGCGCTCGATCCACAATCGAGGAAACACTTCATGGACTTCCGGTCGAGCCAACGCCATGACGAATAAGGGCGAGTTCTTCTTATCACGCAATGCTCGATCGAGGAACTTCACCGTGGGAAAATCCCCCCAATGCAAGTCCTCGAGCAAAATGAACACAGGTCCCCGGCCGCATTCGGCGCCGACGAACTCGAGCCACGATTCGCGCATGTGATCGTTCATGATCTGCGCGTCTTTTCGCGCCGCATTCAGGAGCGGATGAACATCGTCGGCGTAAGGAGCGCCGATCAATTCCGCCAAGAATGCCGCCACGTATTGGCGTTTTTCCTGCGAAACGTGCTCGAACACTCGGTTTTCGATCTGTTTCCGACGAGCTTCGATGGGATCGCTTTCTCGCACGCCCGTCGCATGGCGAATGATTTGCCCCAAAAGCCCGAACGCCGAACCGGCGCGCAACGTATCGCCGCGACCCGACCAAATGCG
>CAYSYX010000634.1:0-824 GCA_964435055.1 uncultured Polyangium sp. | reverse complement strand
ACATCTTTGCATTGTTCCCGGGCCGAACGGACAAACTCTTGCGCCAACCGCGATTTTCCCACCCCGGCGGGGGCCGTCACGAGCACCGCTTGGGCGGTTTGCTCGTCGATGCATTCCGCCAAAATTTGCTCCAACATGCGGAGTTCACGGTCCCGACCCACACAAGGCGTCGCTCGACCCAACAGGAGCCGAGTACCTTCCCCAAGAGGCCGTTCACCCAGCAAAAGCGACAATCCGCCTTCCATTTCGCGAACATCGAATCGCGCGTCGAGCAACCCGGCAACGACATCGTCGATCAAAATGGGATCTTCGGCATTTTCACCACGCTCGGGCACATCCGCAGCCAGACGCTTGGCCACGACTTCAATGGTATGTCCAAGCGAACCTCGCCGAGCTTCGAGCGTATGACTACGCCCCATCGCCAAGGCAATTCGACGACCTCGCCCATGCAGACGCAGACCCAATGCGCAACGCGCAGCTTGCGCCGCCAAATCCGTGGCCAATGCCGTCCCGAGCAACAGAACACTCACCGAACCATCGAATAACCGTTCGGCTCGTCCCCCATGCCGCGCAGCTTCTTTCAACAATGCCTGATCTTCCGGTACCGCGACAAACGTCGCATCGGCGCCTCTTTCCTGTTGCTGAACCAGCTGCTCGGGGTGAGGCGCCACGAGAATCAAAGCAATGCCGCGTTGTTCACCACCACGAAGCCCGGCCGATCGTCGCGTCGGCGCTTTTTGATGCGCCGTATCGATTTCCACATCACCGAATGCCCGGAGCGCATCCACGACGGCCCGACCGTCGGCAGGGCGATCCTCCGGCTC
>CAYSYX010000633.1:0-5291 GCA_964435055.1 uncultured Polyangium sp. | reverse complement strand
AAGACATCATGGACGTCATGATGGCGCAAGTGGGAAGTACTCCGCCGTCGGCGTCATCCGTTTGTCCGGACATTCCCCATGCCTTGGATGCTCCGATTTTGCGAATGTTGGCAAAAGAGGCCGACGCTCGTCCGCAGACGTTGGGAGCGGCGGTGGACGAGCTGGTTGCGGCGGCGCGAACCGCGGGAATCGACGTGCCATCGGTGGCCGTACGCTCGAGCGAAAAGCTGCCGGCGATAGGATTGCCTGCGAATAAATCGAGCGAGGAAGTTTTTGCGCCGACGCTCGTACAGCCGGGCGTGACGATCGATCCGCAGACGACGTTGCCCAGCGAGCAAGACGGCAAAAGCGGCGGAAAGAGGACGGTCGTCATTGCGGTGGCGACGGCGCTCGGGGTTGTTGCATTGGGATTGGCGTTTTTCCTGACGCAAGGAACGTCGACAACGGATACGTCGACGAATATGACGAAGCCTTCCGCGACCACCGAAGCGTCGGTCGTGCCGACGATCGCGCCGGTGACGACGGCATCGGCGGCCCCTACGACAACGGCACCGACGGCATTGTCGGACAAGATAGAATTGCGTATTCAAGCAACGCCGGAAGGCATGGAAGTTTTTCTTGGCGAACGGAAGCTGGGGACGGCGCCCGGGCCCATCGATTTGCCGCGAGGCGATGCGCCGCTGACTTTGACGTTTGCGGCGAAGGGATATCAATCCAAGAATCTACCGATCACCCCATCGCAAAATGTCTTGATTCCCATGACCCTCGACAAGTCCACGACGGTCGCGAAACCGCCGTCGAGCCAAACCGGCAAAACCGGAAAATCAAAAGAGATATTTTATGACGAATAGCCGCTCCAGCGTCCGTAGAAGGTTTCTCTTGGGTGGTGTGCTTCTGGCGCTGGGTAGCCTGCTTTCATTCGCGGGCTCCGGTTGTGATGCATTGCCCGAAGTACCGATCAACTCCTGCGGAAACAACGTTATCGAACCGGACAATTTTGAAGACTGTGACGGCGACGTTTCCGATTCGTTGTTTTGCGGCCCCAAATCAACTCCCGGCGCTTGCCGATGGTTGTGCGACTATCCCGCGGGCGCTATTCATTGCCCGCCGGAGTGGGGGTGTGGTTTCGACGGAATTTGCAGAAAACCCGGGGGTTTGTCCGAAGAATCCATTTCGATTTCCGGCGGAGGAACGGAGCGATTGTTCCTCGGTGATTTCGACGGCGACGGCCGACACGATATCGCGGCGGCGGGGCTCAATTCGATCGATGTACATTACTTGACGCTCGACGGTTTCGTCGAACGAACCATTTCGTTACCTCGAGGCGAATTGACGCCGGCGGTCGGGGATGTGGATGACGATGGTTTCTCCGACATCGTCATCGGTTACAAGCGGTCATTGGGTACGCTGCTCGGTCAAGAGGGTCGTTCGTTCATTACGAATTCTCGTCCCCTTCTGTTCGCATCCCCATACGCGCAAGCCTTGATCCCATTGGGTGAATATTCGGAAGACAACACCATTCTCGCGTTTGGAAAGATCGGTAATAACAGCATTGCGCAAGCCATCGTCATGGATAGCGTAGGCGGTTACCAGAGGTATCCGATCCCCGGCTCCAACGTTGCCGGAAGTCCGCAAGGAGCCATTGCGGTGACGGGAACGACGACGAACGGTACGAAATGCGCCCGTTTGGCATTCGAAAAAAATGCGCCCTCCGAGCTGGTGATCGTATCCCGTTGCGGAATCGGGGACGCCGAGCTCAGCGCTTACCCGCTCAATGGAAATCCTTGGGGAGGTGCATACATCACGGATGCCGAAAACGACGGCATGGTGGATGTCCTTTTTGGGGTGGACGACGGCGTTGAAAAGCTGAGAATCATTCGAAACGTCGTTCCCGGAGGAGTGATCGCGGCGGAAGACTTTTTGTCCTACGCGAAGGACGATTGCAAGGAATCCGGGGCGGAACTGGCAAGTGCGCCCTTGGCGATCGGCGATGTCAATGGCGATTCTTTCGCGGATATCGTCGACAGTCGCGGCGTCATTCTGTATGATCCGGCGCCCAATCCGGCCAATCGATTCACGCGCAAATGCCTTTCGCAGGATGAGCTGGATCCCACCTCGCCAACGCCGACATCCATCAAGTGGGAATTTGCCACGATTGGTGATTTCAATGGCGACGGTCGCAAAGATGTATTGGCGGCACGAGCCAATACCGGCGTTCTCGATTTATGGATGTGGCTCCCCGCCGGATTGGCGACCCTTACCATCGCCACGGGAGGTCCTTTGGCGGGTATGACCAGCGGCGATCTGGACGGTGACGGAATCGCCGATGCCGCTTATTGGCTCGAGCTTCCCCCAATGGCGGAGAACATCACGCCCATTTCCGTCATTTTCGGCAATCCGCAAAGTCCCCCCTCGCCGCCCAAGCTGGTTGCTTTCGCAAAGGATCTGGAGCACGTCTCGATCGGTCGTATCATCGGCTGGAACTTGGCCGAAGATCTCGATATCGTCTCCGACTTGGCCATTTTGAGCTCGGCAAACAAGCCGGGTGAAGAAAAACCCATTACGATCATCCGCGGGGATGTCTCGCGTAGCCTTCTCGCCCCATTGCCGATACGCAAAGAAACTATCAATGGTGTCCCCAATGGTTCGAGTGACGAAATCAAAAACATCGCCGTATCGAATTTCGGCATCGATTACTGCGAAGCGCAATCTCCCGAAGGGAACGATTACAGCCCGTTCAACGTGATTGCCCTGGGAAATAGCACGATTTGGCGCCCGGCTTGTTACCCCAACGGAGCGTCGGAGCCCGTGGATGAAGGATTGAATCTCGCGGACAATACGTGTCTCTTCGCCCCGGTGGACGAGACACCGACAACGAAAATGACCGCATTCTTAAAAGCCCCGAATGGCTCGGCGGATCCGTATGGGCTGGGCACGTTGGGTTTTGATGGAACGGCATTTACCGAATTGACGCAGCCACAGCCGATTGATCCGGAGATCCGTTTGCCCAGGCCGGCCAATCCGTTCGAACCTTACGAGATCGCCGATCTCGATGGCAATGGTCGACGAGACGTCATTCTCACGGCGCGAAAATCCATGATGCCGGGTCCGAACGGGAACGCTCCGCAGCGAATTCGGATATACTTGGACGGTACTCGAATTCTGGGTAATGAATCGGATCCTGAAAATCAAAAAGCTTGGGAATTCACGCCCAAGCGTCAGGTGTGGAACCCCGCCACGGACAAATCGGAATGGCGTGCCGACGACAGCGATATCTCGGGAATCGCCGCCGTCAACATCGATTCGGATCGATACAAAGAGCTGGCAATCATGACGCGAGACGGGGTGTACCTGGTGGATCTCGCCTTCAAGGTTGTCGGAACGGGCACCTCGGCCACGGCGGTATTGGATGAATCGGCGCCGTTGGTGTGGTTCGACGAGCAACATTCACCCTTTGCCGAGCTGCGCGGTGGAAAGGCATTATTGGCGCTGGATGCCAACAGCGACGGTATCGACGATCTTGCGGTTGCGGACGTAGGAAAACTGTTGCTTTACCTGGGTACGGAGCAATCAAAATGAGATTTTACCGGACAATTTTGCTTGCTTCGGCGTTGCTGTTGGCCGGCGCGCCGGCCGCCGCCGATGACGATGCGCAATCGCGCGCTTATTTCGAAACCGGCGCCAAAGCGTACGAAAAGGGCGATTATCCGAATGCCATTCGGGCATTCGAACAAGCGTATGCGTTGACCAAGCGCCCCGGTCTCGTCTTCTCCATCGCGCAATCGTACAAGCGCCAATACGCAATTGATTCCAATCCGGCAAACCTGCGAAAAGCTCTCGAGTATTATCGTCGTTTTCTTGCCGAAGACAAAAATGGCAAACGGCGCGGTGATGCGACGCAATCGATTATGGAGATCGAGGCGATCATCGGTCGTCTGCCGGCCGATGTTCAAGCCGGAACTGCCCAACCGGTTGAAATGCCCCAACCCACGCAGATTTCGGTGACGACGCAGGTCGATGACGCGACGATCTCAGTGGACGGCGGCCCGCCCCAACCCCTCGGTCCCATTGAAGTAAAACCGGGCAAACGCAAAGTCGTCCTGCAAGCACCGGGATATTTCCCGGAAGAACGCGAAATCCCCGCAACGGACAAACAGATGACCGCCATCGACGTGCAATTGCGCCCGATGCCGGCCAAAGTAACCATTACGGGTCGAGTCGGATCCACGGTTTCCATCGACGGTTCGCCTCGAGGAACCTTGCCCCTACTCGGCCCGCTCGAAGTCGACGCCGGCGAACGAATGATTACCGTAAGTCAAAACGGATTCGTTTCGTATTCACGCGAATACAATCTCGGCCGCGGTAAAGCAATCGCCGTCAAAGCCGATCTGTCACGTACGCGGCAACGAATCGGCTCGTACTTTCTTTTTGGAACGGGCATCCTCATTGCGGGCGCCGGGGTACTGACGGCGTTGCAGGTTGGGAGCATTCAAGAAGAGTGGGGCCCAGTCGACACAGCACGTCTGAACAAGGGCAAGCCGACTGATAAGCCCAACGAATTCCAACCCGGAATCTCATTGACGAAGTTCCAGAAGTATCAAGAGCAAGTCACGCTGCAAGCAAATCTGAAAACCAGCTCAATCGTCGCATTCAACGTAGGCGTGGTAACAGCCGCTTTGGGTTTCTTGCTTTATTACTTCGACGAACCCAAACCTCCGGCAATCAAGTTGAAAAAAGACGACGCCAATCCTCCGAAAAAGGACGCTCCCGGCATGCGCGATATGATGTTTGCCCCGATGGTCGGTCCGGGGTTCGGAGGAGCCGCATTCTCGGCGAAGTTCTGATTTCAAAACAAAGACCGCGCATCATCTGCCCCCTCCCGCAGCTCGCATAAAAATTCACACGATAGTCGCCGCCCGAATGAAAAGCGGATATACTGCACCATCATGCAGACAGGCCGAGTTCGTTCGACGTTATCTTACGCCCTGACTTCGTGCTTCGTTGCCGGAGCCGGCATAATGCCTTTTCTCGCAGCTTGTGGCTCCGATCCTGCCGAACCACGCACGGTCACCGAAATTCGGTACGTATATAGCTGTCCGACGAACGTCGCCACCGCGCCCATACCCGTGACGCCTCAAACGGTCGCTCCAATGCCGACGCCGACCCCGACGCCGGTCGTCACGGCGCCTCCGAGACCGACGTACACGACAAACGTTCCGCCACCTCCGCCGCCGCCACCTCCGCCACCACCTCCGCCGGTCATTGCATCCATCGGCGTGACGGGTCCGGGG
>CAYSYX010000632.1:0-5303 GCA_964435055.1 uncultured Polyangium sp. | reverse complement strand
GGATTATTGATGTTCGCCGGAATGATGGCCCGACCGCGGGCGACATCATCGCGCACGAATTCGGGCGTGATCCGTTCGGGAATGACCGCTCCGAAGGAACGTCCCGGATGTTGCTTTCGATAAACTTCGGCGACCTTTTGTTGTTCACGCAAAGCGACGTATTCCATTTCCGGCGTAATGATTCCCTTTCGCGCGTAATGCATTTGCGTGACGTTGTGTCCGGGTTTGGCGCGGAAAGGTTTGTCCGTCGTGCGAAAACGCAACGCATCGAGCGACCGGTCTTCGCGGCGACGTTGGCCGTAAATCGAGCTGATTCGCGGCAATTGTTCCACGTCCGCGCGCCGCGTAATCCAATCCTGTCGAATTGCGGGCAAACCTTTTTCGACGTCGATGTGCGCGTCGACATCCGTGTACGGACCGGACGTGTCGTATACCGTAACGGGCGGATTGGGAACCAGTCGAGGTGCGGTGTGCGAGCCTTCGCGCGTGGGCGTCTGCGCAATTTCGCGCATGGGGACCCGAATCTCCGGATACAAAACGCCGGGCACGAATACCTTTCGCGACGCGGGAAATGCGCCTCGAGTGACGCCCTGAAGCCGAGATTGATCGACGCGCTGCTGTTTTACGCTGCTCATGACACTTCCCTCCGCCGGTCCGAACCGGATCAGGTTCCAAGGGTCCGGTTTCACCATTATGGTGCGATGCCGTCTCAGCCCAGTGGCTCCCCTAGGTCGAGGCCAGATATCGCCTTCGGACACGAAAAAGTCAAGCGCATTGACGGAGTGAGCAAAGCCGCCGAGCGAACTTCGCCGACCAACGATACGTCCGAGTTTGACGAATCTTATTTATTTCGCGATTGTTCGCATGATACCGTTTACACGTCGGTGGAAGAGTTTCTTTCAACGCGGGGTTTGGGGCGCAGAGCGCCGTAGGCGTTCCGAAGCTTCAAATCCTCTACAAACCAGGGTTCGAATGCGTCTCGGCGCTGGTGCCGGTAACGATCAAAGAATGACCACACGTTATGTCGACGGGCCCAAACCACGGCTTTTCGGGCATCGAGGCGCATCCGGCACGATGCCCGAAAATACGCTTGGTGCGTTCTCCGAAGCTCTTGCCGCCGGAGCCGATCGGCTCGAAATGGACGTGCACCTGACGGCGGACGAAGAAGTCATCGTTTTGCATGACGAAACACTCGATCGGACGACCGACGGGCGAGGCCCCGCGGCCCGTTTGCGTTTGTCCGAACTGCGGGATCTCGACGCCGGATATCGATTCGAATCGACGGAGGGCCATTATCCCTTTCGCGGACGCAAAATGCGCATTCCGACATTTGCCGAAGTGCTGGCGCATTTTCCCCGGGCTCCGTTGAATATCGAAATCAAGACCAACGACTTGGCGCTCGTTTCCGCCATGAAACGTCTGCTCGAACGGCACGACGCCACATCTCGGGTGCTGCTCGCGGCGGAATCGTCCGAGCTCATGGAGCGTATTCGTTTTGCCATGCCAAACGTGCTCACCGGCATGTGTATGCATGAAGTGCTGGAGTTTTGGGGCAATGGGGGAAATCCAGGGTATCAGGCCCGTGGATTCGCATTGCAAATTCCGCCCGAGTACGGGGGAATTCCATTGATTACGCAGTCCTTCGTGGATACGGCGCACGCGGCGAATTTGGAAGTCCACGCGTGGGTCATCAACGACGAAGCGGAAATGCGCCGCCTCGTCGCTTTGGGAGTGGACGGAATCATGACGGATTTTCCTCGCCTCGCAGCGACGGTGCTCGGTCGAATTGCCCGGTGAAACCGAGGATGGACGGGATTTCGTTCAGCTCGGTTTTCGCGGCCAGGTTCCTCGTTGTGAGGCCGGAGGCGCATCAAACGTCGTCCGATCAATTTGCGGCGCACGTTGCGTGAGCGGCGGGACGTCCGACGCTCGACGTGAAGGCGGAGGCGCGTCCGAAGGGCGAGGGCCCGGTCGAGGTAGCGGAGTGCCCCGATTCAATCCCAGCGTCGACGGTGGTGGTCGCATGCTTTCCGGAGCGCGATCGCGCTTTTGCCACGTGCCCTCGATGTATTCGGCGACTTGGCGCGCAAGTTCGTCGCCGTCGGCGGTTTTTACAATGAAACCGGCGGCTTTCGTCGACAACACCAAGCTTTGCAGCTCCCGGACCGGGCGTTCGGAAAGAAAAACGATCGGGCAAGAACAAATCCCTTTTTGAATCGCCACTTCCACGAGTTTGCCGCCATCGAGAGCCGGCATGTACACGTCGACGAGCACCAGATCCGGATTCGTTCGCGCAATCGCCGCTCCAAACCCGAACGGCGAGTCCAACGTCGTGACCTCGTAGCCGCGCGCTTGAAGCTGCTGCTTGACGACTTCGCGGCAAGTTTCACTGTCGTCCACGAACAACACTCGGCGGCGCGGCGTATTCATCGCTAGGTACGCGCTCCGCTTTTCCGTCGCCGCATGTCGTCTGGATCAAGCGCCATTGCGTCAATTCTAGCGTTCCGCATGTTCACGCGGCAAGTGGGGATTTTGCGGTCACGCATCGAACAACGCCAATGCAACACCCTCCCCACTCCGCTCCCAATGCGCTCGAAGTCCGACTTCATTGGGCCACTCGAATACACACGCACCACGGTCGAGTAAGTTTGTCGGGAGGTACTTGTCGCCGGTTTGTTATGACGTACGACGCTCGTTTGCCCTCAAACGATCGGCTCGATAACATCATGGAAAAAGGCCCGGCGAGGTTGGTCTGCACGCCGGGCCGAGCCCAGGCCATCCAAGGAGACCGGGCAGTTCGAACGTATGTCGACTGCGCGAATCGATGCAAGGCATCTCCCTTGAAGTGACGTATCGTCATTGCGGCTCATTACGCGCTGATTCGAGGTCACGCCGAACGAAATGCGCCGCGCGCGGATCCATCGCTTCACGCAAAGCATCAGCCACCAAATACGACGCACCGACCGTGGCGAATAACAACACGCCCGGCAGCAAAAGCAATCGCAACGCCGCCGGGTGTCGAGCTCCTTGCGCCAACAATTCTCCCCACGACGCACTGTCCGAAGCCGTTCCCATTTCCAAAAACGCAAGCGTCGCATTGAGCAACACCACGGACGCAACTCCAAATACGGAGCTCACCATCACCGGACCGAGCGCATTCGGCAGCACGTGATGCATGAAGATGCGTGTACGAGACGCACCCAATGCGCGAGCGGCGAGCGCGTAATCTTCCGTCATCGCGCGCATCGATTCGGCATGCACGAGCCGCGCGATCTCGGCCCAACGCACGAACGCGACGGCGAGAATCAACGACAACGAAGACGGCTGACGCTCGATGGCCCACACGAGCGCCACGACGATGATCGCAGGAAAGCTGTCGACGGTTTCAACAAGACGAACCAGCACGGTGCGCGAGACGCCCCCGCGAATCCCGGACAAACCCCCGAGGAGCACGCCGAACAACGTGCTCAGGAAAATCGCGACAACCGATACTCCAAGAGCATTTCGCGCCCCGTACACAATGCGCGCAAACACATCGCGACCTTTTTCATCCGTACCCAAAGGATGCGTCGCCGATGACGGCGCAAACGGGCCCTCGTCCGTGATCGCCGTCGGACTCGAGCGCACGATCGGCCACACCACGAACGTTCCTTCGTAACGTTTGTCGGGAACGTCCAGCTCCACGCGCTCTTCCGTGATCGCCGGAAGCAGCCCGCGCATCCCGTGTCCCACGACGAGCAGCGGCGCGGGAGCGGCAAGCACTTCTGCGAAAATGCCCACGAGCCCGAGGATGCCCAGCACGGCGCCGCCCACCGTCATTCGGCGATCTCGCAAGGCGCGACGCAGCGTGATCGACGCGTGGCTCATGCTTTGCGCTTCTCCTGCAGCACTGCGGGGATGAGGCGCCAATCAAGGGCGATGTGCGCGAGGTCCGTGATGATCACGCCGAACGCCGCCGTCGCCGCCGTCAAAATCGAAACGGCCATCAGCCAGCTCGTGTCGCGCGTGTGCACCGCCGTGATCGTCGCTTCACCCAATCCATCCAAACCAAAGATCCGTTCCACGACAAACGCTCCGCCCAACGCCATCGGCGCCTCGAGCGTCGCGAGCGTGAAGAACGGAAGCAACGCCGTCGGCAACGCATGCACGAACAGCGCTCGCGAACGACTCGCCCCACGCGCCATCGCCGCTCGCACATGCTCCTGCGCATACACCGTCGTCAGCGCCGCGCGCACCTGACGCGTGGGAGACGCCAACAACCCGAGCGCAAGCACGACGATCGGAAGGACGAACTCCGTTCGTAGTTCCAAACGCGCGGCCAAGGTGGCAAAAATAGCCGTTGGAATCGCGTAAAGCGCCAAGAGCACAAACGTTGTGAAGGCCTCGCGCCGACGCGCTCCGGATGCGGCTCCGAAGAACCCCAGAAGAAACGCAAACAGGTAGGCCAATCCGATGGCGCCGTACACGAGCGTGAAGGTGACCGGCGCGCGACGAATGACGCCATCCAACACGGGGGCGTTGTCGGGGCCTCGACCAAAGCGCTGCGTAAACGCCGAAACAGCCCACTTTCCGTAACGCGTGTCGAGCACGACGGCGGCGAAGCGCGACAAACCATCGACCGCGACGAAGTCGTTTTCGTACACCAGCCAAAACGCTCGCCAACGTTCGACGCATGCGCCGGCTTTGGCGTAGTTATCCTCGGCGCTTACTTGATCCTGTCGACCGGTTACGTGCGCTGCGATCGCGATGAGCGCTCGCGTGCGTTCGAAGCTCGCGGCGTCGTGCGGTTTCTCGAGCGCCGCCATGATGTCTTCCAAGACAAACGTGTCGAATTCCCGCATCTCCGCCGCGCGAGACGCGCTCCCGTACCTTGACAAACGTCGTACGGCGCTTCGCGCGGCAGCTCGTCGAAACTCGATGTCCCGGTCCTTCCAGAATCGAGTCCAGAACGCGAGCGCACGTTTGGGTTCACTGAGTTCGTCACGTGAAAACCCCATGCGCTCACCAACGTCGGCCAGCGCGAGCGTCACCTTCGAACGCGGCTCCGGCGAAAGCGTATCGAGCCTCGGCAACAGATGAGGCAAAGCCGCTCCGCCAAGACGCACGAGCTCGGCTCGTCCGCGATCACTCGCCGCCGCGTCTCCTTCGGCGATGTCGCGAATCGCATCGTTCGTTCGAGCTCGAACATCACGTGGCGCGAAGTTGAAAAAACGCGGCAGGTCGAGGAACTTCTCGCGACGAATCAGCTCGCGTTCGTCCGGTGCGAACTGTCGGGTCGGATCGTCGGTAGGATCGGGGACGTA
>CAYSYX010000631.1:0-5319 GCA_964435055.1 uncultured Polyangium sp. | reverse complement strand
AATCAAGTCTGCCGAAGCCGCCAACGCGTCTGCGGCCAAATCCTTCGACCGGGCCGGAATCCCGTAGCCCGTCAGCCAACGGAGCTGATGCTCCCATAACGTCGTCGTGGGGGGACGTTTGGCAAGCCAATCTGCACGGGCAGCCTCGTATTGCGCACGTGAAGTTTTTCCGGCCCGCAACAGAACTGCATGGAGGCTCGGTAAAGGGTCGAATAGCGTGCTCGCGCTCGGCGCTGGAGAATTCCGCTGGAGGGCTTCTTGGGCCACGGACACGGCTTTTTCCTCGAGGTTCATTTCGAGCAGGAGCTCGATGCGGCCCATGAGCACGTCGGTCGCCCTTTTTGCCGATGGCGCGATGGAGGGCTGCGTGAATGTTTCGAATCGTTCCTGAGCTGCTTGGAAGTCACCGAAACCGATGTCGAGAAATGTGGCGACTTGATTCGCCTCGAAGTCTTGCTTTTGGTCGCGAAAAAGCCGAATGGCATTTTGCCCCGCAGCACGCACGGTGGATTCCGATGCACCCGAGAAATACAACGCTTCGGTGTGCAATCGATGCGGTACGGGGGCCATGGAATCCTTCACGGCCAATTGCCGGCCCGCTTCGACGGTCAGGTCGCATCGTCCACGGCTCGATTCGATGGCGATTTTGTCTTGCAGGCAGTCAATCGAATTGTCGCATTGGGCGATACAAGCGTTGACTGCAGCAATCGCTTCATCGGTTCGATCCAAGGCCAGACAGGTCGACGTTTTGATTTGCCAGCAATCTGCATATTGCGGGTCGACCTTGACGCACCGATCGGCGACGTCGAGGGCGCGTTCCTGAACCGTACGAGAAAGACTACTGCGCGCGAGGGTGTATCCGTACCAATAAAGCAATTCGGCATCGAGCGGGTTTCGATCGACCAAGGCTTCGAAACGTTGGGCCGCCGTGAGGTAATCGCTGGGATCCCGCTGGATGATGGGCTCGAATGCTTGGAACAACGCCGTTTCCCGTTCCGATAACGCGCGTCGCAGCCCAAGGGCGGTGCGAAATGCTTCTCGTGCGGCTGCTGCATCCGTCGAAAAATGCACCATGGCATAACGCAAATGCGCTGCGGCCATTTCCGGATCAGCTCTCCGCGCGCGTAAAAATGCCGCGGACGCCGCAGCCCAGCGCGCATCGCGCACCGATTGCATTCCCTCCCGAAATGCCGCTCGCGCCTCGGCATTGTTCGAGTGCGGAATGGGCAAATCCGTAATGACTGTGGCCACCGCCGATGGCATGACGGACGCCGAAGGCACGCCCGACGTCGGGACAGACTCGAGCGACGTTCGTCGAGACAACCCTACGCCCGCGGCGACGACCAACAGCGTGGCCAATGCGACGATGCCCCCCAGCCGCTTCGCCCTTCGGGAAGGAGCGGAAGGAGCGGGTTTTACAGGAAATACGGGCGGTGTAGAAAGTACGGGAGGCGCGGGAAGTTCAGCCGGAGTAGGAAGTGCAGGAGGCGAGGGGAAGAGACCTGGAACGGGCAGATCAAGGGTTGGCCTTTCTTCAGGGACGTTTGTCCGTTTCGAGGCCACGGGGCGAAGTTCGTCGGCCGTGAGCCATGGCTCGCCCGCCGATAGGATATCCTGCATGGAATTCCAGCGTTCGGCGGGATCTTTGGCCAGTGCGCGCATCACGACATACGCCATGCCGTCGGGCACGTTTTCGGGCGCTTTGGGTGTATCCCCGAGGACTGCGGCCATGAGCGCCATCATGCTTTTTTGAGTCGGGAACGGGTGGCTCCCCGTGAGAAACTCGTAGGCGGCGACGCCCCACGCGAATTGATCCGCACGCGCATCCAACGTTTCGCCGCGGATGTGTTCCGGGGCCATGTACGCGGGCGTTCCCACCAAGACGCCGTCTGCGGTCACCTTCACGGGGGCCGAATCGACGGTTGGTCCTTGTACATCGACGGTGGCCGTTTCGACCGGCGACGTTCGGCGCGCAATACCAAAATCGAGCACCTTGGCGGAGTTGTCGGGACGCACGAAAATGTTTTCGGGTTTTATGTCTCGGTGCAAAAACCCCGCATCATGGGCGGCCGCGAGCGCCCGGGCGACGTCCAGCAGAATGCGCCAACGCACGGACAGGGGCAGGTCAGTCCCGATCAAATCGCGCAAAGGTTTTCCCTCGACGAGTTCCATGGCGATGAACGGAGCGCCTTCGTGGTCGCCGATGTCGTAAATCGCCACGATGCTCGGATGCGACAGCGCTGCGACCGCTTGGGCCTCGCGCTGCATACGCATCACGGCTTGTTCCCACGCCTCGCCGGCCTGCTCGTCGGCCTCTTTGCGCAACACCTTGAGCGCGACTTTGCGTTCGAGGCGCGTATCGCGTGCTCGATACACCGTGCCCATGCCGCCTTCGCCCAAGAGCGATTCGATGACGTATCTGCCGACGGATTGCCCTGGGGCAAGGTGCATGAGCCGGCATCTTAGTTCGAATCGAGAAGCTTGACTAGACATTCCGAACTCATGACAACTGCATGAATTCGGGCCGATAACGAACGGTGCCCGGACGAACACCAAGAAACCCCGGGCGAAGTTCCATAGCGAAGAATGCCTTTTCGTGCCCGGGCACTTCCCAACGTAGCTCGAACTCGGAAGCCGGTTTGAATCCAAATCGAGGGTAATAACCGGGGTGACCCAAAACGACGATGGCGCCGTGTCCCGCATCGCGAATTTGTTTAATGCCCGATTGCACGAGCGTTTTGCCGATTCCGCGACGTTGCGCGTCCGGAAGCACGGCCATGGGGGCGAGTCCCACCGCATTGTCGTGCGTGCTCCCTCGATCGATGTCGACGGATGAAAACAGAATATGCCCGACAACCTGCTTATCCACCTCGGCGACGAGCGAGAGAACGATGGCATTTGCATTGCGTAATGCATCGACGAGTTTTGCCTCGCCAGGCGCCCCAAATGCCAGCTCGTTGATCCTGCGGATTGCGTCAATATCGTCGGGTTGTTCGGGTCGAATGATGGTTTGATCGCTCATTTGTATCTCCACGTCGCCAGATGTTGACGACGATATACCCATACGCTGGTTCGACGCGACTTTCGGGCTTCGAAAAGTCGGCGTGGTTGGACTTCGATCACGGTGAAGGTCGGCGTGGTTTGTCCCATTCATTGGCCTATTTGGCGTGCGCCGGCCGATCAGAACGTGTTGTCGCTGATCGTCAAATTGCTGAAGAGCTGCGGAAGGGCGGTCGCATCCGGGTAGTCCACTCCATTGACCCGGTACGTGATCACTGCGGGATACCAGCCATAGAGGTTGGTGTTGACGATGGTGTTGTGGGTGATCTGCAAATTGTCGACGAAAGACCCCTCGGCATGGATATTGTCCCACCTCCCGAATTCGAACAAAATGCCGGGCATGGAGGTCACTTCAATGATGTTGCCGTCGATCACTCCGTTGGGGAGCCTCGGCAAAAGGCCTCGAGCTCGATTGGAGTGGAAATGGTTTTTCCGGATGAAGTACTGCCCCGTGTTGAAACGCTCGTTGATGGCGAGAATATCCGACCCGGTGAACATGGGCAGCGGGGCGTTGAACGATAACGTCACCGTGTTGCCGGCCCATTGCACATTGGTAACCGGTGGAGTTACGCCAATGACACTATGATCGTTGTAATAACGCAATTGCAACGTGTCGCCTACTTCATAAGGCGAGAACCATTGCTCGGTTTGGATGAAGAGCGTCGTGTCGCTCGTTCGAGTCACCTTCGAGGCGACGTTTTGTTTGATGTTCATCGCGTCGTCGCCTTGATGGCTGAATTCGCTGTTGATGACGCCCAGATATCCCGTGAAATGGCCGATATGGAACGCATCGGCGAAAGTGGACAGGATCCGTTTGGAGCCGGTGGCCTTCGGGTCGGGCACGATGCGGCAACCATTCAGCAGGATATGGTGCGTATTGTTGGCCAATACGTAGCCCATGTAGCTGCCGGAGTAAATCTGAACCTTTTCAAAGATCGTGTGCGAGACATTCTCCAAATACCAAACGTGCCGGTCGGCTTGAGCATTCACGAGCTGGCGAATACGCAACCCGGTACCCGGGACGGCAGCGCTCAGGTTGCCATTAAAGCCCGCGATGCGCATGGAGTTGGCCGTTATTTTCTGCTGCACTGCCGGATAAACCTGCCACCACTCCGCGCCCCCCTTGACCGGGGCGAAGGTGACCGGATCAATCATTTCGACATTCCACCAATCCATGGTATTGGGGATGGTCGCGTCGAGCGGGAAGTCGAGCTGAATTTCACTGCCCGAGTTGCTTTTGACGACCGCGAAATAGGCCAGCGGATGGCTGTCCCAGTTCCAATCGATGATCAAATCTTTGAAACGCAATCGGGAGCTGTTGTAAACGACCAGGCTCGCTCCCTTGGTTAACACCAGCCTCGCCCCATTGCCTTCCACGATGATGTCGTTCCCATTGGTCAAGTTGACCATGTCGGCGATCGCGTACGTTCCCGGCGGGATGCTGACCGTTCCACCATTGTTCGCCGCAGCAAAGGCCTGCTCCAGAGCCACCGAGTTATCCGGAGCCGATTCGGACACGCCGGCGACGACGACGGCCCCGCCGCCGTTTGGCGTGTCTATCGCGAAGTCGGTAAACTCGAATGGACCGGGGCCGGCATCTGCGCCTCCAGCACCTGCGCCTCCAGCACCTGCGCCACCGCCCCCGGCATCGGGACCATCACCAGCGTCCGGATTTTGTTCGCCGGTCGAGCTACTACCCGTTGGGGTATTGCCATTTCCACCGCAAGCGACCATGACGCCGCCAAGGGAAACCGCGCCGGTGAGCAAAAAGAGATATGCATTTCGCCGCTTCATCCAAGAACCTCCAAATGCGACGTGGGTTTTCAGAACCGCGGTCGCCCTTCACGTTCCGCCCGAGCAACCGCAACGTCTGCGGCTGCATCATGGCTACGGTACGATATTGAAATTGTCGAACGTCGTCTTGCCCAAACTCGTTTGATTCATGGGACTGATGACACCTGCGGGATGTACGAGGGAGTCGGGGTGCTGAGCACTTGCGTCCAAATGATGAAATCGGGGGACGTTTCCATGATGAGTTGTCCGGCAGCCTCGCGGATACGCCACCAACGATGCGTCGCAGCGACGTACGAGATGCTCGCCTGGTCCACTTTGGCCCCCATCTGTTCAACGCTCGCTTCCAGTCTTCCATTGGTGACTTTCATTGCGCTCGAGCCATCCGGCGTGTAGAGCTGCCAGTAGGTCGTCCCGGCGAGTCCATTTTTGACGATACTGGGTGCTTCAATCCAGACGGCACAATCC
>CAYSYX010000630.1:2849-5326 GCA_964435055.1 uncultured Polyangium sp. | reverse complement strand
AAAACGAGCCGATGACCATGCACATTTCGTCGGTCGAACGGGGGCCCTGAAAAACCTCGTTGGTGCCGGCGTTCTTGTAATCGCAATGGTAATCCAGGAACGATCCGGCTTTGACCTGCAAACCCGCACCGAAATCTTTCACCGGTACACCTTCCCACGCGGTATTCGTATAGAAGGGCTCTGCTTCGCCCGCCACGCGCACCTCATATCCGACGCCGCGCGCATGCATGTGCGACTGCACGTTCTGAATCGTGATGTCCGTATGCACCTTGCACTGCATTCGAGCCCGTCCCGTTCCATTGGGCGGCACGTAAATGAAGGGATTGTAAAGGAAGAGAAGATCTCCCTCCGTCTTCACTTGCGCTTCGGGAACGGTATACACGTTGACCCGAACCTCCGGCTGCATCGGCGCGTTTGTCGGATTCACATAATGCGCGTTCATCAAGAGCACCGCATTGGGGCGCACTTTCATCGCCACGTCCGGGGGAAAACTCAACATCGACGTTCCATTGGCGTTCTGCGAACCGGCCACCAATTTCGTCACGGCCCAGCCATTCGTCGCGCCGTCGCTGCAATCGAATACGCCGCTCGTATCGACTTTCGTCCCATCCGTCTTCGCCGTCGGAATATCGGAATACTGCGTTTCGTACACGAGCACATGGTGACTGCCCTGCGAGTATCGAACTTCATCATGATTGATGAACATTCCATCGGCCGGTCCACGCACGAACATGCAATGCTCGACTTCAGTGCCCGCAGCCACTTCCGTCGTCATTTTGAATTGAACCCCTTCCCCTTCCGGCGGTGGGGCAAGCAATTCCTCCGGCGGCGGTGGTTTCGACCCCAAATCGGGATCGGTTCCACCACAACCCACGAGGGCCGCGAGTGATACGAATACAGGCAAAGCCGTCGAAAAGCATGAGAGTTTGGTCATACCTTCGCTATAGCGAAAGAATCCGCGGGGTCAAGTGGGGATGGTAAAAACTTCGGCCATAACAATGCCAACCTTTGCGAACGCGAAGCATTGCAATTCGGAATGAACCATGGCCGCACCAATCGTGCGCGCTCCAGCCGGACCGCATTTCGCACTTGCCAATCCCCCGCCCTTCCCTCTACATTCGCCGAATGCGAACACATCTTATTTGCGCTGGTCTTCTCGCCACTTGCCACTTCATGATGGCGTGCGAAGACTCGAGCACGACGACGCCCTCCTCAACATCGACGTCATCGTCCACATCTTCCACATCGACATCGACATCGTCGGGCGGAGGAAACGGCGGATCCGGCGGTGAAGGCGGTATGATCAATTCCGGTGGAAATGGCGGCGCAGGGGGTATGATGGTGAAAACCAATCCCTTGGACGGGATAGGCGCCGTGGAACCCATCGCCAATAACTTCATGTTTACCGAAGGACCACAATGGATTCCCGCCAAGAGCACCCTGCTTTTCAGCGATATCCCCGCCAATCGAATCTACGAACTCACACCCCCGGCCGCCATTACGACGTTTATCGACCCATCAGGCAATTCCAACGGCCTGGCGCTCGATAAAAACGGCCAGCTTTACGCCTGCGAACATAGCAATCGCCGCGTTTCGAGGATCGATGCCAACGGTATGGCCACCACCGTCGTCGATAACTACCAAGGCAAAAAACTCAACAGCCCCAATGACCTCATCATTCGTGACGACGGCAATATCTACTTCACCGATCCTCCGTATGGTTTGGCCGACCCGAACCTGAGCGAGCTGGGATATTCGGGGGTTTTTCGGATCACGCCGATGGGCGTGTTGGAGCTCATCGCCAACGATATGCAGCGCCCCAATGGCATTGCGTTGTCGCCGGATCAGAAAACATTGTACATCGTGGATACGGCCACCGGAGAACTGCGCACCTATCCGCTGGATGCGGAAGGGAAAGCCGGGGCAATGTTCAAATTGGGAACGACGAGCCCCAATCCCGACGGGATGACGGTGGACGATCAGGGCAACCTGTTCATCTCGACGAACGTCGGCGTCGAAGTCTACGATTCGCTGGGGAAGTTGTGGGGAACCATCGCCGTGCCCAAGCAGCCGGCGAATTGCGCGTTCGGCGGTGCGGATCGAAAAACCCTGTACATCACGGCTCGAACCGCATTGTATTCCGTCACGCTCCAGAATCCGGGGCTGTACTGACCCACCGATTCTCTTCACTCGTCCCCATTCACGCTTCGTATGTCGATGATTCGACACGGCGTGATTTCAGGCTCGTTTGTCGATTGCAGCGAGGCCATTTTCAATGACCGTAAGGCCCTCGTCGAGTTCCTCGTCCGAGATGACCAGCGGCATCGCAAAACGCAAAACATTGCCAAACGTTCCGGCACCCAGCACCACGACACCGTGCTCGTAACAGTATTTTGCCAATGCATTCGCCGAGGTCTTGTCGGGTTCTTTGGTTTGGCGATCCTTCACGAGCTCGATGGCCCGCATCGGCCCGATAC
>CAYSYX010000630.1:0-2839 GCA_964435055.1 uncultured Polyangium sp. | reverse complement strand
CACGCGTATCACCGACGACCGCAAAGCGCTCTTTCCACGACGCGAGCCGCGTTTCAACCTGTTTTCCAACAGCCGCGATACGCTCGAATATCGCCCCTCCGTCCGCTTCGAATCGATCGAGCACCGCCAATGCCGCCGCAATGGCCACCGGATTGCCTCCGAATGTGCCGCCAATGGCCCCTTCGAGCGGCGCGTCCATTATTTCAGCACGTCCGACGATGGCCGAAATGGGCAACCCGGAACCCAATCCTTTCGCCAGCGTCATGAGGTCCGGCTCGACGCCATAATGCTCGGAAACAAAAAGTTTACCCGTACGCCCGAAACCCGTCTGAATTTCGTCGGCAACGAGCAGGATTCCGTGTTCCTTGCAAAACGCGGCCAATTGCGTGACGAACTCCGGCGGCGCGTCGATGAATCCGCCTTCGCCTTGCACAAGCTCGATCACGACCGCCGCGACGTTTTTCGCGCCCACGTGGTGCAAAACGAGATCCCGCAATTGACGCATGGCCCAAGCCGAAACATCCGCTTCGGGACATCGATACGCATACGGAAATGGCGTTCGGTACACTTCGCCGCAAAATGGGGCGAACCCTTGACGATAACCCAATTTGCTGGTCATCGTCATCGCCATGAAGGTTCGGCCGTGAAATCCATGTTCAAATACCACTACGGCTTGACGCCCCGTCGCCACGCGAGCGATCTTCACCGCGTTTTCAATCGCTTCGGCGCCGCTGTTCGCCAAAAATGTCTTTTTCGCAAACTTTCCCGGCGTGAGACGATTGAGGCGTTCCGCCAATTCCACATATCCCGCATAAGGGACGACGTTGAAACTGGTATGGAGAAACTTGTCGACCTGCGTATGCAATGCCTTGACGATATCCTCGGGACAATGCCCCAGGTTCGTCACGGCAATACCGGAGGCAAAATCCAGCAGGTGATTGCCGTCGACGTCTTCAATGACCGCGCCATGCGCTTTTTCCACGAAGACCGGCGTTCCGTGAAAAGGCCCTCGAGCCACGGCGTTTTTGCGTCGATCCATGAGCTCGCGACTACGCGGTCCCGGCAATTCCGTTTTGAGCTGAATGCGCATGATTTCAAGACCTCCTACATGTCGTTGGAAAAACCATTTCAGTACCAACCAATCGGCGCTTCGTCCAAATGTATGTTGACTTGTTTCGTTTCGAGATACCCCTCGATGCCGTAAAGCCCAAGTTCGCGTCCGATGCCGCTTTGTTTGTAGCCGCCCCAGGGCATTTCATTGTACGTTGGGTGGTACGTATTGACCCACGTAACGCCCGCTCGAAGCTCGCGAACGACTCGATGCGCACGGGTGACGTTCTTCGTCCAAACGGCCGCAGCGAGGCCGTATTCCGAATCATTGGCGATAGCGATCGCTTCCTCTTCCGAATCGAACGGAATGACGGAGAGCACCGGACCGAAGATTTCTTCCCGCGCAATACGCATTTTTGGCGTCACGTCGACAAAGATGGTGGGTTCGACGAAAAACCCTTTGGACAACGCGGGATCCGCCGGCGGTTTGCCCCCGCAAACCAATCTCGCCCCTTCCTCGAGGCCGATGTTGATGTACGACAACACCTTGTCGCGATGCGGCCCGGAGATGAGCGGTCCCATTTTGCAGCCCTCGTCGAGGCCGTGGGAGAGCTTGATTCGAGGCACCTTCGCCAGCATCGCTTCGACGAATCGATCGTGAATCGATCGTTCCACGAGCAGGCGAGAACCGGCCGAACACACTTCACCCTGATTGACAAACGCACCATAAAGCGCGCCGTCCACCGCACATTCCAAGTCGGCGTCCGCAAAAACCAGATTGGGGTTTTTCCCGCCAAGTTCGAGGGTGACTTTCTTGAGATTACCGGCCGCGGCCTGCATGATTTTGCGTCCCGTCACCGTTCCCCCGGTAAATGCAATTTTATCGACGCGCGGGCTCTCGGCCAATTCTTCGCCCACTCCGGCACCGGGCCGCGTGATGATATTGACGACACCTGCGGGAAAACCCACGTCCAACATCATCCGCCCCAGCTCCAATGCGGTGAGCGGCGTTAATTCCGACGGCTTGAGCACGCACGTATTGCCTGCGGCAAGCGCCGGCGCGAGCTTCCAAGCAGCCATGAGCAGCGGAAAGTTCCAAGGAATGATTTGTCCGCATACGCCGATGGGTTCGCGCACGACGTAACTCATGCTGTTGCCCGGAACATTCATTGTTTCGCCATGAATTTTCGTGGCGAGACCGCCGTAAAACTCGAAACAGTTTGCGGCATCGGCGATATCGAACTGCGCTTCGACTAGAGGCTTGCCGCAACTGCGCACTTCGAGACGCGCGAGAGCATCCGCCTGCCGATGCAACGCTTCGCCGAGTTTGAAGAGCAGCTTGGCTCGATCAAAGGCCGAGGTTTTTCGCCACGAACCACGGTCGAACGCTTCTCGAGCCGCATCGATGGCGCGACGAGCATCTTCGCGTCCGGCTTCCGGGACAATCGCCACGAGTTCTCCATTGGCCGGATCGCGCAGTTCACGCGTTTGCCCCGACGCACTGTCGACCCACGCTCCACCAATGAGCATCTGATGACGTCTCATGACGCGACCCTCAGCTGGAAAGGTGCGCAGTGTAGAGAAAAACAGGCGGGGAGCGAGAGAGAAAAGTCACGCCGGGGAGACTTTTTGCGTAACTCGTTGAAAAGACGTTGGTTTCCGGAGACGAGGGGACGAGCGCCGGAGCAGGCAACCGCGCTTCACAACCCCATTGCTTGCACGGGCGTCAACGAATTGCCCTGGGTTTTCCCATCGCAAAGCTGACCATTGGAACGAGAACCGAACGTCC
>CAYSYX010000629.1:0-5335 GCA_964435055.1 uncultured Polyangium sp. | reverse complement strand
GCCCGAAATCGTTTATCGATTGAAGCTCGATGCGCCCAAGAATTTACGCATTCGAGTCATCGACGCGGGCACAGTCGATATCGACGTGCATTTCATGAAGGACCCCGGCGGCGCGGATCAATGCCTCGGCCGCAGCGACAAGATGCTGGATATTACGGCAGGACCGGGGACGTTCTGGATTTCAGCGGATACGTTCGTGAATGCATCCAATGAAGTGCTGGCGGGACCGTACTTGTTGACAGTGCTCGAAATGTAGGTCAAGCACGGCAGGGTTGGTCACGAAATACCAATCCGACCCAGATCATTCATCATCATCGTCGTCGTCATCATCATCGTCATCATCGTCGTCGTCCGCCTTCGCTCGACGTTTGGCCTCTTCGACTCGTTGCTTGGCCATTTCGCGCGCTTTTTCCGCTTCCTTTCGCGCCTTTTTCGCATCTTTCAACGCCGCTCGAGCTTGCCCCAGCGCTTCGCTCATGGCCTTTTTGCGAATTTGTTGCAACTGAGCCCGCACCTCGGCCATTTGTGCTTGCAATTCTTCGAGGTCCTGCTCGAGGTCCGCCATTTCTTCGCCCGCATCATCATCCACATCGGCGGAATCATCCAGCTCCGGCGGCTCGGGCGGCTCGGGAGGTTCCGGCGGCTCGGGAACATCCAATTCGTCCGGATTAACAAACACCGGAGGCATTGGAGGCATCGGCGGAATCGGCGGAATCAATCCCCGAGCAATCCCGCGACCCAGGTGCCCGCGTTCGTGACGATGAGCATGCTTGGAACGACCATGCTTTTTCGGTTTACACGGTTCGTCGGAATCGTCGCTATCATCATCGACCGCCACAACGAGCGGTACGGGGGCGGGAACGGGAACGGGGGCGGGAGCGACCACGAGCCTGGGTGGTCGCGGCGGAGCCGCAGGCAATTTATCTTTGGCTTCCGCAACTTGCATTGCATTCGGCGCAATGAGATACGTTGCGGTCAAGAGCAACGTTGCAATCGGTCCGAACCAGACGCTTTTCTTCGTTCTCATGGACAACCATTCTCCTTTGACAAGTCTTTCGACACGTTGCCGCAATTCACTGGTCCCCAAAGCCATCGCCGGAACGAGCGCCGAAGGTTTGTCCCCAATGGTCCATCGAGCCACCGTGGTCAAACATTCGGCCAAATCGAGCGGCCTTGCCGTACGTTCCGCCGCCCAATCGTCCGCCAGAAGCTCAGCCGCGGCGTTTAATTTATGCGCGGCGATGAAGTTCATCGGCTGAATGAAAAAGATCCGCACGAATACCGCCGTGAGCAGACGCGCCAATGGGTCTCGACGCACCAGATGCGCGAATTCATGCGCGAGCACGCTCTCCTGCGCCTGCGCGGAAAACTCCCGCGCCATTCGTTCGGGTAAAACGATTTCCGGGCGACGAAATCCCCAGGCCATCGGCACCGTCACCGCTTCGGTCGCGCTGACGAGAGGAGCCCGAACCGCTGGAGTTTTCGCGGCCAGCTCGGCCACGATATCGCCGACAGCCGTACTTTCCAGACGCCGACGTCCCTCGAGGCGTTTTTGCAGCGAGCGCCAAGACAAACCAAGGCTCGCGACCAAGAAAAACGCGCCTACAGCCCACACGCGCAATACCGCACGCCAAGGGAATACCGACATCCACGAAGACGCCGAACGCGGCGCCACCACCGCTTGCGGCGCAATGACGACCACCGACGCATCAAAACGCTCGCGAATCACAACCTGCGTCATCGGAACGAACGACGCCGATTGCGCCGTCGACGACGAATTCAACGGGTCGAGCCATACCGTCCCCGCAATCGGACGCATCGGCCATAACACCTGCGCCGTCGCCGTGACCAGCCCTCCGACAAGCGCCACGCGCCAAACCATTTCCTTCCAATGCGGCCGACCCCGCAAAAAGAAATGGTCGATTCCCAACGCGGTCAATAACAAAACCGAGCTGTGAATCATATACGTGACGAGCCACCCGAATACGCTCATCATCGCTTCGCCTCCTTCTTCTTCGCCGCGTGGATCATCCGTTCGAGCTCCGAAAGTTCGTCCTGACGAATCTCACCGCGAGAAATTAGATGCGAAACGAGAGCGACGGAATTTCCACCGAAAAGCCGTTCGGTCAAGTCGGCGACCATGCCGCGAGTGACCTGATCTTCGGTCACCGTGGGTCGATAAATGAATTTACGCCCGTCGGCGCGATGCTCGACAACACCTTTGTCCTCCATTTTTTTGAGCATCGTCGCAATGGTCGTCGGCGCCAAACCTCGGTCCTCCAGCAGCGCGGTGTACACATCCGTGACCGTCGCCTCGCCCAGCTGCCAAAGCACCCGCATGATCGCCAATTGCAAGTCCCCGAGATGCGTCATCCCCTCACCTCCTCCGCAACAAAGTCACGCGTCGAATGCCGACTACTCAGGTAATACTACCCAAGTAGTAGAACTTGGCAACACAAAAAATGCGGGGCGCGAAAGATTTCCCAATTTGCCTGAAAAACCTGTAGGTTGTGCATGATTGTTCTGGCGCCGGAGCGTCGGCCTGGTGTAACGTGCCGCGACCATGTTGTTGACGTTGACGAGCACCGCGAATCCCGCAACGGATCTGGGCTATTTGCTCCACAAGCATCCGCAACGCGTGCACACCGCGAATTTGACGTTCGGCAAGGCGCACGTCTTTTATCCCGAAGCTACGCCCGAACGCTGCACCGCCGCGCTCCTCGTAGAAGTCGATCCGATCGGCCTCGTGCGCGGACGTCGCGGGCCCGCGGGGGAAGGACGAACGCTCGAGCATTACGTCAATGACCGTCCTTATGCCGCGTCGTCCTTCTTGAGCGTCGCGCTCGCCGACGTATTTTCCACAGCGCTTTCCGGACGATGCAAAGATCGCCCGGATCTCGTTCATGAAGCATTGCCCCTCGAAGTATCGATTTCAATCGTGCCTTGTCGTGGCGGCGAATTTCTCTTGCGTCGCCTCTTCGAACCCCTGGGGTATACCGTCGAAGCCAAACAATATCCGCTCGATGAAGAACATCCGGCGTGGGGTCCGAGTCGTTATTTCAGTGTGAAGCTATCGGCGACGAAACGGTTGAGCGAATTGTTGACTCATCTTTACGTGCTGATTCCCGTGCTCGATGACGACAAGCATTATTGGGTCGGAGATGACGAAGTCGAGAAATTGGTTCGTCGGGGTGAAGGTTGGCTCGCGACGCATCCGGAACGAGAAACCATTGCGAAGCGATATTTGAAGCACATGCACAGCCTGGCTCGCGATGCGCTCGAACAAATCATGGCCGATGAAATCCCCAAAGTGGACGACGTCGAAGAAGAACACGCGCAGGAAGAAGCCGAAATCGAGCAGAAGATCAGTCTGCAACAGCAGCGCATCGGTGTCGTTTTGGCGGCCCTCAAGCAATGCGGCGCCAAACGCGTTTTGGACTTGGGTTGTGGCGAGGGACAACTCGTGCGGGCTCTGTTGAGCGATAAATCCTTCGAAAAAATCGTGGCCCTCGATGTTTCGCATCGTTCGCTGGAAATCGCCGCCGAGCGCTTGCATCTCGATCGAATGCCGGAAAAACAGCGTGCGCGCCTCGAGCTGCTCCAAGGTTCGCTCATGTACCGCGACAAACGTTTGGCCGGGTATGACGCAGCGGCGGTCGTGGAAGTCATCGAGCATTTGGATCCGCCGCGGCTCACCGCATTCGAACGCGTCGTATTCGAATTTGCTCGCCCGACGACGGTCATCGTCACGACGCCGAACGCCGAATACAACGTCAAATTCGACAATCTCCCCGCCGGACGCATGCGTCACCACGATCATCGATTCGAATGGACGCGGGAAGAATTTCAATCCTGGGCGGAGAAAATCGCCGAGCGGTTTCATTATCGCGTCCGTTTTCTCCCCATCGGCGCCGAGGATTCCACGGTGGGTGCCCCCACGCAAATGGCGGTGTTCAGCCTATGAAAATCACCATTCCCGAATTATCGTTGGTTGTCCTCATCGGCCCTTCCGGCTCCGGCAAATCGACGTTCGGTCGCAAGCATTTCAAGCCGACCGAGGTGATCTCCTCCGACGTTTGTCGGGGTCTCGTCAGCGACGACGAAAACAATCAAGCGGCCACGAACGACGCGTTCGAAGTTTTGCATTTCATCGCCGCCAAACGTCTCGCCGCGGGAAAACTCACCGTCATCGATGCGACGAATGTCCAGCCTGATTCCCGTAAACCGCTCGTGGCCTTGGCGCGGGAATACCATTGCTTGCCTGTCGCGATCGTCTTGAACTTACCGCCGAAAGTTTGTCACGGTCGCAATGAGAAGCGCCCCGATCGCAGCTTCGGAGAACACGTCGTCCGGCAACAAGCGCAGCAGATGAAGCGCTCGTTGCGCGACTTGCAGCGCGAAGGTTTTCGCCACATTTACGTGCTTTCGTCCCCCGAAGACGTGGAAGCGGCCACGATCGAGCGACAACGGATGTGGAATGATCTGCGGCAGGATCACGGCCCATTCGATATCATCGGCGACATTCACGGCTGCCGTTCGGAACTTGAAACGTTGCTCCGAAAACTGGGATACGACGTCGAAGCGGGTCGGCATCCCGAGGGGCGCAAAGTGGTTTTTCTGGGCGATCTGGTCGATCGCGGTCCGGACATCCCCGGCGTCCTGCGCCTCGCCATGCGCATGGTGAAATCCGGAACGGCGTTGTGCGTGCCCGGTAATCACGAAATGAAGCTCCTGCGCAAATTGCGCGGTCGCGACGTTCGCTTGACCCACGGTCTGGCGGAAACCATGGCGCAGCTCGAACGGGAACCAACCGAATTTCACACCGAGGTCGCGGAGTTCATCGACGATTTGGTTTCGCATTACGTGCTCGACGAGGGAAAGCTGGTCGTCGCGCATGCGGGCATGAAAGCGTCGATGCAGGGTCGAGGTTCCGGCAAGGTTCGTGATTTTGCTCTTTATGGCGAAACGACGGGAGAAACGGACGAGTTCGGTTTGCCCGTGCGCTACAATTGGGCGACGGAATATCGCGGTCGCGCCATGGTCGTTTATGGGCATACGCCCGTGCCCGAACCGGAATGGCTCAATGGCACGATCAACGTCGATACCGGATGCGTATACGGCGGGCACTTGACGGCGTTGCGTTATCCCGAACGAGAAATCGTCTCGATACCGGCAGAGCGAGTATGGTGTGAACCGGCCAAACCTTTCTTGGAAAATGAGGCGCCCGCGGCCGCATTGACGGCGCAGCAACAACATGACGACGTGCTCGATTTGGACGACGTCACGGGAAAACGACAAATCAAGACGCGTTTGCATCATACGGTCACGATTCAGC
>CAYSYX010000628.1:0-5353 GCA_964435055.1 uncultured Polyangium sp. | reverse complement strand
GCAGATAATTCGCCACGTAATATGGGTAAATGTCGAAATTGAGGTTGTCGTCCCAATCGCCCGCCGACAACGTACCCGGCTGAGCTCCGCTCCCTTGATTCGATGAAGGTGCGCCGAAATCACCGGATCCCGTGCCGGCGCCGCCGTCGCCGGAGGAATCGGCACTGCAAGCGGCAAGATACGGCAAAACACAGAGCCCGACGAGCGAAAGGAGTTGTTGTCGCGACATGATGAAACCTCCAACAAAGGATGCATCGGGTCTTGGCAAAGACGATGCCGAGTGGAAAAGGTCGGGGAAACAAGGCGTTTGGGCGAGGGGAGGTATGACATCAACGTCCAGGCCGAGCCATCCGAGCTGCGGGCCAAAAATCTTCACCACAAACTTGGCCCACGTTGCGTAGCTCGAATAAGCCCCAAAGCCGGACGAGGTTCTCATGCAATCAGCGAAGCACTTGGCAGCGTTGGCTCTCATCGGCGTCGGAGGGATTTTCATGGCCGCGGGGGCGAAAAAGCCCATCACGCACGTGAGCCCCTTGCCGCCCGTCGATCGACGCGAAGCCGCCGTGGCGACGACGAACGTGCTCTCCGCCGCGGATACATGCATGCAGGCTCGCGCGGGCAATTTGAAATTGGCCGATCCCGTGTCGTACGAAGCCATGCGCGAAGCTTGTTTACGCGCCGCCGAAGATGACGCCCGAAACCTCGAATTCCGCGATGACGATTTCGATGTCGTCCATCCCGGCACCGACGACGCCACGTCGACCAAACGCCCGCCCCGCGTCGCTCGCCGCAATGGTTCCGCCGTGGATGAAACGACAAACCGTCGTAATCGTTGAACACCGCGATTTTTCAATCCATGTACGGCGTCACGATCCGCCGATACATCACGTCCGTACGCAAAACATATTTCCTGCCGGCCGTCACCGGCGCACCTCGATGATAGAGCGGGTGTGAAAACACAAGCCCCATGCCCGCTCGAGGAATCACCTGCAATTCATGGTCGGCGACGAACATGAAGTCCGTCGTCCCGCCTTCGCAATCGTCGTTCAAGTAAAACAAGAGCGTCAAGAAGCTCTGTTCTTCGTCCGAACGCACGAACGCGCCGTCTCGATGCCAATCGAATTGTTGCCCCGGTTCGTACCGGTAAAACCGGAATCGTTCATTGAGCCCCACGGCTTCGTACATGCCGATGCGCTTCGGCATGAATGACTCGACCCGCGGCCAAAGGTCCCGAGCAAGCTCGATATCGTCGATGATGACCCGCGTATTGTTGCGCAAATCCGGGATCATCATGTAGCGATTCACGCCTACCGTGACGGGGGCATTCGCAAATCCGCCGCGTTCCGCGCGGGCGATCATCTTCGCGCATTCCGCAGGCGAGAGCGCGTTGGCGAGCGTGAAAAGTTCTTTATCGGTGACGAGGGGTTGTTTCAGGATCGTGTTCATGTCGACCATCATGGCGACGACCGGACGACATGAACAGGACAGGACCGGGCAGAACCGGGCAGGGCAGGGGCGTGTCCACTATCTGCGAGTAAACACGCCCCGCGTGGTGCTCATTGGCAAGCGTTGCCGACGGGATTGGCCGGGCCGACCATGCCGATTTGCGCCGGACCCAATTCGAAGCCGAGGCCCATCGAAATGCCGTTGCAAGGCTTGGTCGGATCTTGCGTCCCGTCGACCATGATGTCCGACGATTGACGCACCTGTTTCAGCAAGTTGTCGAACAACGGATTGCCGCACAAGTTCATCAACGAACCGACCTTCTTGAGTTCCGCGACGAACTCTTCCGTATCGAGCACGCCGCCGATCATGCCGCTCGTGGCCGTCTTGCGACCCGGGTCGAACGTCGCTTTGATCCGTGCCGAATACAGCGTCAGCTTGATCGACGTGCTCGCCATGGCCGTCTTGACAGGGACCGAAATGATGAACCGCACGTCCTTGCCCGCGTCGTAGGTCTCGCCGGTAATCGAGCTGCCCTTGAAGATGACCGACGCGGATTCCGGATCCATCGGATCGTTGAGCAGACCGGGTTCGATCGGCCAAACGTCTGTCCCGTCAAACAGCGGCGGTTTGCCCAAGGTCGTGCCGCTCAAGAGTTTCGTGTCGAACGACTTCGCATCTCCCGATTCCGGCGCGCACATCATCTTCACGATGGCCGTGAAACGACCGTTGTCGATACCGAGGTTGATGTCGTTGACCCACGTCGGATACAGCTGAAGAACCAGAGGCAGGAGGTTTTTCCCGAACGAATTGTCGTTGCCGTTATCGCCGTCCGGTTGCGAGACTTGGGGATCTCCGCCCGCGTTTGGCATGCACAGGTCCTTGGAATTTCCCGTCGATGCTTTGCCGTCGAGGTCATACCCGAAGGCTTTCCATTCGCCGCTGTTGCCTTCGCCGAAATAAAGCTCGCTCACGGCCAGGACAAGCCCTTCGTTTGTCGGGCATGCATCCCCGCCGCCTTGACCGCCCATTCCGCCTTCGCCGCTGCTGCTCGACGAACTGCTCGACGACGTGCTCGACGAACTGCTCGAGCTGGTCGAGGTTTTCGTTGTCGACGGTGTGTCACTGCCACAACCCATCGCAATCGAGCCCGTGAGGAACGCGGTTGCACAAGCAAAACCGAACCAACGCCGATGTTTCATAAGCCAAATACCTACCCTTCTTGTCCCTAGTCTAGTTCAAGCTCGGATCACCCGCTGTGCACTGCCGACGCAAAGATACGAGCGTCGCCAGTGTATTTCATTTGAGAATCGAATCGCAGCCAAAAAGCACGGAGACTTTGGCGGCTTCGTCGGCCTGCACGGTCGTGCACGACGCCGGGCACAGAATGATCTTCGTCGGCCCGAGGTTGCTGTCGTAATACCACGCAGCGTCATTGCCACAATCCGCGAGATCCATGGCGCGCGGAATGAGTTTCGGCGTGCCCAGGCCTTTGGGCGTGTACGTGAAGTTCACGCGGTTGAAATCGATTTTCTCACCATTGGGCGGCTCGGGAATCTCGAAATCACACGCCAACGCTTCCGACCGAATCTCTTCCATCTTTGCGGCAAACGCCGTGATGTCCTGCGTGATGTCGTAAGCTTTCGTCGTCCCGCCGGACGCGGCGATCTTATCGAGATTGGCGATCGTCGAACCTTGCGCGCCAATCACGAATGTACGCACGCCGTTGTAATTGATCGCTGTTTTGGCCAAGAAAGCAATCTCGTCGATGGTCGTGGGCGGACACGACGTCGGATCGCCGTCCGTGGCCAAAACGACGACGACTTTGTGCGTCGGATTCGCATCTTGATACGCCGTCGCCGCTTTCAACGCTCCTTCGAGCGCCGGGTAGGTCGGCGTATTCGTTCCGAGAGGCGAGAACGGAATCGAGTTTGTCAAAGCGAAAGTATTGGCCGGAAGAAGCGCAATGGGCACGTCGAGGATCGAATAACTCTGCGGATTGCAGACATCCGCCTTTTGCGCCGGGAAATACACCATCCCCGCGCCGATGCCCGCCGAAGCCGGATCATTGAAGAACGTATTCAATGCCGTCTTCGTTCCTTCCCATTTCGGTCCCGACATGCTCGCCGACCGATCAATCAGGAAAAGGATATCGAGCGGCACGCGGCGCGCTTCCGCGCTCGTCGTGACGCACGCTCCGTCGTCCGGAGTTCCTCCGTCCGTCATGGTGATTCCACCGCCGTCACCTCCGGATCCGCCGGATCCCGAGGTGCTGGACGAGCTGGACGAACTGGAACTGCTCGAGGTTAAGTTAGGGTTGAGCGGCTCCGCACAGCCTATCCACGCTGCCGCGATCCATATCGAACCAAGGCCCAAGAAAAGCAAGTTATGACGACGCATGAGGTTCTCCTCAGTTGATGAAGAAATCGTCGATGTATACGCCGGGGAACGTTCCGGAAGTATCCGATTGGAAACCGAATTGCAGTTTGATCACCTGACCGATGTACGGCGAGAGATCCGCTTGCATGAATTGCCAACCATTCGCGCCTTGATGACCGCCCCAGCAAGGTTGCCCCGCGATCGTCAACGTGTACATCGGCGCTACGGCACTGACGAGCGTATACGTCATACCGCCATCGGTGCTCACTTTGAGGTTCACGCCGTCGTAGGTCGAACCTTCCGTGTCGTACCACATGCGCCACGTGAGGACGGGATTGGAAGCGTTTGTCAAGTCAATGTCGGGTGAAGTTGCCGTCGTTGCGGCCCATGTTTGCTGATTGCTGTAAAACGAAGCAATCTTCGTGGCGACGCATTGATTGCCGATGTAAGCCGCGGTCGGACCGACCATCGTCGGCTTGCCGCATTCCCAATCGCCCGTCAATGTCCAACCCGCCGGACACATTCCCTCGAAGCTCGTGTAGTACGTATTGGCTTTGACGTGGAACGAGAATGTCTTTTCGGCGTAATTCGACGGCAATGTGGGTTCTTCCACGTGCACCGTCACTTTGACCTGACCGACATCCGCGGGACTCGGCGTGCCCAGCAGCGTGCCGGTCATCGGATCAATCGTCAACCAAGCCGCATTTTGACCACCCGGTACGATGCTCCAAACCGAATTTGCCGTTCCACCCAACTTCGCGAGCGGCTGCGAATAATCCATTCCGGAATAAATGTCCTGAAGCGCCGAACCCGTCGTGATGTACATCGGGATTTGCAGCGGCTCAGCGACAATCACGTCATCGACGTAGACGCCCGGGTACACCGTTGCTCCATCGCTGCGGAATGCGAATTGCAGAATGGCGTTCTTACCCGCATAAGCCGTCAAATCGGCCATGAAATTGCGCCACCCGGCGACCGAATTGTCTCCGCCCCACGCGGGTTGACCCGCAATCGTCAGGTTATACGGCGGCGTCACGTTCGCCACTTGGGCAAACGATTGCCCGCCATCGACGCTGATCTTCAGGTTCCAACCGTCGAAAATACCGCCTTCGGTATGATCCCAGGCCCAGAACGAGACCATTGGATTCGTGGCCATCGTCAAGTCAATCGCCGGCGAATTCGCCGTCGTCATCGCATACGTCTGATTGACGTGATACAAGCCCGCGACTTGCGTGGCCAATACGCCCGTGCCGATGTGCGCATTGAGCGGTCCGACGTTATCCGGCACGCCGCATTGCCAATCGCCGTTCAGCGTCCAGCCACCGGGACAAGACTCGAAACTGCTGTCCAAATACGTCGAGCAGCTGGCGACCGCGCTGCCTCCACCGCAGACTCCGTTCGAGCAAATGCTGGATTTGGTGCACGCGTCGTAATCGTTGCACGCCGTGCCATTCGGCGCAGCGGCGGCGACGCACGCGCCTTTGTCATTGCATGAGCCGATCTCGCAATCGGACGTGCCGGGAGTACATAC
>CAYSYX010000627.1:0-5359 GCA_964435055.1 uncultured Polyangium sp. | reverse complement strand
CGCGTGGGTCGTCTTCAACCGGCCTCGCTGGCTGGAATTCAGGCGATCGAACTGCCGGCGGAGCCTGCCAAGGAACACATGCGTGCGGGTCTCATCACGGTCGCAGCGGACGCGCATGTCGGGCATGCCGCGCGAGCGATGGTGGATAACCATGTGCATCGGGTTTACGTCGAAGACCAAGGTCGCGTCGCCGGTGTATTCAGCATTGAAGAAGTGTTGGCGGCGGTGCGAGCGTTGCATATCGATACGCCGGTCAAAGACGCGATGTCGCATCCGGTGATTACATTGCCCATCACGGCGACGATTGCGGATGCCACGTCGCGCCTCGATCGCGTGGGCGTCACGGGAATCGCCATCATTGACGAAGTCGGATATCCGGTGGGAGCATTTACGCAGGTGGAAGCGCTCGCTGCGCGGGATTTGTCGCCGAATACGCGCGTCGAAGACGTGATGAATTACGGGCTCGTGATGCAACACGTACAGACGCCGTTGTATCGCGCGGCGGCGCATGCATTCGAAGCGCGGGCGCGACGCGTGTTCGCCATGGACAACGGCGATCTTTTGGGCGTCGTGACGGGGCTCGATTTCGCTCGAGCCCTCGCCGCGACCGTCTGATTCCCATTCGCGTATTTCACGCGCGCGAAAATCCCTCAGTAAGGTCGTTCGCCGATGAAGTTCCCCGGCGGATCGTAATTGCAAACCCAGATCTCCCACGATCCGCCACCGAACGGGGAATTCTTGTTGCACACGGCCATGCCGCAACCAAGACCCAACGAGTTTGCCCAGACGACCTGCGTGTAATGGCCGCACGTACCATTGCACGAATTCGACGAATAATTGTAATTCGCGGCTTCCGAGACCCACGAACCGACGACGTCTTGCGGGCTTCCGCCTCCCGTCGTGGCATAAAGGTTTTCTCCGTATGGGTTGTTGCTATGCTGAAAAACGCAGTTTTCGGCATAAGCTTGAGCGACGGCCGCAATGGCGGGGTCCCACGTGAGCGGAGGAATGGGCGTCGGTGCCGGAGGATTCACCGCTGCACGCGCCGCATTGTGGGCCGCGGTCATTCCATTCATTGCAGGAGGTTCGCCGCCGCCGCTCGAACCGCTGCTCGACGAACCGCTCATCGAACCGCTGCTCGTGCTGCCGCTCATTGATCCGCTGCTCGTGCTGCCGCTCGTGGAGCTGGACGTGGAGGTGGCACCGGCACCACCAGCGCCGCCACTGCCGCCGGCGCCCCAAGGTTCGCCGCCTTCACCACCATTGCCACCATTGCCTTTGGGAGGATCGCTGCCGCATCCCGAAGCAATTGCCAAACCCATCGCAACGCCGACTACGGAAAAGAAAATTCGAGTTTTTTGCATTCTCCGATCGGTACAGGAAATCCAAACGATTCGCAAGACGTGCTTCGGTCGTTTTCAAAGTGGACCAAGCGGCCTTGGTCCGGGAGGGTCGAGCATTGGTTCGTCCATGACGTCGCCGTGCCAATGAGGTGCGCCTCGAGCGTCGATATGCACAGCACGAAAACGACGTGACAGAATCCCCCGGCGGTCCATTTCGAGTTCCAAAACGGCTCCGGTATGCGTACCTTGACGCACCATACTCGAGAAAACGAAATTCCCCAATCCATAAGCAATCAATCGATCCTTGTACACTTCAATGGGATGCACGATATGCGCGTGCGCTCCGATGACCGCGTCGGCGCCGGCATCGATCAGGGTTCGTCCAAGTAAACGTTGATGCAAGACGGGCACGTGCGAATATTCGACGCCCCAGTGTTCGAACACGATGACGATATCGGCTTTGGCGCGGGCTCGGGCGACGTCTTCGACGGCGCGTTTTTCTTCGCGATTGAAATGACCGATCAAGGCCATGCGAATCCCCTGAACCTCACGAATGACGATGGGATCACGTTGCGGATCGGCGGTCGTGGAACCGAAATGGGCCAAACCGGCCGCATCGAGTTTCGCGAGCATTTCCAAATAACCCGCGCGGGACATGTCGAGCGTATGATTGTTGGCAATGGAAACGAGGTCAAACCCGGCGTCGAGGAGGAGTTTCGGCGTTTCCACAGGGGCGATGAGCGGCTCCCGAATCATCGGTTCGCCCTGCGTGGTAATGACACATTCGAGGTTTCCGACGAGCAAGTCGTACGAACGCAGGCGCTCGGCGACATCACCGAACGGAAAATGCGCCTGCGAATGGTCGGAGAGAACTTGGCTGACGCCCAGCGAAATTGAAATATCGCCCGTGAAAGCGACAACGATGCTCTTCGGGGCAGGTGGTGACGGGGACGGGGTGGGTTTGGCCGGGTGAAAAACCAAAACGGAGGTCCGGTGGGACAAACGATGGCTCGGCTGCGGGCCCGGGGTGCGTGCGCGCAGAATGAACACGGTCAGAACGCAGGCAATGACGCAGAAAAACGCGAAACCGTAGCGACGAACGGGCACCGATCGGGGAGGACGCGGCGAAGTCAACACGGTGTCGAACAAGGTGCCGGGCACTTTCGAGCGAAGTCAACAAAGTGCCGGCCGCTTTTCCGCGTCTCCCGTTTCAAAGTTCACCCACCAGACCTCGGGCAACCGCCAACATGATCGCCCCTACGTGCACCCCGTGCACGATGGTTCCGTCGGCGATCGCTCGCAGAAGCTCGTTTGGCTCGACCAACGCCACATGAATGAACTCGCTCGGCTCGACGCGTTGGTCCCCGGCCAGGCGGGCACCTTTTGCAAAATAGAAATGCGCTCGATTCGTGTGTCGGGCCGGTTCCGTATTGATCGTCAACAAATGTTCCCAATGTTCCGCGACGTACCCTGTTTCTTCTTCCAGCTCGCGCCGTGCCGCTTGTTCCGGGGTTTCTCCGGGGTCGATCATTCCTGCCGGAAGTTCGCGGCTCACCCGCGCGGCTCCATGCCGATATTGATCGACCATCACCAATCGACCCGTCTCGGTAATGGCCAACGTCGAGGCCCAATCGGGAGATTCAATCAAGTGAAACTCGCCGATCTCACCGCCGTGAGGCAACGCAATATGTTGTTCTTTGACCGTCAACCACTTCCGGTCGACAATGGTTTGGCTTCGCAGCACGGACCAGGGTTTCATTGCAGGCACGCTTGATACCACTCGCCTCCGCAAAAAGGCACCTCGGAATTCCTCATCTCGGCGCTGGACGTACCATGCGCCAATCGTATTAGGATGCGCGCCCTCATGTCGGACGCAGCCCTTGCCGCAGAATCACAGAAGCCCCCTTCTCGGCTGTCGCGATTCTTGTCGCTCGAGCTTCTCGACAATCGTTACCCGTCGCTGCACGGCCTGCGCGTCTTGGGCATCATCAGCGTCGTCCAATGGCACGTGTCGTGGATCCTTTGGGGTGAAAACGACGTGCCTTTGTACAAACCGTTCGTCGACTTCTCCACGTCGATTTTTTTCGGCATGGATCTCTTCTTCGTCCTGAGCGGTTTTCTCATCGGCTCCATCCTGCTGCGCTCGATCGAACACACCGGTTCGCAAGACCTTCGCCGGTTTTACCTCCGCCGCATCTTACGCACGTTTCCCTCGTATTACGTCGTGCTCACCGTCCTCGCGCTCGCGTTTCCCATGACCGAAATGCAGCACAAGCACCTCGTTTACGAGTACACGTACCTGACAAACTTCGTCTCGCTCCATCGCCCGCAGGTCATCATGTTCTGGGGTTGGTCGTTGGCGCTCGAAGAGCAGTTTTACCTGTTCGTACCGGTTCTATTCTTTGTCCTCCAACGATTGAAGACGAACCGCAGCCGCATCATGCTTCTCGGTGCGCTCTGTCTCGCGGCGCTCGTCACGCGGCTCGGCATCTATTACCGCTGGCGTCCTTGGAACGATTTCGTCCTCTACGGCGCCCTGTATTTCCGGACGTACACCCGCTTCGACACGCTCATCGCGGGCATTCTCATCGCGCTGATTCATCGCAATTATCGCGACGTCCTGGCCAAGTGGCTCGACGTCCCGCTGCACCGTGCGATGCTCGCCCTGCCCGCCCTCACGTGCCTCTGGTTGCTGCTCCAGCCGGCCATGTTCGGCCCGCAGCACATCCAGCTCGTCAAAGTGTTCGCGTGGGGAACCATCACCAGCGTCATGTACTTGTGCGCGGTGCCGCTGCTTCTGCACAGCGACGGCCTCATCTCGCGTGCGCTTTCGCTTCCGCTCTTTCGTCGCCTCGCCACGCTCGGTTACGGCATTTACTTGGTGCACATACCAATCATCGATCACCTCGTGGTTCCGGCGGTCAAATCGCTCCACACCAAAGGCGTTTCGCTCGCGTTGTGCTGGGTCGTCTCGCTCGCGTTCACCCTTCTGCTCTCCGGCGTCATCGCCTACTTGATGCACATCCTCATCGAGAAACCATCCTTGTGGCTGCGTCACAAAATCGCCGACTGAATCAGCTGACTCGGCACGAAATTTGTTCTACCTACAAACGAATTCGAGCGTCCCTGTGCGAGGTGTAGCCATGCAAAAATTCGTCTTACGATCTCTTCTCGTCGGCGGTGTCATCCTTGGTTCGTCCGGATGTACGGATCAGAATGAAAAACCCTGGCCCAATGGAACCACAGGCACGCCCGGAGCCTCGAGCAGCTCCGGCGGCTCGGAAACGACCAGTTCGAGCAGCAGCACGAGTTCGAGCGGTACCGGCGGCGCAGGCGGCATGGGTGGTGCCGGCGGCATGGGTGGCGTAGGCGGCATGGGCGGCGCTGGTGGCATGGGTGGAAGCGCAATGGGTGGCGCAGGGGGCATGGGCGGTGCGGGGGGTGGCGCAGGCGCGGGCGGGGGCGCGATGGGTCCGCAAGATCCCATGAATTTGACCGTCACGGTGGTCGGGAAAAACGTCAAGCTCGATTGGACCAAGTCGATCAAGCCGTCGTCGATCATTGTTCGCAAATTGGGTTCCGCTCCGACAGACCCGAATGATCCGGCGGCCACGATTGTGTACGTGGGAACGGGAGAAACCTCGACCGAGCCGCTTCGAAATCTCCTGCCCAATACGCCGACGGATCCTCGGACATACCATTACGCCGTTTACGGTTGCGACGGTGCGTGTTCGGGAGTGCCGGCCGCGGCGACGCTCGCGCCGACGCTCATTCAATGTTTGGTCGGCGGTGGATACAACCTCTTTTGGCGCCATGCATCGGCCGATGTTTGCTCGGATCAAACGAATCTGGGGACGGCGGCGAATACGTCGTATCCCGATTGGTGGAAACGTTGCGACAACTTCTGTCCGATGGGACAAACCGCGACCGCAACGGCAAGGCAACTCAATATGACGGGGCTGGCCGAATCCGATACCATCGGCAATTCCCTTGCGGCCCGTGGTGTTCCATTCGGC
>CAYSYX010000626.1:0-5364 GCA_964435055.1 uncultured Polyangium sp. | reverse complement strand
ATGGTGCTCTTCGGCCCGCAAAATCGCCGACGATTCCAATTGTTTCAAAATAATCGCCAATTCGGACGGCTCGACGATACGACCCAATTCTTTTTCGGTGCGCAACGTGCGGCTTCCGTCCATCGCCACGAGGTGTCCTTCGAGAATCAACTGCGCTTTTTCACGCAGGGAACCCAATTCGGCGAGGGTCGATTCCAAATATCGTTCCAATATGGGTTCGGCCGCGGAAGCATCCACCGAGGCATTGGTCACTCGCTCTTGAAACAACGCTCGGCAAATGATCTGTGCATAAGCCGATTGCGCTTCGGCTTCATCGGTCGGAGATTGTCCGGGCAATCGAACCTGCAACATCAACGCGCGAACTTCTTCGACGGACCACGATTGCGCCGGTTCGCCCGCAGCGGCGGCGCTCACGACCGCGTCGACCAATTCCCCCACCATGAGCGGTCCGACACGAAATGCATTTTCGCGAATACGCGGCAAATCCCGAAGACAATCGCGCAGACGCCCCATGTAATCTTCACGAATCGAAACTATCACCCGCACCGAACGGAGCGGCATTTGAATCACTTCTTCCAAACATTCGAAAAATTGCTGCGTATCGGAGATTGCTCGTCCGGTAAAAAAGAGCTGCTCGATTTGGTCCAAATAAATCACGAGCGGACGCGATGAAGCTCGCGCAGCAGCTCGAATCGCGCGAAAAATCTTTTCCCGCGTCGGTTCGTCGGCTGAAACGGGCTGCAATCCGAGTCCCGAATAAAGTGCGTCCTCAAACCACGCCAAAGGCTCTTCGCCTTCCGGCCAACCATCAATGGATATCAGGCGCGCATTGTGCTTTTCCACGAGAAAAGGAAGCACCGCCGCTTGCAACAACGACGATTTCCCTGCGCCGCTCGGCCCATGCACCATCACGCTGCGATTGGCGAGAATGGATCCCGACAACTGACGTGTCAGATCATCACGACCGAAAAACCATTGCCGCTCTGCAGATCGATACGGTTGAGGTCCCGGAAAGGGGTTTTTGCTCATGCGCCCCCTTCTTTTGCGTACGCTTGAATCTGCGCCGCCAATCGAGCGGGATCCTCGAGCACTGCCGCAATACGTGCCGTTCCCGGCAGACCACCACCATTGAGCCATATTTCCGGCTCGGCCGCATCGGCATTCGCCGGCAAAATCACCAAACTGTCTTTGGGCGGCGGTCGCTCGTCATACAACCAACGCAAAAGCAAGCGATTGCGCCAATCAAGAACGGACAAACCCAAACACAACCCCGGTTGCATTCGCGTGGTCGCCAAAAGTTCGTCGAGCCATTGCGGTGGCCTATCTCCGAGCATACCGTGAATGTGGTCGTCTTCCGTCACGACGGGTTGAGAAAAAATCGGGCGCGCTTCGGGCGAATATCCGCCATACATGCGCAAAACGATGATGTCTTCGTCCACGTTGAATTGCTTGGGTAAAACAGGTTCCATCTTCCAAACGGCCGCACCGGCCGGGCGTTTGACGATTCGCGGACGAACATTCGTACTGCTCAAGGAGACCTGAACGGCATAGATATTCTTCTTCGGCTGCTTTGCCGCAATGGCCCGCTCGAGGTGCGGACGCCAAAGCAATGTCACGTGAACGCCCGGCGGAATGACCGCCGCCAAGGCATCAATCAATGGCGGAGGGTTTTCCTGAAGCGTGCCGGCAATGGCTTGCTGAAAAAGCGATTGCAACACTTCATCGCCGAAACGCAGCATGCATCGTTGGGTCAGAGCACTCAGAGGTAAATGCGCATCCGGAGTATCGCCGTTTTCCCGAAGAAACGTGAGCAGCTCTTGTTTCAGGACCACGCGATCCTGGTCCATATCGCCGACGACCACGGAATAGGGCGGTTTGTCCAAAATGATTTGCAACGCCGGCGCAAGCGAACCGCGATTCGGTCGCGGAATGGAAGGCACGGGCACACGTTGCGAAAAATCGAATAATATCGAATCGGCGCCGCGCAAATACAAAACCGGCGAAAACGCCGAGGCGTTTTGATTCGCCAACGTTCGTCTAGCCGCCGAAACGCTCGAGCCGATATCGCCGTGCAATGCGTGCGACGTGAGCGCCCGATACATTTCCACGGAAAAACCCCGCGCCACATCCGCGCGCACGGGATACAAATGCGCTACGACCGCGTCCGCGCCCGCTCGGGCCAGGATTTCCCCCGCACTGCCGAATACGCCGGGTTTTGCGCCCTCGCACGCTTCGAGCACCACGAGGCGAAGTTCTTCCAGGAAAAACAGCGCCAGTTCCCGAGCCAGCACGTCGACGGGCAACCATACCTCTTCCTCGTCATCGTCCGCCAAACGTAATGCAGGTCGACCGCGATCATCCACTGTTCCGTGGCCGATGAAATGGACGATGTGCGGGGCTTTTCCTCGTCGCAATCGCTCGAACAAGACCTTGGCACCAATATCGGGCCCCATGATGGGATCGAGCCATTCGATTTTCCCTTCCGCGATTTCGGTGTCGAGAGCAAATCGTAATGCTTCCACGGCGGGCGATTCAGGTCCCGGCGCAATCACGAGCAATCGTACGGCTTCGAGCACTTCGCGCGGAGCCCACGGATCGAGCGACGAAACGCCACGCGCCACGAGCAACCTTGGATCCGTCCCCAAAAATGCATCGGGTGAACCCGATTTGCAAAGAACCTCCCAGGGAAACGCCTGCAATGCGGCATTTTGTAGGAAAAACCGAACGAGAACGCAATGACTTCGCTCCCCGTCCCCGCCCGCGGAAATATCCGTCAATCGAGCCAGCAGTTCGCGCAATTCGTCGCGAAACAATTCGACATGAATGGTCTGAGCCAACTCGATTGCGGGACTCGAAAGTGGCCTGCCGACATGCACGGCTCGACCGACGTGTTGGGCCAATGCCGGCAAAGAATTTGACGTAACGGCAGAAGCAAGAACGTGCGGAGCAGGCCGTTCGCCTCGAGATCCCCGTGCGCGAACGTGGATTTCATTGCCCCGCGTCTCCACTTCGACTTCCAGCCACCGCATGTTCGTCACGTTCGCTTACGGTTACGATACGTGTGTCTCGAAAAACCTCGCACGTATCGAACGCGTTTGCATTGTTTGTCCGCGCGAGGATGTTACGCCGGGGTTTTTGGGAAGTCCAGATTTTTGCGTCGGAAAGATCCGGCCAAAGACGATGCCATCGCCACCCGCACTCGCGGACCCCGCCGGACCATTACGTGAACTCCGGTTCCCCAAAAAACTTGTCCCCACGTTCTGCTCTGCGTTATATGCCGTTCATGTCCGAATCTCGCGATTTGACCGCCGAACGACCCGAACTCGAGGAATTGCGCCAACGGATCCACGCCACGACGGACGAGGGGCGTCCCGATGCCGTGACGCGGCGACGAAAGACGGGACAACGCACGACGCGTGAGAATATCGCCGATTTGGTCGATCACGACAGTTTCATCGAATATGGCGGATTGGCTCTCGCCGCCCAACGCCAACGCCATTCCGTCGAGGAGCTGGTCAAAAATAGCCCGGCCGATGGGTTCGTCGCGGGAATCGGCACAATCAACGCGGCGCAGTTCGGCCGCGAAAAAGCCCGCTCCATGGTGCTCGCGTACGATTACACCGTTTTTGCGGGAACCCAAGGCGGCATGGGCCATAAAAAACTCGACCGCATGCTCGCCTTGGCAGCGCAATGGCGTTTGCCCATCGTGCTTTTTGCGGAAGGTGGCGGAGGAAGACCCAACGATACGGATATGCCTTGGGTCGCGGGCCTCGATACGCCGGGTTTTTTGCGGTTCGCGGCCTTGAGCGGCGTTGCCCCACGCGTGGGAATCGTGTCCGGGCGATGTTTTGCCGGTAATGCCGTATTGCTTGGTTCGTGTGACGTGATCATTGCCACGGAAAACAGCAACATCGGAATGGCCGGACCCGCGATGATCGAAGGCGGAGGCCTCGGCGTATGCAAACCCGAAGAAATCGGGCCCATCGATGTGCAAAGCAAAAATGGCGTCGTGGATATTCGAGTCGCCGACGAAACTGAAGCGGTCGCCGTCGCGAAAAAGTATCTGGCGTATTTTCAAGGTGCATTGCCGACGTGGACACATGCGGATCAAACGAAATTGCGGGATGTTTTACCGGAACGACGCCGCCGCGCGTACAAAATTCGACCGCTCATCGAATTGCTCGCGGATACCGATTCGGTGCTGGAGCTGCGAAAAGAGTTTGGCCTGGGCATCGTCACGGCCCTCGTGCGCATTGAAGGAAAACCCATGGGCCTCATCGCCAACAATCCTTATCACCTGGGCGGAGCGATCGATACGGATGCGGCGGACAAAGCCGCCCGGTTCATGCAGCTTTGTGATACGTTTGGCTTGCCAATCCTTTCCTTGTGCGACACGCCTGGATTCATGGTGGGACCGAAAGCCGAAACGACGGCGTTGGTGCGACACGCGTCGCGAATGTTCGCCGTCGCGGGAAGTTTGCGCGTGCCATTTCTCACGGTCGTTTTGCGCAAAGGTTATGGTTTGGGAGCGCAAGCGATGGCGGGCGGGCATTTCCACGCGCCATTTTTTACGATATCGTGGCCCACGGGAGAATTCGGCGGGATGGGCATCGAAGGCGCCGTGAACTTGGCCCTGAAAAAGCAATTGGCCGCGCTCGAAACGCCCGAGGAACGCGAACAAATGTTCCAAATGGCCGTCGCCTACGCGTATGATCGCGGCAAAGCCATCAGCACGGCGAGTTTCTTGGAAATCGACGGCGTCATCGATCCGGCCGATACGCGAAAATGGATCCTTCGCGCGCTCACGTCCGTCCCCGAACCAGGACCTCGAAAAGCCATGCTGGATACGTGGTGATTACCAGACGCCCGGCAGCAATCGATACTTCGTTTTCCGCGCATATTCACGATATCCGGGCAATTCTTCCTGCAGCGTCCGATCCTCCAATGACGTGCGCACGATGAACGAAATGTCGAGCAGCAACACGGGAATCGCCGCCCAATAGGACCCCAGCACGAGCGGCCATCCCAAACTCGAGATCATGAATCCGGTGTACATCGGATGCCGGACGATGGCATAAGGCCCCGTCGTAATGACCATTTGATTGCGGTCCTCTTGAATGCGCACGGTACGCTCGAGAAATGGGTTTTCCCCCATGACCCACGCGATGATCCCGTCACCTCCAAGAAAGGGAATGGCCCCGGCATATACGAGCCAATCGGGAACTCGAGGGCAAAGGTGCAAGAAATAATCGAGCGGAGCGACCACGACGATGGAGATGGTCGCAATACCTCCCACAGCCATGAAAATGCGATCCCAGCCTTTCTCCGGACGATCCGGTTTCAGCCGTTCGCGCAGCAGACCGG
>CAYSYX010000625.1:0-5384 GCA_964435055.1 uncultured Polyangium sp. | reverse complement strand
CCCTCGACCTTTTCCGATTGCGTTTGCATGGCTCCGATCCCAGCTTATGCCAAATAATCGACGCTTGGGAAGACTTTTTTCGAGCTTCCTCGCATTATTTTTCGGGACTCTCCGCCGGCCCCGAACCTTCGGATGCGCGAATTGAACTCCAAAGAATACAGCTGCAATGCAGATGCATAGGGATTTGTTTCATGCATTGCATTGGGCCGCCAAATTCAGCGATCCCGACCACGAAATCGCTTCCGGAAGCGTGTCCGCACCTTCGCGCGACCGTTTCAACCGTCGCGGGAGGTTGTCGGGAGCTTGCGGCGACGGTCGATTCGGTGGTTCGAGCTTGAAAAGATGAGTAGCCGACGGTCGTAGCGCTGAGACGAGATAGAAAAGACGTATTGGCGACCGTCGATGGTGTCGCGTCGGGTTTCATTTATCGATTGTTTTGATCAACGATTGCTGGGAGTGCTCTTTTCAGAGCCGATTTTTGCTTCCGGCTTTGAAATCGAATCCCATGCGCATGACCGAAAGAGGTTCGCCTTGACGTGTTGCCGGGATCATGGCAGCTTGAGCCTTCATTGACGTAGAAATGATTGTGCCATGCAGCCGCCGACAAACTTGATTGGGCTCTGTTGCCCCCGGGATCGCACAGCGCTTACGTTCGCAAGCGGGGAAGTCATTTGCGCGAAAGAACATCGTTATCGATTCGAACAAAGAACGATCGACTTTTCTCCCGATATTTCCAATGCCTTTTATTTTCATTCTTGGATGACCGCCATTTACGATTGGTCGTTGCCGCTTTTCAGTCTCCCCCGCGTCTTCGGCGTGCGGCGCGATTGTCTCGAACGGCTGCATCAGCGCGCCATCTCCGCTGCCCAAGGTCGTACATTGCTGGATGTTCCCGGAGGTACGGGGCTTTTCTCCGTGAAAGAGGCGGCGCGCGTCGGCGTAGCGTCATACCTTGGCGCTGATCTTTCCTTGCCCATGTTACGTCGAGCCGCTGCGCGATTGCAGCGTTTTTCATTGGCGGGAACGCTCCTGTGTTGTGATTTGATGCAGCTTCCGTGCGTCGATGGCGCCGTCGATGTCGTATTATGCAGTTTGGGCCTGCAATTCGTCGCGAAACGAAATGCCGCATTGGCCGAATTACGACGCGTCGTCGCTCCGGGCGGGCGATTCTTTGGCGCCGCTCCGGCATTGGGATTGGATCGACGGTACGATCAACGCCACGCGAAACGAAAAAGGAAAGACTTTCCGCTGGATCATTCCACATTTCCCGCGGAATTGAAAGCCGCCGGATTTCGATTGATTCAATCCGATGTCGAAGGTGCGCTCGTGCTTTGGGAAGCCGAAGCCATTGACGTGAATTCGGCATGAGCGAGAACCTCGCGTAATGCGCCGACAAACCGATTGGCCACTCGTTCGATCGTTGCTCGTTCATGCAGTTGCGTGCCAAAGGTCCACGTAAAACGAAGCTGCCCATTGCCGACGGCCCCGATGACTTCCAGCACATCCCGCCGATGACTGCGTGGGCTACGCGTCGGCCCTGCGGACTGTTCTTCCCATTCAAACCATTGCGACCGTTCGAGCAGCTGGTCGAATTGCCCCAAATAGTCGAAGCTGATCTCCGGACGCGGCAAGGCCTCGAGCTGTTGTTGCACGCTTTCGTCGCCGGCCAAATATCGCAACAATCCGAAGCCGAATCCCCGGTGCGCAAGACGTTCGAGCTGAGCGTGCACCGATTGTAAAATGACGCCGACATCTCCGTCCGGTCGTTCCAGCCAAACCGGAAAGATGCTCGTAAACCATCCGACGGTTCGAGAAATGTCCACGCCATCGAAAATGTCTTCGCGACCGTGGCTTTCGAGCGACAGGAGCAATGACGTCGAATTTGTCCATTCCGATACGGCGATCAGCAACGCGCCGAGCAAAATGTCATTGATGCGCGTGCCCAACCGTTGCGGAGTTTTTCCAAGGAGGGATTGCGTTTCCGCTCTGGAAAGGGCGCAAATCACGGTCGATGCCGAGGCGACGGTGTTGTCTCCGTGGGCATGATCCACGGGCAGACGAGCGACGGGGCGCTGCGCGAGGGACAACCAATAAGGCAACGTCGCGTGAAGACTCGAATCGGATTGAGCGAACGTTTTGAGTCGTTCGGACCATTGCTGAAATGATGTCGTCGTGGGAGGAAGTTGCGGCGGTATACCCAACGTCATTGATTCGAGGAGCATTTCCAGTTCTTCGAGCAAGACGCGCCAAGAAATTCCGTCGACGATGAGGTGGTGCAAGATGACGAGCAATTGTGCGGGTTCGTCCGGGCCGCGATCGATGAGCGTGAATCGAGCCAAGTTGTTTTGCAGATCCAAGCTGGATTGACGGCCGGCGCAGATACGCAAGATCTCCGCTTCGCGTTGATCGGGGGCTATGGCGGAAAGGTCCACACGATCGAGCGGCAATTCGGGAAGCGATTCGGCGTAAAATTGTCGCCATTGCGATGTTTCGCGTACGAAGCGCAAACGCAGGGCGTCGTGCCTTTGGAACAAATCCCCCAAGGCTCGGCGAAGCTGTTCTTCACCCACGGATTTTCGCAACACCAGGCGCAAGGCTTGATTCCAATGGTGCGGATCGACAAACGATTGCGCGAAAAACCAATGCTGCACGGGCGTGAGCGGGACGTCTCCCGTGACGACGTCCGGCGGGGCGGGACGTGGCGCGATGGCTTGCGTCAATGCAGCGAGCTCGCGGACGGTTCGGTGCTGAAACAAATGCCTGGCGGAGAACGAAAAACCGGCCGACTTGGCGCGGGAAATGAATTGAATGGCGAGGATGGAATCGCCACCCAACGCAAAGAAATCGTCGTCGATGTGCATTTCATCGAGGCGCAGGATTTCTTTCCAAAGGTTTACGAGCGTTGATTGCGCAGGCGTTTGTCCGAGCGTGGGCGAGGTGCACGGGCTCGCGTTCGCGACTTCGATGGACGGCAATCGTTGGCGATCGACTTTGCCATTCGAGGAAAGGGGCAATGATTCCAGAACGCCAAACCCGGCGGGGATCATGTACGCGGGCAAGCGTTGCGTCAGGTGCTCGTGCAGGGCCGCGGGCTCGGGCGCGGATTTGCCGACATGCGGCACGATCCAAGCAAAAATCCTCCGTTCACCCGAAACATCCCGGCGCACGGCGGCAACGGCGGCACGAACCGCGGAATGCGTCAATAACACCGCTTCGATTTCTTCGAGCTCGATTCGATAACCACGAATCTTGACTTGGGCGTCTTCACGACCGAGGAACTCAATGGATCCATCCGACAAACGGCGCCCCATATCGCCCGTGCGGTACAAGCGACCCAACGTGGGGTGTTGAATGAATCGTTCGGCCGTGCGTCGTGGGTCGTCCCAATAGCCCATCGCCACGCCGATACCTCCAATGTAGAGTTCCCCGATGGCCAACATGGGGCGAGGACGAAGCGCGTCGTCGAAGACATGCATCTGCTGATTGAGCAGCGGAAAACCATAAGGAATGCTGCGCCAAACCGGATCGACAAGGCCGATGGGATAATAAATCGACCAAATCGAGGCTTCGGTGGCCCCTCCGAGGCTGATGATTTCGACGGAAGGATTTAATGCCCGAAGGCGGTTCGGCAACGTGACGGGAATCCAATCGCCGCTCAGAAGGACGAGGCGCAATTGTTTTGCAGCGATTACCCCGGCGTGTCGAGCAACGTCGACAAACATCTCCATCAGCGCTGGTACGGAGTTCCAAACCGAGACGTGGTGCTCTTGCATCAGGTCGATCCAATGCTCTGGATCTCGCGCACCGGAAGCGTCCGGCAGGACCAACGCAGCTCCGGCCGCAAGCGTGCCGAAAATGTCCCAGACCGATAAATCGAAGCTCAGGGACGACAACCCCAAGACGCGGTCGTTTGCCGTGACGCCAAAACGCGTATTGATGTCGACGACGGTATTGAGGGCGCCACGATGATCGATAACGACACCTTTCGGCGTGCCCGTCGTGCCCGACGTGTAAATGATGTAGGCCGGATCGGTGGGTTTGGCCGGGCAATCATCGTCTGGAATCGGGCCGGTAAATGGCGGTTCGATGTCCACGAGAATCCGTTCGACGCCTTCGGGCAGCCGCACGCGCGAATCGACGCTCGTCTGCGTGAGCACGTAATGCGCGCCCGCATTCGTGAGCAACGTGTGCAGACGTCGTTCCGGCAAGCTTGGATCCATCGGCACATACGCCGCTCCTGAACGCAGAATGCCCAGCACGGCGGCGATTTGTTCCCAGCCTTTTTCCGCGATGACGGCCACGCGATCGCCTGAACGAACCCCCAATCCCTCGAGGCGCAACGATAATTGCATGGCACGACGCAGCAGTTCGTCATAACGCACAGTACGGTGTGGCGTGACCACCGCGGGAGCATCGGGCTGAAGGCGGGCTCGTTGTTCGAATGCGGAATGCAGCAGGCCTGAAGGCACGGGCGCGTCGGTCGAATTGGTGGTTTCGATTCTTTGCCGATGTGTGTCGGGAAGAACGGTGCACGTGTTTGTCCAGCTGGAATCATCGCCGGCGAGGTTCCGGACGAGGTGTGCGTACGCGCCAAACATGGCGTCGAGCAGGCCCTGGGGAAAGATGGCTTCGACGGCATCCCAACGCAGTTCCAGACCGTCTTGGGTTTCGTAGGCGCCGTGGTTGATGAAGACTTGCGAACTTTGCGTCAGACCGAAGGCGCTGGAAAGCCCCGGCATTTCGCGAAATCCGGGCATACCGAGGGCGCTCGTGAAGACCATGGGCATGAGCACATTGGTTTGCCCGCCGTTTTTCCTGGACAGTTCACGCAGGACTTGCACGCCGGAAAAGCGAGCATGTTCGAGGTCTCGCCACAGCTGCGTTTGGACTCGAGACACCAGCGATTCGAACGTCGCCGGCCCGGTCATGTCCACGGCGAGCAGCACCAGGGAGCTGAAATTGCCCACGATATCGCCGATGTGCGGGTGCTGCGCCGGGCGATGAAAAACGGTGATGTTGAGGGTGAAGCGCGACGAACGGCTCCACGCGGCGAGAACGGCGGCGTAAGCGGTGAGGAGCACGCTTGCGGGCGTGACGCCATAACGTGCGGCGCGTCGTTTCAGCGCGAGCCAATCGGCGGCGTCGAGGTGCACGTGGCGGCGTTTGAAGTGAGCAGCGCCAAGGGTCGACGGATCGATGGCGAGGGGCAATTCAGGCGCGGGCGGCAGGTCTTGCACGCGGGCGAGCCAATACGCACGCGAACGTTGCCAGCCGGCCGATTCGCGGGAAGCGATGTCGGCGAGAACGTAATCGCGGAACGTGATTTCAAGCGGCGGAAGAGGTTTGTCGGGGTGCCGGTACAGGTGAATCAGGTCGCGCAGGGC
>CAYSYX010000624.1:0-5385 GCA_964435055.1 uncultured Polyangium sp. | reverse complement strand
CCACGGTACCTCCATTCGTAACAACGCCTGGAGGAGACATCGGCACCGCATTGCCGCTGCTTGTTGCAGGTTCGATCAGTTGTTCCAAATCTGCTGCAAGTTCACGAACCGATGCGTATCGATCATGCGGCTTTTTGCGTAAACACCGTTCGACGACAGCTTCGACGGCGGGCGGCATCCGGCGACGCACGGGTTGTTGTTCGACAATCGCTTTTCGTACTTCGTAATAATCGACGCCTTCAAATGGCAATTCTCCGGTGACGAGCTGGTAAAAAACGACCCCCAAAGACCACACATCGGTACGTCCGTCGACATCTCGCGATTCACGCGTTTGTTCGGGCGACATATAGCTGGGCGTGCCCATCACTGCGTTTGTCTCCGTCAAAGCACCGCCTTTGCGCAAAGTTTGGTCGGGTTGACGCACCATTTTGGCAATACCGAAATCCAGCAGCTTGACAATGCGTTTTCCCAGTTCTCCCCGAGCGACGAAGATATTGGATGGCTTGATGTCGCGGTGAATGATGCCCACCGAATGCGCTTCATCGAGAGCCCGGCAGACTTGCACCAAATAAGAAGCGGCTTCACCGGGTGACAATGGCGTCCGATCATTGCGCAGTTTGTCGTAAAGCAGTTTGTCGAGCGGCATGCCGTCGAGATGCTCCATCACGATAAAAGGCGCTCCGCCAAATTCTCCAAAGTAAAATACCCGAACGACGTGTTGCGTCTTGAGTTTCGCGAGCGCCCGAGCTTCTTGCATGAAACGCTCAACGATTTCCCTCTGGGCGGCAACCTGGGGTTTCACGAACTTGATTGCGACGAGCGTATCGAGTTTCAAGTCACGAGCTTCGACGACGGTTCCCATTCCCCCTTCGCCGAGGATCCGAAGCACATGATATTTTTCATCAATCAGATCACCGGGCTTGATCATCTCGACGTCCTCGCTCTCAACCCGCGACCCTCGCGAATGACCACGTTTACCAGAAGCGTCGACGTCTGAAAAGAAATTCGCACCGATCCTCAACAATAATTCAACACGTGCAATCACCAGACGCATGACCTTCCTGAGCAATGTTTTTCTCGTCTCGTGGGAAAACCATTGCGCACAGTGGCGGCGCGGATGCCTACGCGCATGGGCAGTTGATTGATTCACTGCTGTAAACAAGCCGTTTACACTCGAATGTCCACCGATTGTTTACAGTGTATACGTGCCTGGACAATCGATTTTTTGGAAAAACCGGTTGACCTTGGCTTTTCTTCGCGCCAATGATGACGACGAACCAAGGTTCGTCTTGGGATTCGGGGGACAACCCATCCATGGAGGTGAACTCGTGAAGTGTTGGCACAGCATCCTGTTGTCAGCGACGGCGCTCGGGGCATGGTCGACAATGACCAACGACTCCTGCGCGGACGATGGTCCGTGTGCGTCAGGCGAAACCAAGCACACCGTCGCGCCGGGGGATACGATGACCCGGATCGCGCAACGGTATTACTGCCGCGATGGAGACAAATCCGTACAATCCATTGCACAATGGCTGGAAGATCATAACGGCGCGGCCATCGGCGAAGATCGCAAACGCATTTATCCCGGAACATTGTTGTGTTTGCCGGCGCATTTTCGCGGCGCAGCCTGGGAAGCCACGCGCTGCTGGCCGGAGATTCCAGACAAACCCGTCGAACATCGGCCGGCAAATTCGGTCGTAGTCCCGGACAAACCATCGCCGACGGCGCCTCCCCAAACAGGCACCAATCCAAGCAGCACGCCTCAGACCGTATGCACCTTGCCCGATGAAACCTGAAGCGACGGTCACCGTGCGCCGGACAAACCAACCAAGACACACGTGGTCAAACCTAAAACGGTTCGTCTGGTGGAAGCCGAATTGAATAGCGGCGCGTTCGTCCCCCTGTCTGATTCGACGCGCAACGACTTCTATCAAGCCCTGGGGTTTGTCGGCATTGGAGCGCGTTTTACCTTGGGCCGAGTGAACTTCGCTCCGCGACTCATGTTTGTCGCAAGCAACTCGAGCACGCGGTACAACGGTCTTGACGAACAGCCGCAAAACTTGGTCGGTCCAGGCGCCTCCGCGCAATTCGGTCTCGTTTTGCGCCGCGAACCGTGGAGTTTCATCACCGGCATCGAGGGAGGTTGGATGGGGGTTCGTCGAAGTATTACGCGTTCGAACTATCCGTCCGAACGCACCGAGGTGACGAGCCGGGTGGGCATGTTGCTCGCAGGCGTATTTGTCCGATCTGAATACACGTGGAGACCGAAATCGCATCTACGCTTGGCTCTGGAATTCGGAGGCGACGTGGTGTCGTTTTACCGGACAAGTGGTGAGGTGGATGCGGGGTTCAATGTTCGTCTTGCAGGAGGAGCGAGTTATGCATTCTGAAAAAAAACGTTGGGGTCTTGCATTCGTCTCGGCGCTGGGTTTGGCCATGACGCTGATGCCGGGAGGTTCGGGTTGTGGTGAATTGGTAACGGAGGATCCGGCGCTCGTGCCGATCGAAGGATTTGCCCCGGAAGGGGAATACATCGAGAACCAATACATCTTTTTTTTCGGTGACGATACGTCCGAAGAAGCCCGCACCAAAACAAGAAACCAATTTACGAGTCTCGGCGGGACAATCATCCGCGAGCACCCGCGATTCGGTGCTTTCGCTGGGGAGATAACGCCAAGCGGATTGGAAACGATGCGCCGGAATCCAATGCTTGCAGCCGTTCAAGTCAATAACATCATTCGAGCCAACGGCGTTCAAACATGCCCACCTTGGGGGTTGGATGCCATTGATCAAGACGCATCGACGACGCCCAATCACTATTATGCCTACCCGTCCGACGGAACCGGAGTGCACGTCTACGTCCTGGATTCGGGAATTCAACGGGGAATCCTCGACGCACAAGGCGCGTACGTCGACAACCAGTTTCACAGCGAATTCAACATGGAATCGCTTCAACCGCAAATTGGCGCCGGGCTCTGTACGGCCACCGATTGTTGTGCGGCTCCGCCAAACTGCAACAATGAAATTGCGAACCAGCTCCAAAATCAGGCCGCCGAGGCCCGTCTCTGGGACGACATTCACGGTCACGGAACACACCTGGCAGGTATCATTGGAGGTAAAACCCATGGCGTGGCCAAGGGCGTGACGCTTCATGCCGTTCGAGTTTTGCATAAAGTCAACGATTGTGATCCGCCGGAAGGGACAACAGATACATTTCTCGCCGGGATGGACGCTGTTGCAGAATTGCACAAGTTACAACCGCAACAGAACGGCAACCCCCCCATGGCGGTCATTCTGCTGGCGTTCAACGCCAAGGTGGGGACTTGGACAAACCTATTCAACAAACTCAAGACGTTCAATACACCGGTCGGAGCGGTACCCGGCGTCATCATCGCGAGTGCCGGCAATCAGGGAGATGACGCGTGTCTGTATTATCCCGGAGGCGACAATGGGCAGGGGCCGACATCACGAGCCGTCATTACGGTCGGCAGCTTCAATGAATCGGGCGAGATGTGGGCCAAATCAAACCGAGGCCCCTGCGTGGATTTGCTCGCTCCAGGCGTGGGAATTTTTGGCCCGATGAGTGACGATTGTCCTCTTGGAACCAATGGCTCGACATCACGTGTACACAAGATGGACGGGACATCCCAAGCAGCGGCGCACGTTGCCGGTGTCGCGGCACTTCTGCTCGGTAATGGCGTACCGCCAAACGAAGTAAGACAAACCTTGCTGGACCTCGCTAATCAAGAGATCCTGGCGTCTGTCCCGACAGACACAGCGAATCTCGCGCTCCGAGCACCACGCTTACCCGCCGATGAGGTGATTTCCCCACCGATGATTTCGCAAGACGCCGCCTGTATCGACATTCCCATCGACGGGCGTTTGGCTTGTAAAATGTCAGGCGCTTGTGGCGTATGCGGTGCTCAGGAAACGCCATGTTGCCCGGGAGCTTCCCCTTGTTCCTCGGGCCTGGCCTGCGATGCACTGGGTACTTGCAAAGAGCCCACCGCCACATGCGGAATCAGTAGCAAACCGTGCTGTGCAAACAATAGCTGCTCGAGCGGCCTGCAATGCGTCAATGGGTTTTGTCAACAACAATCGAGCTGCGGTGCGTATGAACAAGCTTGTTGCGCTGGAGATTCGTGCGATGCGGGACTTCGATGCAACTTGGGCCAATGCAAACCTTGTGGTGGTCATGGCAAACCTTGTTGCCCATTCCCTCAGAAATCCTGCGAAGGCGATATGGCTTGCGATTACAACCCCGATGGCACGGGAGGCACCTGCACTGCCACGTGTCGCGTGCGATGCAGGAACGGCGTGTTTGGTTACCCGAGTGGATACGAGTTCATAACCGAATTCGACTGTATGCAATGGGCGCTCATCATGTGCAATGAGCAGGGTTGGCTTTCCCGCGTATTCTTCAATGAAAAACCCATCCCTGGGCTGAACAACTGCGGCGATACCAACGAAGCCTGTTGCCTTGAATTGTACGAGTGCGGGGATCCGGGCGCCGCTTGCGTCCAGGATATGACTTTTCAGGCGAAGGAGGTCAAGGTCGGCAACACGACAATTGGCAATCTCACCAAGCGACAATACTGCAAGATGTAGCGAATACGTCGTCACCCGCCCTCACATTCCCCCATCGCAATTGCCGTCGACGAAGATAGCCCCCGCTTTCGCCGGGTTTCCTTCACAGAAAAAAGGAATTACGGATATGTCCCCGGAAATGTCCACTCTTGCCGCCCCGTCCCGGAGGTTATGACAGGTTCCACTGCGCTGCGTTTCGATCGGATTCGTTTGATCGACCGTACCAGTCGCTCCCGTGCTCGTACCCCCGCGTAAACAACAATCGAACGATTCGCCGTCAATACTGATAGAAACGGTCTTGGACGACCCCACTGCCGGCGGCACAACGGTCATGCACCACGGTGCGGTGTCATTGGTGATGCTAAGCTGATTGTCTCTCATTTGCTCACAGCGTTTGCAACCATTGGCATATTCACCGGCACCGCCTTGAAAATCGGTTACGCAGCTAATAGCAATCGTACCCCATAAACCAATCAAGGCCGCCGCCGCGACGGATACCATGCACCCCTTCATCCCCGTATGCCTCCTCTGCGTTTCTCGCAGATACGTTTGTCCCCTTGTACCCCTTCCCTCCCCGTCCGTCAATCGGTTTCAGCATTCGCCGATTCGGTGATGACCGCTCGAATGCGAATCGATTTCGCCACAGACACCCATTTGCGAAGCGTCGAGCGATAGGTCCAGGCACCTATTCCCATAGGTCGCTCCACCTCGTCCTCAATACCGAGTCACCTCGTCCTCAATACCGAGTCACCTCGTCCTCAATGCCGAGTCACCTCGTCCTCAATGCCGAGTCACCTC
>CAYSYX010000623.1:0-5420 GCA_964435055.1 uncultured Polyangium sp. | reverse complement strand
TTTTTGTGCATTGCCGATCGCAATGCTCCGGGGAGAAGCCTTGGAATCGACCGCGTTCGAAACGATCTGGTTTTTGAGCCAGGAAAGTAGGTACAGATGAATTTCGATGCGCAAAAAAAGCGCGTTGGCTTCAAGGGTTGGATTGCTGCGTTGTCCGTGCTTTTAGGCACCGTGACAGTCGTTGGTTGCGGCACGGATCCCGACCCGAATACGTCGGGCTCCGGAGGCAGTGGCCAGAGCAGCAGCAGCAGCAGCAGCAGCGGAATGTCCAGTTCCAGCGGAAACATGGGCGGTTCCGGGGGCAGCGCCGGAATGGGCGCAGGTGGTGACGCGGGACAAGGCGGCACCGGTGGCGGAGGCTCGGCATGTCCGCCGGGACAATCCGATTGCAATGGCACGTGCACCATTACGACGTTCGATCCCGACAACTGCGGTACGTGCGGTACCAAGTGCATGAACGGACAAGTTTGCGCCAATGGCAAATGCGGCCTTTCGTGTGTCGGTGGGACGACGCAATGCACCGATAAATGCGTCGATATTCAAGTCGACCCGATGAACTGCGGTGCTTGCGGAACCGCTTGCGCCGTCGGGGAAGTCTGCACTTCCGGCAAATGCGCGCTCAATTGCGTCGGACAAACCACGAAATGCGGCAATCTCTGCGTCGACTTGAAGACGGACGTGGCCAATTGCGGTATGTGTGGAACCGTGTGTGCTCAAGGCGAGGTTTGTTCCAATGGCACGTGCGGTTTGACCTGCGTCGGCGGAACGACGAAATGCGGCACGTCCTGCGTCGATACGAAAAACGATGGATTGAATTGCGGCATGTGCGGAACCGTTTGCGGTCCGGGCGAAGTTTGCTCGGGTGGTAAATGCGACCTCAATTGCGCCGGCGGCACGACGAAATGCGCCAACACATGCATCGACACGAAGGTCGATCCGGGCAACTGCGGCGCTTGCGGCGTCGTTTGTCCGATGAACGAAGTTTGCTCCAATGGCCAATGCACCACGCAATGCGGAGCCGGTACGACCAAGTGCAACGGCACCTGCGTCGATACGAAGCTCGATCCGAGCAATTGCGGCGCGTGCGGCAAAGCGTGCGCGACGGGTGAAGTCTGTTCCAATGGCGCGTGCGGCACCACGTGCGGCGTCGGTTTGACCAAGTGCGGTACGCAATGCGTCGATCTGCAAAGCGACGAAGCCAATTGCGGTATGTGCGGTTCGGTTTGTCCGGCCAGCGTCGCTTGCTTCAATGGTGCTTGCGCCGCCGCCGGCGCTTGCGATGCCGCGGTGGATTGTACCACGTGTCAGAACTGCGCTTTCGACGGCGTTTGTCGGGACGAGCTGCAATCCTGTGCGCTCAACACCGATTGCATCGATCTCGCCAATTGCATCAATGCCTGCCCGGCGAACGATCCCATGTGCCCCAGCACCTGTGCACAAATGTCGCCCAATGGCGTGAACGATTACCTCAACATCACCGATTGCCTCTTCTGCCAAGAGTGCACTGGAAGCTGCGGTATCGATAAAGTCGCTTACGGTTGCCAAGCGAGCTGCGACAACGCAATGAACGATTGCAATGCCTGCTTTACCTGCGTGACGGCGCCGGGAGGCTTGTGTGCCGACGATTTGGCGATTTGTCAGGCCAACCCCGAATGCACGGCTCTGTCGACTTGCCTCAACGGCTGCATGAATCAAGCGTGCGAAGATATGTGCGTTCAAGATCACGTCGACGGCCTCGCCGATTACAACGCGATCATCATCTGCTTGGCGTGCCAGGAGTGCAATAACAGCTGCAACATGGGCCAAGCTTGCCCGTGATGGCGGCTTGATGAAAACGCGTTTGGCCGGTCAACTACGACGCGTTCGCCGGCTCCCGCCGCTGACCCCATACCCGTAAAACCAATTCCAACGCAAACAATCCCAGCAACGTCAAGGCGACATAAGGCGATACATCCATCGCCGGCTGAACGCCACCCTGCGACTCCGCTCGCGCCGCCTCCGCAACTTTCCGCGGACGCAAATCAATCTCCCGCTCCGGAATCGTCGCAATGCGGACCATCTGCTCGCCATCCGCTTTCGCCACATAACGACCCGCAAACGAAGTCATCACCAGCCGCCGCCCTTTTTGCTCGGCCACTTCCAGCTTCGTCGTCGGTTCACCCGCGCGCGTTGGGACAAACTCCACCGAGACATCCTTGTACCCGTCGAACGTGAACGCATCACCCACGTCCACAAGACGCGCTCCACCTCGCGACCGAGCGGTCCCGACAAACCTCTCGAGCAACGCCAGAAACGCCGGGCGCAGAACGAAGTCGCTCTCTTCGGTCGACAGCGGAAGCGACAACGCAAACACGGCGCCTCGACCCAACGCTTTGCGATAAAGCAGCGGTGCACCATCGGTCCATCGCGCGAGCACTTCCGCGCCTTCCGTTGCTATGGGCTCAAACGATGTGCGGCCTTCAGGGGCCAGCTTGCCCAGTCCTTCGGCGCTCGGTCCCAAGAAAAACGCACTCGAAGGCTCCGCCCCTTCCACAGGACTTTGTGCCCAACGCACCACACCGGGTACGATCGGGTCAAACCCTGAACCAAGCGGCGCGGCGGCGGCTCGTTTGCCGAACGTCATTAGCAAAACGCCACCCTGCTCGACCCATCCCGCCATCGCTTTGCGGCCGTCCGGCGTCATGCCCGGCAAGTCGTCAATCACGATGCCCGCATACGCATTCAGCTCGTCCGCAGCATCCGGCACTGTTGCTAAAGGACGAACCTCTGCGTCCAATTGCAACGCGCCGAGCGCTTGTTCGATCGGGGGCGGACCACCTGTCTCCACTTGCGATGCCGCTGCATCGGCGACGACGCCGATCGGCAACGATCCACCCACGTGCACGACAGGCGCGATGTCATCTTCGGCGATCACGTCGCCCGGCGACAAACGCACCACCAAGTCGGCCGGCGCATCCGCGGGCACATCGAGCACCACGTCTTCCGCTCGAATCGATGCGCCAAGCGGCGCGGTGACGATCTGTTTGTCTCGGCTCAAAACTTCGATGTTTCGCCCGCTTGAAGCCGACGTTTGTCCAGCCGAATCCTTCGCGTCTTTGGACGGGCTGCACACGACCCGCGCTCGCACCTTTACGCCGCTCCGATCGGCTCGCGTGATCGCACAATCGGCGCCTTTCGCTTCGAGCTCCGGCAGCGGGATCCAGACGGGAATTTCCGAACCTGCACCCAGCGCCGGAGCATCGGGCAAACCATCCGCAAGGTCCGAAAACAAGACGACCCGACGATCGGCATGCGGGACACCGCGCACGAGCTCGCGCGCCAAGCGAATCGCTCCTTCGAGGTCCGTCGCTCGATCCGAGGGCGTGATTCCATCGAGCGTCGCTTGCACCGCCGACAGGTTTGTCGTGGCTGCCAACGCAACTCGCGGCGGAGACCCGGCCAGTACGATCGCGACCGCATCACCACCCTTGAGCCCATCGGCAAGCTCGCGGGCTCCATCGAGCGCCCGCTTGAACTTGTTGGGTTTGCCCACGGCAAGCGCGCCCGCATCGAGCTGCGCGCGCATGCTCAGCGAATCGTCCACGACAATGGCCAACGCCGCCGATGCGCCGTCCTTACGCGCCAAACCCAGCCGCGCACATTGCACGAACGGTGTCGCTCCAAGCGCCGCCAACAAGAACACACTGATCGCGCGCACCGAGAACAACGCTCGGTCCTCGAGCATGCTTCGTCGACGCGCCGACGGCTGCGTGGGCGGAACCAACTCCGCCGGAGGAAACGGCTGCTCTTCCGCTTTGCGCCGTCGCAACAAATGCGCCGCGATCGGTGCGGCTACGAAGAGCGCTACGAGCAACGCGGCAAGCGACGCAAAACTCACGCGCGTGCCTCCGACACCGCTCGCACGACCGCCCGCACGGCTTCGTCCGCAGGTTTGTCAGTGGACGTATCGACAAACCGTCCGCCCCGCCGCGTGAGCTCCTCTGCGTATCGATCGGCGATCGCATGCAGTCGAGCTTGATACGTCGCGCGAACTTCATCCGCGTTCGTTTCGACGACCGCGTTTCCTTCCATGGCTCGAAGACGGACGTTCCCGGTAAAACCGAACGAGACTTCCATCGGATCGAGAACTCGTACGACCACCAACTTTCGACCGTTCGTTCCGAGCGCCGTAAATGCTTGCAAAGCCCGCTCGGGCAAGTCCACGAGGTCGCTGATGAACACGATGATCGACCCGCGTTTGGCGCGACGAGCGATCGGAGACAAAGCCCGCTCCATCGCCGCTTCTTCCGCCTTGGCATCTCCCGCCGCCGTGATCGATTCGAGCGCTCCGACGACACGATCGAACGCTTCGCCTCCACCCATCGCAGGCAACGCCATCGCGCCTCGACCACCCACCCATCCAAGCCCCACAGGATCACCACTCGACAACGCCACGCGCGCTAGCGCCGCACCCACGAGCGCGCCATACGCGAGCTTCGCCGCGGGAGCTTTGGCGCTGCGATATGCCATGGAAGCCGTGGCATCGACACACAACCACAGCGCACGATCCGTCTCGGTTTCGAACTCGCGGATCATCATGCGATCGTGCCGCAAGAGCGCGCGACGATCGAAAAATCGCAGGTCGTCTCCCGGGACGTACGGTCGATGTCCGCCAAACTCGACGCCCGCACCCTTGCGAGCACTTCGATGCGCGCCTGCATAAACGCCGTCCGCCAAGTGTCGCGCGCGTAGACGCAACGGACCGATGCTTCCCCAGTCGATGGGAATGCCGTCCGATGCAGACTTTGTTGAGGGGCGAAGGTCGGCCATTTGTTCGGCGTGCGAAATTCCGCGCAGAAGCTCTCGCACGGAATCGAGCCTAGCACTAGCATGCACGGCGCCGTCGTCGGTATGGCTGTGCAAGGGACCCGAGCGTGCACATTCGTTGCGCTGCACTTACGCGCAAGTTCATCGTCGTTTTCGCCCTCTTTGCGGCGTCTTGCCAAGATGCTCCGCCCGTCGAGGTTGGCATGGCCCAGCCGAACTCGGCCGCGCCCTCGGCAACGATGACGGCATCGACACCCGCACGTCGCCCCTCCGTTCGTCACTACCTCGAACGAACGGAAGAACGTTGCGAAGTGTACTCCGTCGACGGCGATCGGGTTTCTCCGGCCGAACGAGCGCCGTGCCCGCTGGAGCTCGACATCGGTGAACGCATTCGTGTGGCAGGAAAAACCTGCCAACGCGAAGGCAAAGAAGGCCGTGAACGCCCCATCGTTTGTCCCGGACAGCTCATCGCCCGCGCCCTCGCGGACGCAGGCGCAGGCCCTGCTGCACCGTTGCCACGCTAGGCGCAGGGGTTTCACCCCAGACCCGAGGGGGGGGGGGGGGGGGCGGCGGCGGCGGCGGCGAGCGCGGGCGCAGTATATTTTTGTTTTGTT
>CAYSYX010000622.1:0-5447 GCA_964435055.1 uncultured Polyangium sp. | reverse complement strand
TTCGAACACAGTGCCGCTCGGCATTTGCTTGGTACTCCAAGTATTCCGCCGACGGCTCCGCAGTCCAATCCTCAAGCGCAGCAACAATACGCGCAGCAGCAGCAACAACAGGCCTACGCGCAACAGCAACAGCAACAGCAGCAGCAGCAGGGACATCATCCGTCGCAGCCGCATGCTTCGACGTCCGCGGTGAGCGCGAGCATGAGTGCTGCGGCGCCGATCTCCGTGCCGGTCAACAACGCTCGCAAGATGTCGAGCGGTGCGGTGGCGGCGATCACGGCGCTGGTTGTCGTGCTGATCGGGGCTGTCGCGGTGTTTGTCATGCGCGCACAGCTTGGGCTTGTCGCGCCGAACCCGACACCCGCATCGTCACCCGCATCGCCCACATCTGCGGCGCCGCTTGCCGCGCCTCCGGCAGCATCGTCGGCGCCCGCGCCTGTTCCGTCGGCGACAACGTCGGCGGATTCAACGGACGAACCTCTCGAGATCGATCAAGCCGCGCCGACCCCCGCACCGACGGCATCGCTCTGGGGGAAGTTGCCCAGCCAAACTCCGACGGCGACCGGGACACCCGCGGGAACGTCCTCGGCTCCTCGAACCATCTCGCCATCGCTCGGACAAACCACGAAGACGCCGCCTCCGGCGCCTGTTCCGACAAACATCAAGTTTTGACAAACCGCGAAGCGGTTGGACACACGCTCCGGGTTAAACCCCGGGGCTACTCCATGAAAAATCCGCGCGCATCCGCGCTCGGATTCACCCCATGGGAAGTGCATTCTCGTCGTGAATCTGGTTCGTATTCGTTGGAGAAGCGATCGCTCGACGTGAATGAACGACGCCAGTCCGGAACGGCAGTGGAGGACTTCTTATTATTGAATAGCCCACGGTTTTAACCGTGGGCGGGGTCCCGTGAACGACGACCCGTCCGGACTTCCGAGACCGTTTCTTCAACCCATTGCGTGCGTTCGAGACGAACTCAAGGATCCATGAGGCACGCGGCTTGTTGCGTGCCGCAGCCCGTCGTGGAGTCGGTGGCGCACTTGTCACACTCGGGCGTCGGCGCTTCCATCGCAGAGCACGAGTTCGCGCAGAACATCATGCAAGGTCCGTTGCAGACGCACTCGCTGTAGGCTTCGTAGAGTTTCTGAGAGTCTGTCGAGCAAAACGGAGGGGGCGCGGTGTTCGTGAGAAACCCGGCACAACCGACGCATTCGGTTCCGCCGCCTGTGCCTCCGGCTCCACCATTGCCGCCAACGCTGACGCCGCCGGTGCCTCCGATTCCCGAGCTGCTTCCTACGGTGACCTCAGGGGGTGGCACGGGGTTGGGGTCGAATCCGCAGTTGAAGAAATCGTTTGAATTCGAAACATCGTAACAACACGTCGTGCCATCGAAGATGCCGTCGCTGTCGACGGAGGTGACGGGTGTCGAGCAGGTGTTTCCTTTGAAAAACGCGAGCGCGTTCTCGCGCGTGGGGCACGAGTTGGCGATGTCGTATTCGATCTGCGTGAAGTAAAAACACGCCTGATCCGAGCCACAGTTCACACTGCCGGCCGACAGTACGCCCAAGACGAGCAACGTGAATGCGGAGAAGGGAACGGAAGAAGACAAGCGTTTGCGTAGGTTCATGATGTCGAGCATGCACGACGGGTCGCGCCTGTGCACGTCCTCCAACGGTTGGGGTTCAGATCATGTTCGCAGGCCCTTCACGCCGTCGAGTACCGCGCCGGTCATGTTGCAGCCTTGGACCTTTGCATCGTCCAGATTGGCATCCGTGAGGATCGCATCGACGAGCGTTGCACCTTCGAGGTTGGCATCGACGAGGTAGGCACCTTCGAGATCCGCTCGCGTAAGGTTTGCGTTCGAAAGGTTTGCCCCCTTGAGGTTCGCTTGAAACAAGTTGGCCATGATCAAGTTGGCTCCGCTCAGATCGGCTCGAGCCAGGTTGGCGCGATGTAACGCCAATCCGGACAAGTCGAGTCCCGAGAGATCAACACCCATGAGGCGCGGATTGTCGCCCGCTGCGATGAGTGCCAAGACCAACTCTTTCCGCGTGATTTCTGCCACGTGAAGAATCTCCTTCGAGCGCTCGTCTCGCGCTCTACACCATGCTGCTCATGTTCTCACGATGCGAGGAATCGCAGTAGGCATTCCGCAACTGCTTCGGGCGCCTTCCAATGCATCATGTGCCCGGCGTCTTGAAGATCGACGTGCGTGACGTTGGCGATGCACTCGAGGCGTTCTTTCTCGTCCGGTACGCGCCACCCGATGCTGCCGCCGCTGACGAACAACGTGGGAGCGGTGATGTTCTGCAAAAATCCCTTGAAGGCGTCGACGGAGAACGGCGTCGGGGATGTCGTTCGATGCAGCGGATCGTGCGCCCAACGAAGCTGTCCTGCGGCATCGACGCGGGTCAAAAGTCGCGCTCGATCCGCGATGCGATCACGCGGAACCGATGAATGCATACGCGCCAATCTCTCGACGGCTTCATCCAACGAGGCGAGGGGACGGTTCCATGTTTCGAGCTTGCGCATGTCGTCGAGCCACGTGCGCATGCGGGTGAGCGCCGCGGTTGGTCCCGCATGGATCGCGCCGATGCCTTCGAGCAGCGCCAGCTTCTCGAGACGTTCGGGCATCGAGCCGGCGTAAAGCGAAGCGACCGTTCCGCCCATCGAATGTCCAACGAGCGCGAGACGTTTCGGATCGAGCTGATCGACGAGCGCCGCCACATCGCCGACGTAATCCGGGAAGTGGTAGTAGCCGCCTGCACCGACATACGCGCTGGCGCCGAACCCTCGAAGGTCCGGCACGACGACGTCATGACCGGCTCGGGCCAAGGGCTCGGCGACGAGATCCCACGTTGCACCGCAATCGAGAAATCCGTGGAGCATGAGAACGGTCAAACCCGTCGGCGCCGAGTTTGCCGGCTCGAACCGATGGACATGAAGCCGCATTCCGCTGGGAAGAACGTAGTCGGAGGTGGTTCGCACGATCAGGGACTCTTATCAGTCCTGTTCATGTTCGGCGAGAGAGGGCCATCACCATGGGAACACGACGAACGTTCTGGTAGCGTGCGCCCTCGGAGGCGGCTCGATGGCTGCAACTAGCGGCAACGGAAGCAGTACGACACACGCGAGCGGCGCGAAGAAGCGGATGACTTATCCCGACTTCACGTCACCGACGGTCGACAAAGTCATGGTCGAAGAGCGCGCAGCGGCGCTCGGCAAACGAAGCATCAAGAAGGAAGCGAAAGTCGCGGGGTTGCACCTGGCCATCGCGATGATGGACCTGACGACGCTCGAAGGAAAAGACTCGCCCGGCAAGGTGCTTCAGCTCTGTCAAAAGGCGATGCATCCGGATGCCTCACCCGATGTTCCTCCGTGTGCGGCGATCTGCGTCTATCCAAAATTGGTTCCGGTTGCCAAACACGCGCTCGCAGGATCCACGGTCAAAGTGGCCAGCGTGGCGACGTCGTTTCCGAGTGGTTTGTCCGCGCTCGAGGTGAAGCTGGACGATGTTCGGCGCGCCGTCGAATGGGGCGCCGACGAGATCGACATGGTGATCGATCGCGGCGCGATGCTCGCGGGTGAACACACGCAGGTCTTCGACGAAATCGCAGCGGTGAAAGAAGCGTGCGGTCCGGCGCATCTCAAGGTCATCCTCGAAACGGGTGAGCTCGGTACGTACGACTTGGTTCGTCGCGCCAGTCAGATCGCGATGCTCGCCGGTGCGGACTTCATCAAGACGTCGACGGGCAAGATCGTTCCCGCGGCAACGCCTCCCGTGACGCTCGTGATGCTCGAAGCGATCCGCGACTTCTACCTCGCCACGGGCAAACGCATCGGGATGAAGCCTGCGGGCGGGATTCGTACGGCCAAACAGGCGCTGCACAATTTGGTGCTCGTGAAAGAGACGCTCGGCGACGCATGGCTGACGCCGGATCTCTTTCGTCTCGGAGCCTCGACGCTGCTCAACGACGTGCTCATGCAGCTCGAGAAAGAACGTACGGGCGCGTATCAATCGGGCGATTACTTCAGCAAGGACTGACGTTCATGACCGCCAAGGAAACGATAACGGTTGGAGCTCAAAACGATCGGCTCGAGCGCAAGACGCCCGAACGAGCGGTGCTCGACTTCGGACAAGCTTGGGCCTACGCGCCTGCACCCGAAGCGGCGGATCACGTACGCATCGCTCCGCGGTACGAGCTGTTCATCGGAGGCAAGTGGGTTGCTCCGCAATCCGGCGCGTACTTCGACACGATCAGTCCCTCGACGGAGCAGAAGCTCGCGGAAGTTGCCGAAGCCGACGAACGCGATGTGGCAGCCGCAGTCGAGAGCGCGCGTCATGCGTACGAGAAGTACTGGTCGAAGCTGCGGCCGATCGATCGCGGCAAGTACATCTATCGCATCGCCCGCGTGATCCAAGAGAAGGCGCGTGAGCTGGCGATCGTCGAGTCGATGGATGGCGGCAAGCCGATCAAGGAATCGCGTGACGTCGATGTGCCGCTCGCAGCGGCGCACTTCTTCTATTACGCGGGTTGGGCGGACAAACTCCCTTACGCGTTTCCCGGGAGAAACCCCAGGCCGCTCGGTGTGGCGGGACAAGTGATCCCGTGGAACTTCCCGCTGCTGATGGCGGCGTGGAAGCTCGCGCCGGCGCTCGCGACCGGCAACACGTGCGTGCTGAAGCCGGCCGAGACGACGCCGCTGACGGCGCTGTTGCTCGCGAAGATCATCGAGGAGTGCGACTTGCCTCCGGGCGTGGTCAACGTCGTGACGGGTGCGGGAAAAACCGGAGCGGCTCTCGTGTCGCACACGGATGTCGACAAGGTGGCGTTCACGGGATCGACGGACGTGGGCAAGAAGATCCAGAAGGCTTTGGCCGGGACAAACAAGAAGCTGACGCTCGAACTTGGCGGCAAAGCGGCGAACATCATCTTTGCGGATGCGCCGCTCGATCAGGCGGTGGAAGGCATCATCGGCGGCATCTTCTTCAACCAGGGTCACGTGTGTTGCGCGGGCTCGAGGTTGCTCGTGGAAGAAGGCATCTTCGATGTGCTGATGCGCAAGCTTCGCGATCGGATGCAGACGCTGCGCGTGGGTGATCCGCTCGACAAGAACACGGACGTGGGCGCGATCAATTCGAAGATGCAGCTCGACAAGATCCGCGAGCTGGTTGCCTCGGGTGAGAAGGAAGGGGCGCATCGATTCTCGACGCCGTGCAAGCTGCCGGATCGCGGGTACTGGTTTGCCCCGACGATCTTCACGGGCGTGTCGCAATCTCATCGGATCGCGCGGGAAGAGATCTTCGGACCGGTGCTGAGCGTGATGACGTTCCGTACGCCGGACGAGGCGATCGAGAAGGCGAACAACACGATGTACGGTTTGTCGGCGGGAGTTTGGACCGACAAGGGATCGAAGAGCTTCTGGGTATCGCAGCGTCTTCGGGC
>CAYSYX010000621.1:1290-5451 GCA_964435055.1 uncultured Polyangium sp. | reverse complement strand
CAAAAGCAGCCTGTTTTGCGATTCGCGACCGCGGCGGGTTGACTTGAGCATCCAAGAAGGTGTTGATCAGGGTTTACGTTGGTTTGACGGTTTGTCTTGTAGGGGCGTGATTCATCACGTCCCATGAACCGGCACCAAGGGCGCGATGAATCGCGCCCGTACAGCATGAACTGCTGCAATTTCCTGATCAACCCCCTCTCAGCACAAGCAGCACCGAATTTGCGGATCTTGCACACGCCATCCAAAACCTCGGCATTCCCGAGAAAAACATTGACGCTCAAATACGTTTCGCGAATCATGAGGCGTTGCTCGAGTGCTCCATGTTCGATGAACCCACGATAACTTGGCGCGTTTCGTTGCCGCTCGATACGCTCGAGGTCGGCCCGGCACTGACGCCGCAACTGCGGGAGATAGAAGAGCGGATCGGGGTCACGCGTGACGTCTTGTGGGCGTATGCCGAAGCAATGCCGCAGCTCTTGGGTCCGGCCATCATGGAGGACGTTCAGCCATTGGGGTTTGGTCGCGGGTCGCTCGTGGCGATTGCGACGGAAACTCCAGTGCATCTGCCGCATCTGCAATTCGTGCAAACGGCGTCGGAAGACGTTTGTCGCATCATGGGTTCGTACGTGCCGCAATTCCACGTCAAAGGACAGGCGTGCTTGGAAGCGCTCTTGGCGCATGGATCGGCCGTGAAACGTGTGTGGGTCCGGGATTGCCCGCCGTACGAAGTCGACGCGCCTTTCGAAGTTATTTTCGTCAAGATTGGTGGTGAACCCTTTGCCTGGCATATCCGTTGGGGCAACGATCATCTCCTGCGTATCGCGGCGCTCGATGAAGAAGTCTGGCTTTGTTGGGATCGCGATGATCGACGTCCGACCATCGATATTCGCCATCTGGCATTTGGAGGCACCTTCGGCCCTCGAGATGTTGCGCCGGAAAAACATCCTCCGCCGTGGGCACCTCCGGAAGCGTTTGCTTATGGCGGCTCGGGTTGGGCGGCGAGTGTTCTCATTCGAGGTGATCGATCCATCGATGAAGTGTGTGTTTGTCCGGATCGACGGTGGATATTGATGCATTCATTTCCCGCATATCCGGTACACGATGCCGTGCTCGAAGCTTGGCGCGAAAAACGTCCCATGCGTCCGTTCATCGAAGGAACGAAGGCGTTCGCGATGTGTGCCGAACTGGAATTGCACGGGGATAAGGCCACGTTTCGTTGGGTCGGCTCGCATCGGGTGCTCCGTCTGCGTCATGGCCGATGCGAACAGCTCACGAGGGATCACTCGTTGCAATGGCATTATGCGAGCACGGGCGAAACGATCACACCCGAGGTCGAGGCGGCATTAAAGCAATACACCAACATCGTCGCCGCGGCGCTCGCAACCCATGACCTCGAAGAACGTCATTGCGACGTTTTGCCGGGCGATCGATTCGTTTTGCTGAGTTCTGCGGCGCATGAAAAATTGCTCGAACAAGCCGCGGAGGATCTCGCCGCGCGTTTGTCGCAGGGCTCGGTCCATCAGGCGGCGCGATGGGCGGCGCGAGCATTACGTGATGACGACGGTCATGTGCGTTATCCGGTGGCGCTCATCGACGCGGACGCGACGGTCACGGTGGAAGCTTGGTACGACAAACCCATTCGCATACATTGCGCCACGGACGAGTCGTCGGGTTGGCAATTGCTCGAGGGGGCCGGATCAAAACCCTGGATTTGGCCGAAGCGGTGGAGTCGGGGCATTCGTGAACAAATGGCGTGCGGTCGGCTTCTTTCCGAAACGCCGCGAGAAGGCGACATTCTGCGTTTGCTGGACCATGGCAATTTCGCGTTTCAATGGCGCGATGGGGCGTGGCACGATGTGTTCGTGGATTTGTCGACGTTCAAGGTGCGCGCAATGGGCTCGCTTTCGATTGTCGACAATCAGCTGCCGGCATTGCCCGATCCGTCCTCGGGGGTGGAACGCGTGGCCATGTTGGAAAAGGCCGGTTGCATGATTGAAGCGTATTGGTTGCGGTACCGAATGCTCGCTGCGGACGACCTCACCTACGCCTTTGGCCGATGGATCGACAAAACGACGAAAGACAAGCTGCTGCGTTTGTCGGATGTTTGTACGCCATCCGTCCGGGATTTGGTGGAGCATCCCCGGAGATTTCACGGGCGGCGTATTCGGACACGCGGCGTTTTGCATGTCAAACCCGACCGGGTGATCTTTGCCGATGCGCGTTTTGAAGGCGCAAGCACGTTCCCGCTTGGAGCTTGGCTCGTGGAGGTCGAGGGGGAATGGTTCTGCAACGACAAACAGACCGGAGAGAATCGACACACGCCCACGCTGGTTGGTGCAGCGCAAAAGGTTTCTCTGGAGGATCCGCGTCCCATCACCGCGGAACGGATTCAATTTGCCCGCCCCTATGTGCCGCTCGTGGCCGAAGTGCAAATCGACCGTGAAGCACGCGGTTGGAAGTTCAAGAATCGTTGGTTGGTTCCATTGAGTCCGAGCGGTCCATTACCCAAGCCGGAGGAACCGGATTCGCGTCATATACGCATGATTTTCGCGAGGGACGCATTTCACGTGCTGGGATTGTTTTCCTATACGTTCCTCGACGAGCCCACGCGGAATGATTCTATGCTCGGCGGATCGCAGTAACTCCGACGTCGAAATAACGGGGCGCCCGGCTGCTTACTTCCGCGAACAAATGTCGCCAACGAGATTGGTCGCACGACGCTCGAAGGTTTTTCCTGCGACACAAAACGTGCTGCGTTTTACTCCGACTTGCTCTACAATGCCATCAATGAAGCCGCTCGCCGCGCTTTCGAGATCAATGTGAAAGGTTCTGTCTTCACAAGTCCGTGGATTCGCGACCCCATCCAGCAAGGCCGCGATGAAGGCCTCGAGCTCGCAACGCGCTCGTGGCCATTGCCTGCATTCTGGATCCTCCTCGCCATTCTGACCGGTTGTGATCGCGCACCAGCCTCGACCGTCAATCCCTCCGCTTCTCCCCCGCCCTCGACATCGCCTTCCGCCTCGCGCTGGGTTCGTCACGGAACCGCAAATTGGTTGACCTTCAAGCTGAACCTCGAATGGGTCGAGCTGCAACTTTTGGGACAAGCGCCGAATGATCCGCACACGTTGGCCGAGGTCAAACCGTTTGTCACGGACCAACACCGAGAATGGATCATGGCCACGAATGCCGGCATTTTTGATCCTTCCCGACGCCCCGTGGGATTGCACATTCAGCAGGGAAAAGAATTCGTCCCTTTGTCGACCGCGGATGGCGAAGGCAATTTTTATCTGAAACCCAACGGTGTTTTTTGGATCGATTCCACCGGCGCGCATGTCGCTTCGACGCCGGCCTACAAACCGCTGGGAGCCATTTCGTTGGCGACGCAATCGGGGCCGTTGCTCGTGGAAGCCGGGCGCATTCATCCCGCGTTTGTCCCGTCGTCCACGAGCTTGCGGACACGGAGCGGCGTTGGAGTCGACAAGCTCGGAAACGTCGTATTCGTACTTTCGGACGAACGCGTGACGTTTCATTCGATGGCCACCTTATTTCGCGACGTGCTCGATTGCCCCGACGCGCTTTATTTGGACGGCGAGATCTCGGCCATGATCTCCCCGGAATCGCCTCCGCCCGCGCCGCACGATTACGCGGGCGTGATTGTGGCGTGGAAACGATCCGTCCCGCGATGAAAGTAGGTGTGATTGCCGTTCGGGCATCGAAAAATAGATGTCGCGCGCCTTGGGTTCTGTTATCTTGGGAAGATGAGCGACCTCCGGCATTATCGCGTAAGTCTTGTTTTGACCTCCTTGTGCATGTCGGTGCTTGTGCAGCCGACGGCATGTTCCACGTATGTCGAATACGAAGGAGGTGGAGAAACAGCATCCACGGGCTCGACCACGACAAGTTCGTCCAGTGGAGTTTCTTCGTCGGGGTGTTTTTCATCCCAGCCGCCGCCCGAGTGTCATACTTTTTGTGACTTTGGCATCGAAAGTGGCGTCCCGTGCATGCTCGAAGGACAAGTTTGCAACCGTCAAGAAGGCGATTGCATTTTCCAGGCAACATGCATGGGCGGATTCTGGTTTGGCGGATCGGATTGCCCGGTAAACCCTCCGCCGCCGTGTGTCCGCTGTGCTGAGTTCGTGACGGGTGGCGTCATGGCGAGCC
>CAYSYX010000621.1:0-1280 GCA_964435055.1 uncultured Polyangium sp. | reverse complement strand
CCTGTGCCCCGAGTCGCAGCTCTTCTTTAATGACCTGATGGAGTGTATTTGCAAACGCGGCGTGATGGATCCCGTGCCGGGCTGCATGGAAATCTGTTCGGACAGCGCGTGCGTGACGAATCCGCCGCAGGCATCCCCGGAATGTTCGGCGTGTATTCAATCGGGGTCGTGCAAGGATCCGCTCAATGCCTGCATCAACGATTTGTGAGATTCGCGGCGGGATGGGATGCATCCGGATGCCGCCACGAGAAGCTGTTGCTTATAGCGGTTGTAGCGATGTATTGTGGAGAAGTAAGGTTGTGCAACCGGGATCGTCGATATCACCGATGTTGTCCAAGTTTCCTTGCTATCCTCTCTCGAAGCGCTGTACCTTGTTTTCGTCGTGACGTTGGATGAAGCACTAAACGAATTGGGGCTCGAGGGCGAAGCCAACGCTGACGCGGCACGCCGTGCCTATTTGCGGCTGCTCAAGAAACGCAAGCCCGAAGTGGACCCCGAAGGGTTCATGCGATTGCGTGCTGCCTACGAGCGGGCGAAAGCGCACTTTGAACGCCTCGAAATGTTCCGCGCCATCGAGGAAGCGGCAACGGCCGGGCCCTCGAGTGCCGACGACGCGTCCGGCGCCATTCGTCTCGAAACTCCCGCAGGCGTCGTTTGGGTCCATAGGTCACGTTCCGAAGGGACCGCCCCTGCAACGTACATTGATCCGGAAAAACCGTCCGCTTCGAACGAGAAATCTCCCGTCGAGCAAGCTCCGGGACGCGTCGAGACTTCGGATGGAGAAGTCGCAATCGATGCGGCGCCGTTGAATGCCGATGTCGCATTGACAGCAAATCCTCCAGAAGAAACAACGGTTTTACCGACCGAACCTCCGAAGCAACCTTTGGAAGAGCCCTCCATCGAGGCACTCATCGAACAGGGTAAGTTCATCAAAGCGGCGCGACGAATGGGAATTGCGTATCGCGCAGCCATTGGGCGGACGACGATGATTGGGCATTCGGTTCCTTCCCCCTACGACGCAATGCACATCCTCTTGCGTTTGCACGAAAAAAACCGCGTGGACGAAGCGCGAGCGTTGGAAAAGGATTTTGCGGATTGGCTCGAGTCGACGGGCGAATCGGTGCGGGTCATGGCCGGCACTACCGGGGCGATGTGGTTGATTACGCGTGAGCTTTCGGCGGTATCGAAAAACTTTCCGGCGGCGGTGCGGACAGGCATTGCGAAGGCGGTGATGGCGGGCGACTTGGAGGATCTTCGGCGGCGGTTGAGCTGGTATCAAT
>CAYSYX010000620.1:0-5468 GCA_964435055.1 uncultured Polyangium sp. | reverse complement strand
CAACGCCAAACCGCTAGCCTCCTGCGCCATCACAGGCAGAGGTGGCCGCGTATGGGGAGGGAGCGGACATGTTAAAGAGCAACCACTCGATCAAGACGATCGTTCTCGCATGCGTGATCATGATGGTGCTTTTGTTCGGCTGCGGCAGCAACATCGAATCTCCGCCGCTTAGGCATGCGCCGACGGTCGACGAGCCGCATGCACCGAATCAGACGATCGTCCGATTGCGAGAATGCGTGGAGGAATATGGCGGAGACCTTGGAGGGGCGGGCTTTTCGTTTCATTATGAGGCGAAGCTCGACGCCGATCTTCGCGTGGCGTCTGTGAAGTCGGACGTATTCCACGCCGATTTCGACGCGTGCACACGGGCGGCGATCCGGGCGATGGAGATGCCCGAGGAGCGGCTGCTCACGTGGATGGCCAAGTCGCTGGCTCAGGGAGATAGGCAGACGAATGAGGGGGCGCGCGGGCTTGCGGGGAATGTCGTTGTGATTGTGGGTGTGGTGGTCACGCTGGCGCCGATTGTCATCAAGGCGGCCGGGGTGACGATTGTGTTTGTGCTCGCTGTGGCGATTGGGGAGGAGGTGATTGAGGCGATTCGGAGGCGGAGACCCTCGAAAGAGGATTGTATCGATGCTTATGAGCAGTGTATGGACAGCAATTTGGGGGACGAGGACGGCAACAACTGGAACATGAGCAGATGTGCGACGTGTTTGCGGAGATGTCAAAACGAGAACAATATTTGGCCGCTGCAAGTGCCTATGCCGGAGGGCTGGGTGCCCTGCGGACGCTTGGGGCCCAATTGGCGAAATTAGGAGAGCGCGGGACATGCTCCGAAAACTAGAACCCGAAGAAAAAGCATTTCTTGCGCGCGTGAACGCCGTGTTCTTGTCCGAAGATTTGAGCTTTGAAGAAGCGGTTCGCGAATATCGCAAAATCGAGGCGGAGTTCGTCGAGCGGGCGGGCGAGAACGAATACCATGTCGTGGAGACTAGGCGGCGCATTACGGAGTGGATACTCAGCGAGGCGCATCTAAGCGAACAACCCCACGAGGTTTGCCGTCAGATCTGGCAGGAGCTTTTGCTGCGGGGCTTCTCCGATACGCACATGCGTTACTTGATGAGCGGCATCTATGCGCGATGCTGCCAGATGAATGGCGAATTCGACGCCGGTATCGCCGTACTCGAACCGCTCATCGCCGAAGCCGAGCAGGCGCTCGCGGATCCGACGCTCGGGCCGAGCTTGCGTGAGTATTACCAATATGAGCTCGCGAGCGACACACGGATACGAGACGAGCTGAAAGCGGGGATTCGGACGTGAGTCGTGGATTCTGTAAGAGGGCCCGAGCAGGCTCACTTGGAAGCTGAACGAAGCTCTGCTGCTCCACAAGGGGACGGGCTCGAAATCCTTCGGGCGATAGATGCGGGCAGACGGGTTGTGATAGCGCGGGCTGCTCCGGCTCGGCCGCTTTCATGGGCGTGGAGCACGCAAGTAGTGCTAAAACCAGCGGGGCGTGATAACGACGGACGGGTCCGCACCCTATGCAAGCGGACAAACGGCGTCAACAGGAATTGGTTGGTTTGGACGAACCTTACGTCGCAGCTCAGCAAAGAAGGTCCTCCAAGAGCCAATGGAATCGGCCGTTTCTTTTCGCCATTTCTCATCAAATTGGTCAATCAAGAGGCCAAGCGGGCATTCTGCTCACCGGGTACGGATGTTACCCATTCGTCGAGATCTACGAGGAATTGCGTGGGTTTGCTTGGCTTCTACGTAGGCATATTGTGTGCTTCTCAAGAAGGATGCCGAGGTCTATCGCTGTTCGGGTGGGCTTTCGGAATTATCGCCTTTTGAGGCGAACATCGAAAAAGAATCCTTCTTGAGGGTTTCCACCATGCTTGAACGACGGACTACGTGGTGCACAGGGAAAACGTGCTTGTTTTCTCTTGCCTTCCTCGCGCTCGCGGGCTGCTCCACGGAAATCGAGGGGCCCACGCCGAAGCTCGATGCGAAGGCATCGCCCGATGTGGCATGTAATGCCAACAATGACGAGAACAAAGGCGTTCGGACCGAGATTACCATTACCTCGCCCGATGGCTCTTTTTCTCCTCTGCCGGTCGATACGCTGAACGATCCCAATGTCGAGCTGCCTAAGGTTTTTCTCGTGCAGCCAGGCAAGCCGGATGTCGAAATCCCCGATATCAAGTTCGTCGACACCAAAACAATGGTGGCGACCATCGACGCGAATCCTCCGCTCCCCGCTGGGGAATACCAATTCAAGGTCATCAACGCGAACGAAAATGCGAGTAACGTCGCGGGCACCCTGCGGATCGTGGATCCTCCTGTCGTGACAGGTGTTTCCGCACAAAGTAATGTCCCCGCAGGCATGGGCGCGCAAATCTGCACGACCATTGATAATACCATCACGATCACGGGCACCGGCTTCCGCCCCTCGGATGCCCCGCCAGTGGTGGAGATTCTTTCCTGCACAGATCCAGGCGATCCCACGACTTGCGCAGCGACGGGAAAACTCGACGCCGTAATGGTAACGAGTGAAACGACCCTTACGGGCACCTTGACGGGTAATGGTATGGGATCGCTCCCGCCCGGCACGTATGCCATTCGCGTCGTCAACCCCGAAGCCCCGCCTTGTACAGGCACATTCTTGAGCGCTCTCGTGGTGGTGCCTCCGCCCACGATTTCGAGCGTAATGCCTTCCACGGTTTGCGGGCCAGATCAATTGATTACCGTGAATGGCACGGGCTTCCACGGCGCAATGCAAGCGACGGTGGGGCAAGATTCGCTGCTCAATATCATGGTGCCGAGCGATATGGCGCTTACGGGCATCATGCCGCCGAATTTGCCCATGGGATCGTATCCCGTGACCGTCACCATTCCTGAGGGATGCCAAGCGACGCTCGCGGATGCCATTACCGTGGCCTCGACGACTGTCTCGTTGGCCTCCATTGTGCCGAAACAAGGCTGGAATGGGATCGATAATCCGGTGGCTGTGTTTGGCGCCGGATTTGTGATGGGCGATCAGCTTGAGCTTGTGGGCGCTGCGACCGGCGGCGGCAATCTTGAGCTGACGAATGAAACGCCAGACGCAACAGGCACGCGAATGGACGCCATCGTCCCCCAAGGCGGCATGGAAGGCGGGCCTTATGATTTGATCGTCAAAACGGCCTCGGGTTGCGCCGTGACATTACCCGCGGCGTTTACGATTCTCGGACAGCCGAGCTTGACCATCTCGGACGTGATTCCGCCTTATGGTTGGACTGGCACGAAAACGCCCGTAAGCATTCGTGGCACGCAATTCCAATCGACGCCGAAGGCGTATTTGGTGATTCCTGGCCAAATGCCCTCGGCCATGGTGCCATTGAAGAGCACCGCGTTTATCAATGATACATCCCTCACGGCCGTCGTGCCGGATGGGTTGCCGGTCGGCGGGCCTTATGATGTCGCCGTGATCAATCCCGATGGAGGCGGCGGGTTAAAACCCATGGCCTTCCGCGTCACGGCGCTACCGCCGCCAACGATTGATAACGTCACACCTGCCGCAGGGACAACACAGTCGCCGACGAATATCACGATCACGGGCTGCAATCTGCGTGATCCCGCGACCGTGGAGCTCGTGGACAAGGCCGGTATGATTACGGCTGCGACCGTCACGGCTCAACCCGTTTGTAATGGTGCACCTGGTTGCCCCGATAATACAAACCATTGCACGATGACGGCCACCGTGCCCACGAATACGATGCTCGTGCAGCCTTACGTCGTGCGCGTGACGAATACGGATGAAATGACCTACGGCGAATATTCATTGTTCGTCGTGACGCAACCATCTGCCAAGCTCGATGTTTGGGCCGCGGCGCCGGTTTCGCTTGTGACGGGCCGTCGTGGCCATGCAGGCGTTGCTGGGCGCGTGGACGCGGCGAGCCGGTTCATTTACGTGATTGGCGGCGATACGGGCGCAGCAGGCAATCGCCTGAATTCGGTGGAGGCCATTCCGCTCGATATCTTCGGCACGCTTGGCACACCCTTCGAGATTCAAAACAAGCTCGGCGCTGCGCGTACGGGCCTCGCTGCCGTAACCGACCAGGGCTATGTTTATGCCATTGGCGGCACGACCGATGGCGCTGCACCGCTCGGCTCCATCGAGCGCGCAAAGATCCTCACGGATGTGGATGTGCCCAACGTGCAGGATCCGACGATCGCACCGGGAACACTCGGCGCGGGGACGTGGTATTATCGCGTTTCGGCCGTAAAAGACGCGGCGGATCCCGATAATCCGGGCGGAGAGACATTGCCGAGTGATGAGCTCGTCGTTTCGCTCGCCGTCGACGGCAATGTCACGTTGACCTGGGATGCCGTGCCAGGCGCGACGGCCTATCGCATTTATCGCACGGAAGCGGCCAATGGCATTTCGTCCACCGAGGTGTTTTTGGCCGAGATCAATGCGCTCATGTTCGTGGACGACGGCTCGCTCACGGTCGATACGGCGCGTAAACCGCTGCTTCGCGGCTCGACGGGTGTGTGGGTCACGCTTCCGGGCACGCTCGTGCATCCTCGACGAGATCTCTCGGCAGGCATTGCGCACGACCCAATGGGGCAAGCGTTTGTGTATGCCGTGGGTGGGCGTGGCGATTGTGCGGGCGGCAATCAGGTCGTCCCCATGACTTGTTATGAATATGCGTCGCTTTCGGCGGACGGCAAAACGCTGGGCAATTTCGTTGCAGGCGCGCAGGCGCTGAAGAGCGCGCGAGCCAACTTCGGAATGGCGATCGGTGAAAACGCGAATGCATCGCAGATTCCCTTGGGATCGGCGTATGTCTTCGTGACGGGTGGAGCTGCTGCGACAAGCGAGTTTGAAGCGGCCTCCGTGACCGCAGGCGGCGAGCTTTCGGCGTTTACGATCCTCACGCCCCCGAACAGCGCAAAGCCAACGGCACGTAATGGGCACGGATTGCAGCTCATCAACAATGCGATGTATTTGATCGCGGGTGCAGCAGGCAATTCGGAAGCCGGTCCTCCCCTGAACAGCGCGCAGTTTTCGGTTGATTTCGACGCTGCGAAAGGCGTCCCCGCCCGAAACAGCTTCTCGAATTCGGCCTCCACCATGATCCTGCCGCGTTTTCGCGCGTCGCTTGTCTTGGAAAGCGGCTTCTTCTACGCGATCGGTGGTTCCACGGACGCGGCGCTCTCCAATGCATCGAGCTCCATCGAGCAGACCATCTTCTAAAGCGAGTTGAGGAGAAAAAGAATGCAAACGAAAGCACTGGTTTCCCTCGGCACGCTAGCCATTGCAATGGGTCTCACGACCACGGCCATGGCGCAATCAGAGGGAGCAAAACCCGAAAAGAAGGTCGCTGTCGAGGTCGGTATTGGCGCGGGTTTGAATATCTCCACGGGAGGTTTTTCCCTCGCGCCCAATCCTTTCCTCGAAGTGGGGGCGCGTTTGCGCCTTGGGC
>CAYSYX010000619.1:0-5470 GCA_964435055.1 uncultured Polyangium sp. | reverse complement strand
CCATCGTTTGGCGCGGACGTCAGTTGCGTGCGAAATGAAAAACGTTGGTCGATTTCTCTCGGGACCAACGTATTCAGCGGTTTTTCAAGCGGAACGCGGGAACGTTTTACTCGGCCATGGGCTGCACGAAGTCCCGAGACACGCCCACGACCGCCGTTGCCGCGGGATGGATGACCTCCGCCCATCCTCGTCGGGCTGCTTCACGAAGAATCGCCGGAGCCGGACGCCCGTATTTTTCCAGAAGCTCGTCACCAATCGAAGGCAGCTCGATGTTATCCGCCTGCATCCTCGCCCGCTCGAAAGCCTCGGCCACGGCGCACCGTACGGCTTCGCCCCCGACCGATACGGCCCAGGCGACCGTTTTCCACGCCAGCTCCGCATGCCGCGCCTCGTCTTCCGCAATGCCCACGAGAACTTGACGAACCGCCGGATCCTCCGCACGCGACGCTTGTTCGGCGGCAAGCAGACTCGCCAGCGTTTCGCCGATACAGCCTTCCAGCACCGTCCGCGCCGCAATATCGGCCAATCGATCGCTCACGGGTACCGCCCCGCCAAACGGGAAAACTTGCGGACCAAGTGTCGTGCCCGCGTACGCCGACGCCAATCCAAACATCAATCGCGCGTGACGCACTTCATCAAGCGCCGCCGCATGGGCAAGCTCGATCAAGTCCGACGGCGCGCCCACGGCGAGCAGTTCCAAGGCAAACCGTCCAAATGACGCAATCGATGCATGTTCGAGCAATGCGTCTTGAAGGTAAGCCGACGCGAGCCGGGCGCGAGCATCCGCGGACAAACCTGCGATTTGCGGCGTGCTTTGCTGCATCCATCCTGGCTTGCTCGTCTGCGCTTTGGAGACTTGGGGTCGCCCCTGATCCATGTACGGTCGTCCGACAGCGCAGCTGTAATGCGTGACTTCATAACAACATTGGCCGTTGGCAAGAATCCCCTCCGTCTGCACGATTCCGCCACAAATGATCGGAGCGAGGTAACCCGCGGCTTCGGCTTTGGAGGGACAAACAATCATCCCCGCCCCTCCCGAACCTCCCATTCCTCCATTTCCCGCCGCCCCAGCACTACCTCCCATTCCCCCGGCGCCGGCTGCTCCACCGGATCCACCAGCGCCCGCGGCTCCGCCCATTCCGGCTGCGCCGGCGGATCCTCCCGCACCTCCGGTCCCGGGCATCGGCCACGCAAAACACTCGGGACCGACAAAACTTCCATCGCCGGAGCTACTACTGGTGCCTCCGGCGCCGCCTTGACCTTGGTTTGTCGGGGTACTCGAACATCCGGCGATGACGTATCCGGAGGTCGAGGCTGCCACGAGGACAGCGAGAGCAAGGCGGGATCTGAATTCGTTCGAATCGGACATGAGTTCCTCCAAAGAAGTCCGAGCGTAACAGAATCGAAAGCGTTGCAAACAAGTTCGTCGTGCTGGAAAACGAGCCTCGAACGAGAGCATCGGGCGGGCACGTCCAGCGTTGACGCGCGTCGTCAAAACCTCTCCAGCCCTTCGTGACCGCGGAAGAACTTCGCCAAACTCGCCGAACGCAAATCGCCGGCATCTGCACATTTTTCTTAGCCAACCACTGCCAAATCGCGTACATGGAAAACGTGGCCGAACGAGACTCCACGAGCGACGCATCGAACGATCCGACCAAAACGGCGCTGGAAGCTCCGAATAGTCTGTCGTTGCCGACGAAAATGCGTTTTGCAAATGGAACCACCCTCGGGCACTACGAAGTGCTCGAACCGCTGGGACAAGGCGGCATGGGCGAAGTGTACCTCGCCCGCGATACTCGCCTCGGACGACGCGTCGCGCTCAAGTTCTTGACCCACGTAACCTCCACACAAAGCGCTCGGTTTTTCGTGGAAGCTCGAGCTACCGCGCAATTGGCCCACGAAAACATCGTGTCGCTGTACGACATCGCCGAACATGAAGGCTTGCCGTACATGGTGCTCGAATACGTACCGGGAAAAACGCTTTCGACGTGGTTGCGGGAACGACGTCACGGCGATTTTTTCGACCCTGTGCTGCCGATTCAAGCTGCCGAAATGATGCTGCCGGTGGTGCGTGCGCTGCAATGCGCGCATGAAGCGGGCATCGTGCATCGCGACTTGAAGCCGGCGAACATCATGCTCGCCAAGAGCGGCACGGTGAAAGTCTTGGATTTCGGCGTCGCCAAGCTCATCGCCACGGCGCAACCGGGAGTCGAAGGTGATGCGCCTTTGGAGAACCCCGAGAGCTGGGTCAAACAGGCGACGACAGCGGCGGATTTGACCGAAACGGGCGCGATGGTCGGCACTCGAAGTTACATGGCTCCCGAGCAATGGTGGGGCGATGAAGTCGACGGCCGGACGGATATTTGGGCTGTGGGGATCATGATGTACATCATGGTCGTGGGTGATCACCCGCTTGCGCCTCTGACGCCTTCGTCGATTGTGCATGTCGCCGAACGGCATTTACCGATGCCTCGAATCGCCGATGTCATGCCGACGTTGGGCGAACTGGGATCGATCATTGATCGGTGCTTGCGGAAAGACATGGACGAACGCTGGTCTTGCGCCCGAGAATTGGCCGAAGCGCTCGATAGGTTCATTCGTGTCTCCACATCGATTCGCCCGCCGCAGACCGAATCGAATTCGTTTGGCATTGACAAACACGATTCCACATCCATGCGCATCTCTGTGGGACGTTTGTCGCTCGACGACGGGGCGCTCGATATGGCCAAGACGGTGGACGAGTTACCTCGAAAAACGGCGCCGAATGAAGCTGCCACGACCGACGAGCCTTCGCGGACGTCGAATATGACTGGACAGGGTTCGCCCGGCAAAACGAAATGGGTGGCGCTCGCCGCGTTGATCGCTTTGCTTGGAGCCGGTTTGGGTGGGTTTGTTTTGAATGGCCGCAAGGCGGCGCCGGCGGGGAATGCAGCGGCGGCGAATTCGGCGACGGAGTGTGTGGGAGATCAATGCAGTCCGCGTGAATGCAGCACGAACGTCGAATGCGGACAAAAGTTCGATGGGCGAGCGGGGATATGTCGTCAAGATACGGGCAGATGCATTTCCTTGGAGACGGCGGGATGCCGCATTTTGGCGAGCAAAAAGGACGTGGAAAACGACGCGACGGTTTGGATCGGCGCGATGTACCCCGTGTCCATCAAAGGTTCGGACTACGGAAAACGAGCGGCGCGAGCCGTCGAATTGGGTTGGAATGATTTTCAGCAGCTCGGAGGCATTCCCGCCGCGACGCTCGGAGGCAAATCCCGACCTCTCGGTGTCGTGCTTTGCGATGACGCCGAAGATCACGAACGCATTGCGAAGCACCTGATCGATGTCGTTCGTGTCCCGGTCATTCTTGGATTTGCGCGCAGCAAAGAAGTGATGGACTTGGCGACGTCGTTTTTCTTGCCCCAAGGCGTCATGGCGCTCGCATCGAATACCGGATCGACGCTGGTCGATATTCCGCATTTGCCGGGCGAACCGCGTCTCGTTTGGCGAGTGACCTCCAGCGCCGACATGATCAATCCTCCCAAAGCAAAGTTCATCGAACAGATCCTCGAACCGCTCTTGCGATCTCGCGGCGTGCTCAAACGCAACGAAACAATGCGCATCGCGCTCATCCGCGTGAACAACACGGCCAGCTTGAGTCACGCGGACAAACTAATTTCCCATTTGAGTTGGATCGGGAAAAGCGCGCTTGAAAATGGGGAGTCGGTCCAACAATTCGTCGTGCCGGACGAACTCGATAACAAGGGTCGAACCGATGAGCTGCAGCGTGTTGCTCGAGCGGTTACGGCCTTCGCGCCTCATGTCGTTGCCGAAGTGGGAGCCGATGTGCAGCCCCTTTTGCTGATCGAGCGTGAATGGCTTGCGACGACGCCTTTTCGGCCGGTGTATGCCACTTCGATCGGACTCAACAAACAGACATTTGCTGCATTGCTGAGAGAACATCCCGACGGCGAGCGTCGACTGTTCAACGTGGATACGAAGACGACGTTGACGGCGAAGAAATTCGCAATGCATCACAATGAAGTGTTCACGGACGAAAAAATCGAACCCGCCACGACGACGACGGCACCTTATGATGCCTTTTACACGGCGGCTTACGCGATCATCGCCTTGGGCGACGAGCCGGTGACGGGCAAGAGTTTGTCGCGGACCATCATGCGCCTGGTTCCGCCCGGAGAACCGATTGAAGTGGGTCCGGCGAATATTTACAAAGCGACGAAATTGCTCCGCGACGGCAAAAACGTCGACTTGATTGGAGCGCAGACGTCGCTGGATTTCGATCCCGAGACGGGTGATCCCACGATTGACTCGGCAATCATTTGCTTGGATTCGAACACGCACACGGCCATTGATTCGGGCCTCGTGTACGACGTTCGTGCGGCCAAGTGGTCGGGCGTGATGAATTGTCCTTGAGGGCGGTTTCTGTCGTCACCGATTCGAATTCGCAAGCTTGATCAAAGCTTCCAACTGCTTCTTGTATTTTGCCTGCATGGTTGGATGCTTCTCGAGGTACGCTTCAAACACCGGCGCCGCATCCGCTCCAAGCGATTCGATGATATCGTATCCGCGACCAATGAGCGCGTAATCGCTGATGTACATTTTCGCCACGAGCTTTTTTGCGAGTTCTTTGTCGGTCAGTCCCAAAAGCACGAGCTCCCAGGATATCTGCGGCGGATTCTCCCTCAAAGCCGCCTCGGCGTCTTCATGTGCCCATTGCGGCACGCGCGAAAACGCGGCGTCCATGTATCCGCGCTCGAGACCCGCGTCGCTCCCTGTTCGCGCGGTCTTTTTTTGCACTTGCGCTTCACGGCGCGGCGTAAACGCTTCGACGGCCTGCCTATATTGGTCTTCGGGGAGCGAAAAGAGCAAAGCTCGCAAAGCAAACCAGAACGGGCATTCGAAATACACGGTCCCCGCATTCAAAAGACGCGTCGGATGTTTATGACCGTGCGGGTTTGGCGCGACAGGCTGAATGGATAATTCGGACTTCATCCCCGAATACGAGCCCAAAAATGCAAAAGGCTCGACCACATCGAAGAGCGTGGGAAGGAACGCCGGTCCGCCTTGGAAAAACCATAACGCCACCAAAGCGCGAAACGACATCGTCATAGCCGAATAACAATCGCCGCCGTCGTGCGACAAGACGAGCATCCGCATGAGCTCATGACTTGGATCACGCACCGTCGGAGGGGTTTCCTGGTCCAAATCGCGGAGAACGGCGTCGAGCAAGGGCTTGAACTCGGACGTCGCGGTAATGGTGCACGACGCCTGAGCATTTTGACGGCGACGGCCGCGAATGTATTGCCAAGCCGACGCGGCATCTTTGAACGAAAGATCGGTGGGATCGGATTTGTGGGGATGGCGAATCGCCGTGATTTTGCTGCGACTGCTTTTCGTCCAAGCGATGGGCATAACGCTCCGTGGTTGCGTATCGACCGCGTACGGATGGGGACGTTACGAC
>CAYSYX010000618.1:0-5506 GCA_964435055.1 uncultured Polyangium sp. | reverse complement strand
CGGTCATGCAGGGGGTATTCGTTCCAAAGCAGACCATTCCCATGCTCGAACTGGGTACCGGATGATAGCCGATTCCAACGCCCATGTTCGTGGAGAGGGGATCCGTCAGGAATGTGTTGATCCCCGTGCGCATGGCGTCGAGCTTCGTACCGCCCATCGGGACGGTGTCACCCATTGATCCGGAGATATCCGCAAAGAGGTACAAATTGGACACCGTGCACGGCGTGCATGCTCCATTTTGACAAATACCATTGCAGGGTTTGTTGCACCCGCCGCAATGCGTCGTATTCGTCATCGTATCGACGCATTGGCCGCCGCAATAGGTTTGGTTATTCGGACAAATGCACGCGCCGTTCAAACATCCCGCGCCCATGGGACACGGCATGTTGCATCCACCGCAATGTTGCGGATCGGACATCGTATTGACGCAGCTCATGCCGCAAGGCGTTCCGAGGCACGTGCAGAGCGAATTGGCACAAGAATATCCGCTCGCACAGGTCTTGTTACAACCGCCGCAATTCAGCGGATCCGTTTTCGTGTCGACACACGCGCCATTACATGTGGTTGCTCCGCCCGGACAAACGCATTGCCCGTTCATGCATGTCGACGCGCCCGTACAAGCATTGTTACACATCCCGCAATGCGTGTTGCTCGTCATTTTGTCGATGCAATCCACGCCGCATGTATTGGCGGGCGGACATGTACACGCGCCCGCCTGACATACGGACAAACCCGGACAGGTCGCGTTTTCGTCGGGCATACCATTGCAGTTGTTATCTTTTCCGTCGCATTTTTCGATGGCTCCGGGGTACGTCTCGGCCAGGCTGTCATCGCAATCCGCTCCACCGCAAACGATGGGCGATTGGCCGTCCTTATCCTTGTCGAGCGGCGAAAAGACGCATACCGACGTCGCCAGATCGCAGTGAATATTCGACTTGCAAGGATCGCCGCCGAGCTTCTGAATGCAAACCGCGTCGTCGGCGCAAATCGTAACGTCGACGCAACCTTTATCAATTTGACAGAGTTTACCCGGAGGACATGCCGTCGGGCCGCTGTTCGGTCCCACGACGTGCTCACACATTCCCGCATTGCACGTATCGATCGTGCAATTGAATCCATCATTGCAATCCGCAGCGGTGGAACAGCCACCCGAACCACCCATGCCCGCAGTTCCTCCCGCACCGCCCATTCCCGCTGCGCCGCCATTGCTGGAACCACCGGTTCCCGTACCGCCCATTCCGCCGCCTCCGGAGCCCGCCATCATGCCCCCGGAACCGCTGGAATTTCCGCTGCTGGAGCTCGAATTCGAACTCGACGAAGAACTGCCTCCCGAACCGTCGCCGCCCACGGACGAAGCTCCACTGCCGCTCGTCGCCGGAGGGGCCGTATCGCCGCATCCGACCGCGATTGCCCCGACAAACGTCGTGATTCCAAATGTGACCGCAAGAACGTTTTCCCTGTATTTCATGGGTGAACTCCGTTTTTCCCTTCCTCTTCCAGAATGCCCGAAGGCGTAGCACCAAGCTGGGGACAAACGCCAGACAATTCGTTCAGGTGGGAAAGAAAAACCGGGTGTGTCGCAACGTGACGGAGGAAAAACGTCGTGCGCGCGGCCGGTTTGCCGGGATACGCCCTGCGAAGTTTGCGTTTGAATGATTATCGTCCGGCGAGCAAGCGAATCTCTCGGGCGATTTCGTCGACGGAGCTTTCGGGGTTCCCCCCGTGAATATGCCGAATGACACCCTGTTTGTCGATCACGAATGAAACGGGTATTTTCGGCAATCGATAGGCCGTCGCGGTCTTTTGATCCTTGTCCCAAACCACGGGGTACTTTATGCGGGTCATTTGCGCAAATTGTTCCAATTGCTCACGGCCCGTGTCGGGCTCATCGACACTGACGGCAATGATGGCCAAATCGGGACCGTATTGGTCGAGCAGTGCTTGATATTTCGGAAACGACTTCTGGCACGGAGCGCAAAAGGTGGCCCAGAAATCGATAATGACGACCTTGCCTCGAGCCTCTTCCAATGTTGCCGGACCGTGACCCACGACAAATTCTGCGGTAATCGACGGCGCATATTGACCGATTGCCGGTCCCGTTACCGTCACGGGGGCAATCGGTTCATCGGTCCCGGATTCGGCATTCCGTATCGTTGGAGATTCGGCGCCCGCAGAATCGGCTTGTTTTTCATTGCCCGGTGATGCTGCTGCGTCGGTCGCCACGGTCGTGATGTGTTGGTATTGAGGTGCCCCGCATCCCGCCCCGAGCAGGACAAACCATAACATATTGCGTGGGGCGAATCTGCGACAACCGCCGGAACGATGTCTATTGTGTATCATGGTAAACTCAGCCTCGAGCGTCGCGTTTTCGACGATGAACGTAGATCTATTCGCATCCGTCGGGCCCGCAGGTAGCACCTTCCTGCACAACCACCGGCTTCGCCGCCAGCTTATTCCACGCTTGATTTAATGCCTGCAGCATTACTTCGCTCGGTTGAGCTCCGGAAACGGCATATAAACCACCAAAGAGGAAAAATGGCACGCCGTTGATTAATTTCACCCGGGCCTCCCGTTCGTCCGCACGAACCTCACCCGCGTACGCGTCGCTCGCGAGCGTTGCACGGACGAGCTCTTCGTCGAGGCCCACTTCGGCGGCCAATCGAACCAATGTTTCCGAATCGCCGATGGCCTCGCCTTCGGAAAAATAACCGCGCAGAAATCGTTCTTTCAAGGCGTCTTGTCGGCCCCGGGTGGCGGCGAGGTGCAAGACGCGGTGCGCATCGAATGTATTTCCCGGCTGCATTTTATCGAAATGGAAATCAATGCCATCCGCTCGAGCCATGTTGGTCATGCGATCGAGCATCGCTTGGGCTTGAGCGACCGAGGCTCCGAATTTCTTGGCGAGACGTTGCACATTGGGAATGGATTTGTCCACCGAACGAGGCATCGACGGGTCGAGCTCGAAGGCGCGCCAAATGATTTCGACGGCATCTCGATGCGGGAATTGCTCGAGCGCCGCGTCGAGGCGACGTTTTCCAACAAAACACCAAGGGCAAGCAACATCGGACCAAATCGCGATACGAAGCTTTTGCATGGGCCGAAGGTAGCTCGTTTTGGGGCGCGGCGCGAGAGGCGGGCGAAAAAATTTGGGCGGCGACGATCCAATCGCCGAGCGAAGTTCCTGCTGCCGGAAAATCGCGAACGAGGCTCTGAACTGGGGGTGACATTCGGCCCCGAGCGTTGATTCAATCAATTCATTGATGTCGCCACGGTCGCCGCGGTAAATCAAGCGGGTTACCGAAGCCCGTTCCGACGGACAAACGACGACGTGCACCGAGGTTTGTCGAAATGACTCACAAGCGGTTTTACAGAGTGAAACTCGTTTGTCGGATGAATCGGCGCGAGCGAGGGGAGCATTGCGCAAAGAAAAAGGCGGGTTCGAGCGTCGCCCGAGACCCGCCTTTATCGAGGTGAACGAGGTGAAAGAGGTGGATCAGTATCCGCCACGGCTGCCGCCGCGACCACCGCCACCGCCACGACCGCCACCAAATCCGCCGCCGCCGCCGTAGCCGCCACCACCGCCACGGCCGCCGCCACCACCGTAGCCGCCACCACCGCCACGGCCGCCGCCGCCGAATCCACCGCCGCCGCCACGCGGAGCGCGCTCTTGCGCTTCGTTGACCTTGATCGGACGGCCATCGAGAATGGTGCCGTTGAGTTTCGCAATGGCTTCGCTCGCGGCTTTGTCATTGCCCATCGTCACGAACGCAAAACCGCGCGGTTGGCCGGTCTCACGATCCGTGGGCATGGCAATTTCGCGAACTTCGCCCGCGGCGGCAAAAGCGGCCTCGAGCGATGCTTGCGTGGTGCTGAACGAAAGATTCCCGACGTAAAGACGATTTCCCATGTTGATCTCGTGGCTTCTCTTGCAGGGTAACTCAGAGGGTCACTCAAGGACCTCGCGCCGGCCGTTCGTTGAAGCCATCAAAAGCGAATCGGAGGCACTCTTGGCGTCCAAATCACCCACCATGGGAAATTTGTCCGCTGCCGCGCACGTTGCGTCATCCAAATCTTCCAAGCGAGCATCGTTCTTCAGAGGAGCGACGTGCCAAGCGGTCAGGGACGTTTTCGTGTACGTGGCGAACCTATCGCAAGCGAAGCCGCTTGGCAAGTATTTTGTCGACTTTTTTTTACGGGCAGAAAAACCCCGAATTTCAGCGCGTAGCCCGCGTCGACGGGTTTGTCCGGGCGCGCCGGGTTGGTCCCCCCCGAACTCGTCCCCACCCGTGCCGGATGGCGATGCCCCAACGTCCACACCAACTTCGGGTTGGTCGGGGATCAAGTCGACCCATCACCCCGAATCCCGAAATGCCCGACATCATGGCACTTCGACCACGACCCCACGACTCTCCACCATACTGCGCCCGGCCGCACTGATCGCATATCGACCCGTCGGCAAATCAAATGATTTCGTCATTGCCGGAACAATACGATCCACCGCGAACGTCACTCCGTCGTCATGATACACGACCCAGGCAAACACGTCCGCCACATGGCTCATCGTAATGGTCGAGCCCTCGAGCTTCACCGTCGGAGGATCCACTGGTTCGTTGACGAGCGCAAACACCGGCGGCGAAAGCGCGGGAACGGCATAAAAGTCATTTCGGAAAACGTCCCGAATGCCCGATTGGTTTTTCTTGAGCGGATCAATGTGGAAGAAAATGTTGCCCAACGATCCCGACCCGGCCAAAGACCGCGACAAGGCCACTTGGGTTTGGAATTCCTGCACCGTCCAGGACGCGCTGCTGTCGAGCTTCGACAAGTAATTGCCCGCGAATGTGTATCGACCATTTTCCGGAAGCTTCGACCACCAATCAATGAGCGTTCCATACGCTTGTGCCATTTGCGTGGACGGCCAATACAGCTGAGGCGCCAAGTAATCCACCCAACCTTGGGCTTTCCACTTCACCGGATCGGCGAACAAACTATTGTATTGATCGAGCCCCGAAATGCCCGCGGGCATGCCCGGGCGATAAATCCCAAATGGACTTATGCCGAAACGAACCCAGGGTTTTACCGTTCGAATTTCATTGGAAACACGTTCGACCAGCGTATTTACATTGTTGCGGCGCCAATCTTCCAGCGAAAGCAGCCCTCCCATGGCCGTGTATTCCGCATACGTCGCGTTGTCCGGAAATGGCGTCGCCGAGGGATACGGATAGAAGTAATCGTCGAAATGGATTCCATCGATATCGTACCGCTTCACCACATCGCCGATCACGGCACTGACGTGGTCCTGCACGTCCTTTGCTCCGGGATCCATCCAAATCGCCGTGTCGTACGTGTATGCGTATTTCGCGAGCGTCACGGAAATATGCGTATTCGCCGCGGCGCTCGATTTATTCGACTTGGCCCGATAAGGATTCATCCAAGCGTGCACTTCAATGCCGCGCGCGTGCGCCTCCGAGACCAACGTTTCGAGCGGATCATAACCGGGATCCAGACC
>CAYSYX010000617.1:0-5516 GCA_964435055.1 uncultured Polyangium sp. | reverse complement strand
TCCGCGAAGCGGTCACCCTGTCGCCAACGATGCACACACGACCCTGGGCGCTTTTCGGGCATGCCGGTACGCGCATTGTGCCCAGCGCCGAGATTGCGGTGGATTTGGCCGTAGAAGAGGGTTAGTCTTGAACGGCCGTATGAGCACGCCCCCTCGCACGCACCTTCGCAAGAGCAACGTAATCGTATCCCAAGGAACGCTTCATATTGATGGTCTCGACCCCATCACCGTGTCGCAGCGCTTAAATATCGGACGATCTGGTGGGTCTCGGGGACTAGGTGATGGCGCCTCTTTGCTCCTCCCGGACCCTGAAATTAGTAGCGTTCATTGCACATTCGATTCAACGAGCAAAGGAATCGTGTTGGAAGATGCCGGTTCGCTCAATGGAACGTTCGTCAATGAGATAAGTGTCATGAAAGCGGTGTTGGATAAAGATTGTACTATCCAACTCGGTGGAACGCGCATCGAATTCCGTGTCGCTGGCCCCCGCATAGAGACCGTGACCGACCGCTTTGGCGATCTTGTTGGCCGTTCGCTGGCCATGAGAAATGCATTCGCCCGGCTCCAACGCATTGCCGATAGTGATATTGCCGTGATACTACGCGGGGAGACTGGCACGGGGAAGGAGCTAGCAGCGCGTGCGATCCATGAACTCGGACCGCGCAAAGACGGGCCATTCGTGGTGGTTGACTGCACGACGATTCAGGCAAATTTGGCCGAAGCCGAATTATTTGGTGTTTGTAAGGGGGCGTTCACCGGCGCTGTAGAGGATAAACCTGGCCTTTTCGAGGTCGCAAATGGCGGAACCATATTTTTGGATGAAATCGGCGAACTCGATACTCCAGTCCAGGCGAAGCTGCTTCGCGTACTCGAGGAGAGGACAAGCCAACGGGTTGGCGGCACCAAGCGTCGCAAATTAGACGTCCGCGTCCTTGGTGGTACATTGCGTGATTTGAGGGCCATGGTCAATAACGAAAAATTTCGAGCTGATCTCTACTACCGATTTGACATGGAGGTCCCCCTTCCGGCGCTTCGAGAGCACCCCGAGGATATCCCACTCCTCATAAAGGAATTCTGCCGAGCGCGCGACAAAAATTCATGTGCTTCTGCTGTGATTGCATACGTTTCTCGCAAATTTGACAATTATCATTGGCCTGGTAACGTCCGCGAACTTCGCCGCATCGTGAATAGATACTTGATTTTCGGCGAAGAATTCGACCACCCAGCCAATGATTTGCACAAGTCGCCACTTGCACAGGTGATTAGTCGCGAGGCGCCAAAGCTCGAAACTCATGCGAGCATGCTGTACGGCGATGCTAGGGCAGCATTTGAACGAAAGTATTTCACTGACCTATATGTTGAGTGCAATGGCAACAAATCCGAAATGGCTCGACGATGCGGGATGAAACGAGAAACGGTTAAGAAGAAGCTGAGGGAATACCATCTTGAAGCTTAGGAGCCACCGAAAACGACAAATAATCCCGAGGTTGCGGCGCCAATCTTCTTGTCATGACTCCACTATCCGGTGTCCGAAGCCCCCGCCGGAGGCATCCGTCCGCCCATCGCCCACGTAACCACGTGGCCGCCGAGCGTAGCGGCGGGCAACCAAGCGCCCAGAGCCACGCGGAGCCGCGCGCAGGCGCACGCCGAGCACGGCGAGCATGGCGAGGACGCGACGTTGCCTGGAGCGAGCACGGTGACACATTCTGCTTTCGATGGGCATCAGATTGCGCCTTGAGCGAGTTTGCACGTCAAACACGAGGGTGTCTTAGAGAGCGCCCTCATTATCTTGCAGGGTTGTCGTGTTAGCCGACAATAACGATGCCTTGAGGTCCTTCTTTTGCCTTTAGGTGAAGGCGCTTCTTCTGAGCATTTTCAATGAGAATGGTATCGAATGCTAGGATGCCGGCTTGAATTTCGCGGGCATGATCTGGGTAGAATTTCGGGGACCACTGGTGATAGATTTGATTGTAAATGCTTGAAACATCGGCAACGCGTGCGCGCAGGTCCATCAAAATATCGCGTACCCTCTGTTCGAGATTCTGCCCGAGCATCTTATCGCGCTCGGACGGCTGGAGTCGGGAATGGACCGAAGCGCTTATGGCGACTGGATGGTCAAATCCTGCCTCTTTCGCAATGGCTGCAATGTCGACGAATTCGCCGTCAGCAATAGCGCGCTCCCACCTGTCTGAGGTGATCGAATTTCGCGTGGCAGCATGCGCTGGATCCATTGATTCAACTTTATCCATGATAGCGATGCTGAAAAGGCGGCGATCCATTGTAAGATGATCCGCTTTGAGGTCGAGTCGCCGTCGTTGAGCATTTTCGACGAGAATCGTGTCGAAACTGTAGGTTCCATTATCAGTTTCACGATTTAATTCCCGGTAGAATCCGGGCTCGCCAATTTGCCGAGCGATAGCCATGCGTGCGCGTAGGTCCCCCAGAACGTCACCGACCCTCTGTTCAAAGGTCTGCCCCAGCAACTTATCGCGTTCAGACGGCTGAAGCCGCGAGTGAATGGCGGCGCTGAGTGCAACTGGCTTATCAAACCCTGCCTCTTTCGCGATCTCGGTGACGTCGACATACTCGCCTTTCGTGATGGCCTTTTCCCGGGAATCCGTGGGGAGATCGCTCGAGGAAGCGTCCTCTGGAGGGTCAGGTAACTGGAATTTGCGCATAAAGCTATGAATAAATGATGACGTAACAATTGTATAATGGGCTGATTGAACGACTTTGGCGCCTCTATAATACCACAGTCGCGAGCATAAGGAAATGGGCGAAGGCAAAAACAATTAATGCCAAAGCAAGGTGTTGAGCTGTTCCTTATTGAATTGGTCGGGCTCTGTCGGCCCTTTTGGCCCAATGAGATTGAAATCAACATACCGAATAAAGCCGCTGAATATGAGATCACCGGCAAGTTTCTTCCGGGCCGTCTTGCCGTGATCGTCATTGGCGAAGAAAATCGTGACCCGTTTTGAAGGGTTAAGCTCATTGTCCACCAGAATGGCGCGCTGTTGCGGGCTCACTTCGTAACCAAAGGCGCTGACCGCATTCTTGAAACCCTTTTCCGCAAGAACTACGGCGTCGAAGCAGCCATTGACCAAAATAAGCCCGTACTTCGCTACGGCTTCACGGGTCTCGGCATCGCGAGCAAGGCGGTCGGCGCCGAAGAGCTCCTGGCTCTTCTGAAATCCCTTCGGGAAACGCCATTTTCCCTCTGGATCATCGTCTTTCAAGCTGCGGCCGATGTACGCCACGATTTCGTTTGCACGATTTTTGATGGGAACAACAATGCGACCCTTCATCATGCCTCGTGAACAGTAACCGATACCCCAATAACGTGCACGTTCCGGGGGAAGGCCACGCTGCTCGAGAAAAGGGACGTCGTACCGCAATCCCTTGAGCTCCTTGCCGAACGGCTCGTTGGTAGGAGCGTCGGGGGAAAGAGCCTCCTCGACCGTCCTGTGCGTGTCAGACGCGACAGAGGCAGGGCTAGCAGGGGCTGTTGTGGGAGCAGGTGCCTCCGCGACGGGTGCGCGGGCAAGTTCATCGAGTTTCACCAAAGCCTCGCGAAAGCTGCATTTCTCGAATGCCATGACCAATCCCACGACATCGCCCGACACCTCCCTGCCTTCGACGATTGGCCTTCCTGCCATATCATTCCAAACACCTTTGGCGGTATTCACGAAGAATGATGGCGTCGTCTCGGTACGAAAGGGCGACAATCCGCGGAGTGTGCTGCCTTTACGCTCCAGTTTGGCGAGCACACCATACCGGGCGAGCACCGTTTCGATGGTAATCGAGCGCTTCACCTCGTTTGCGTCAATCCATGGTTTTTTGGTCTCTGCCATAAGGATGTTTGACGAATGTTATGGTTTACCTTACCATAAAGGATCCCCTCTTTTCAACCCTCCATTGAAACTACGCTATAAAGATACAATTCGTCTTCTTATGGCCTGGTCACCGCTCACCGTTGAGAGCGTTTTTCGCGCAAGTCGCGCATTCGAGGATCCATTCCCGAATTTGAAACGTTGCCGCGAAGAGCTGCACGCCATGCATCGTGCAGGACTGCTTGGGCGAGCAGCAATTCCAGATACCGGCCGAGGTCAAAAACCATTTGCGTATTACCTCGCTCGCGGCGCTGCCGCACTTGTCCCCGCAGTGAGGGACATCCCGAAATCGAACACCGTATTTCAGGGGCTCGGAAAAAACCCGTGGCATGCGCTCGCGACAGGCGAATTTTGGAGCCTTTTCGAAGGGTGCGCGGCGGAGCATGACGAAATCAAAATCCTTGAACGAATTCGAGATCGCCAGTTCGTCGCCAATGTGAGGGGCCACGGCAAACTCATTCCCGACGGAACTGCTCTCGTCGACATAAAAGGTCGGCGAAAACTGTTTTTCCTTGAACTCGTCAATGAGACTGGCGTGATCAACCCTGGAGCAGAGGCGTCTCGGCCAAGGAGTCTCGCCGGAAAGCTCGATAGATACCGAGCTTTCCGCGAAGTCCGGAGGTATCACCCAACGTGGCAACGTTTGGAGAGAGCATACGGACCCATTGGAGGTTTTCAGGTTTTCGTCGTCACGACGCGGGGGAACCTCGAATATTTAATAAGTGCGGCAGAGGGCAGCAAAACGATGTTCCTTTTCGCGCAACTCGAGGAGCTTCGCACCTGTGGATGTCTATTCGAGAAGCCAGTTTGGTGGCTGCCTCGGTCGCCGTGGCGGCGCCACGGACCCGAGCAGACGACTTTACTCGAGCATTGAGCGAAAAACCGCACTTGACCCATTTTTCATAAACCCGTAATCTGGATTGGAATCACGGAAGCGCCTCCGGGCAGGACACTCAACTCCGCTCCGGCCTTGACGCGCTTTCGATGACAGACCCGAGATTCGGACGACCGGAGGTCGGAAGCCGGAGCCGAGTCCCGGGAGTCTTACTCTCGTTGTACGAGGAGCACTTTTTAAGTGCGGGCTTCCGTGATTATCAATCCTGCCGTTCCGGCTGCTCGCCCACGAGCAGCACGTTGAGCGGTAAATCATTTGGCGCCGTGCCGGGTTGTGGGACCCATGCACGGCGCCTTTTCCGCACGCGCCCGTTCAACACGTTGAACACTTAACTCGCAACCCGTTCAGCCCCGGCGTTCCGCGGAGCGGCGCCCAGCTTCGCCGTCTTGCGTGCGGAGCTGGGCGCCGGTCGATAGCCGGCGTCCGGGGCTGTCTGTTAACCCTTGCCCGTACACCCGTGAAAATACGGCGGGCATGGAAGTGGGTTCGGAAGAGGCCACAGAAAACCAGACACGTGCATCAACACGTACCGCTGCTTCGGCAGCTCCGTCCAGAGCGGCGAGCAACCGTAGGGCGCTCGCCTCCACACGGTCGAGGCCCGAAGACCGTTACTGCGCCCGTCGTGGTCGTAGACCCGACTCGCCGAGCGCTGCCAAGCGAGACCCCACGAACAAGGAGCTGTGCGACGCCGTGAGCGGTGGTCGACCTGGCAGGGCGAGGCGAGTCGGGGC
>CAYSYX010000616.1:0-5533 GCA_964435055.1 uncultured Polyangium sp. | reverse complement strand
GTATGTCAAGGGTGATGATGGCAAGCACCTGCGTTATCACTTGAACGGACTGCGGGTGTTTGTCTTGGTGCTCGCCACGTATGCCGCGCTTGCGGCGACGCACGTGATCCCTTGGGACTTCTTTTATCTGCACCGCTGGTCCATGCTCGGCACGGCGTTCGTCGTCGGACTCGTGTTTACGGCCGCGATTGTTTTGCCTGCGCCGAGCACGGGCAAGTCCTTCGTGGCGGACATGTACCTTGGGCGCCTTGAAAATCCGCAATGGCTTGGTGGGCGCGTCGATGCCAAGATGTTTCTCTATCTCGTGGGCGCGGTGATGCTCGATCTTTGCCTGGTCTCGTTCGCGGCGCATCATTACTTGACGCACGCGAGCGATCCTTCCCCAGGCGTACTGCTTTACACCGTTCTCTTCACGTTTTTCCTCGTCGAATATTTATTTTTCGAGCGAGTTCATTTGTATACCTACGACTTCGTTGCCGAGCGCGTTGGATTCAAGCTTGGGTGGGGTTGTTTGGTGTTTTATCCATTTTTTTATGGCGTTGGCATTTGGTTTGCGGCCGAGCAGCCGAACCCGCATGTTCATCCGGCGTGGCTCGGGTTTTCCGCCTTGACATTTTTATGCGGATGGTTCTTGGCGCGCGGGGCGAATTTGCAAAAGTTTCGGTTCAAGACCGAGCCCGAGCGGACGACGTTTGGTCCATTCGAGCAACGTGCGCTCGTCAATGGCGACAGACGAGTGCTCATCAGTGGATTTTGGGGCGTCTCCCGGCACGTGAATTATCTCGGTGAGTTGTTGATGTCGACGGGGCTTGCGTTGAGCCTTGGTTATCCGGGCAGTATTTGGCCCTGGCTTTACCCGATTTATTATCTTGGGCTTCTCGTGCCGCGGCAGCTCGACGACGACAAGCGTTGCGCAGCCAAATACGGGCCGATGTGGGATGAGTACCGGCGCGCGGTGCCTTATCGCATCGTGCCGTGGATTTATTGATTAGATTGTCGGGACGTACCAATACCGAGCGCCGCGAGGGCTCTCCTTTTGCGCCGGCGATCTCATTGCGCCTGGACGAACCTCAACGTCCCAATCCAATGCGCCGATAATCCGCAACCATTCGCCGGACATCGAAGCGCTCTTCGATGCGGCGCCGCGCGCCCGCGCCCAAGGCCTCGCGTAACGCGCGATCGTGACCGAGCTCCACCATCGCCGCGGCAAACCCCGGCACATCACCACGCGCGATGAGCCGACCCGACAAACCGTCCAGCACTTGCTCCGATGCTCCTCCGACGTCGGTTGCGATCACGGGCAAACCCATGGCCATTGCTTCGAGTGACGCATTGGGACAACCCGCGGGCTCGGAGATCATCACGAACAAATCGATTTGCTCCAGCATCGTCGTCACGTCGACTTCGCCCAGCCATTCCACGGGCAAACCTTCGGCCCTTGTTTTCAGGCTCTCCGCATAACCTTCCGAACCGCGCTCCGGGCCTCCCGCCACCAACAACGAACACGGAGGAAGTCGCGGCAATGCCAAACGAAATGCATCGATGAGCTCTTCCAATTTTTTCTGCGGACTCAATCGCGCCGACGTCCCCAGCAAAAGCCGATCGCTCAAATGACGAAGCCCTCGTTTTTCCGGCAAAGGCACACCGTTTGGAACGACAAATGTCGGCGCTCCCAAGGTCTCGGCCGCCAACTGCGCCTCCGCAGCATATTTCACGATAATGCCCGAAAGCCGAGCCCCGTAATCACGGGCGTGACGAAATGGAACATCGAGGCGATGACGAGCATTCGTTACATATTTCTGCAATGACGCAAAAAACATCTCGCCGGGACTGACATCGAACAATCGCGCATCCAAGCATTGATCGGCAATGAGGATTTTATAAGGCGCCAGCGCGTTCCAAAAAATGATCGTTTCCGGTGGATCCGCATCGAGCCACGTGAATAACTTTTGCACCGCCTGATGCACAGGGACGGACCCCGCTTCGGGCAATGCCAACACCTCGATGCCCGCCTCGAGGAGCGCATTTCTGCCGGGCGTGGGCCATTCGGGCTGCTCTTCGAGCACGGCCGCTCGCACGTATTCGCCCGCGTCGCGCAGGCCCACGAGGAGCCGCCGGGCGCTGGATTGCGCGCCGCCGGTGGAAAAATTATTCGTCACGAGCACGAGGCCTTTGGCCGCCCGTTGCCATGACGGGCGTGCCAAGGTACGGCGATAGGTATACGCATATCGTTTGGCCATGGTTTCCCGAGAAAAACTCGCCAATTCGGGAATTGATTGCGGCAATGGTTCGGCCGAAAGAACCTCGGCCATACGCTCGCCCATGGCTGCGGGCGCAACATCCCGCGGGAAAACCTCGAGCTTGGGCGCAGCAAAAGCAATTTCTCGCGTTCCTCCAGCGTCGGTCGCGAACACGGGAAGGCCCATCGCCAGAGCCTCCAAATGCGCCAAACTCAAACCTTCATGTGCGCTGGTGCTCACGAGCGCATCCGCGGCGGCGAGCATGGGCGCGACATCCAAGGTCGATCCCGCAAGTCGCACGTCCGGCAAAACGCCGCATTCACGAGCTGCGACCATCATTCCATCGAGCGCTCGTTTGGCCGTTTCGACAGCGGGATCTTTGTCTCCGACAAACAACAATTTGGCTTGTCTTGGTCGATCCATTGCGGACAAACACCGGCCCATCGCGGCAAGCACCGGCGGGAGCAGCTCGAGGCGCTTTTGCGGACGCGGATTCGCCAACGCGACGAGCACGACATCGTCCCGGCCAAACCCAAACGTCTCCCGCATCTTTCGGCCCGCAGCGGCCAAACTTTTCGACGGACGCCAAGGATCCAGGTGAATACCATTCCAAATCGTACGCCGAGTTATGGGCAAACCCGCGTCGACGAGGTCCTGTTCCGCGGCGAGCGAACAAGCCACGAGCAAAGCGGCATCGTTTGGTTCCAGTTCGGCAAACCCAGCCGGCCACCCTTCGCGGGTGTTGTGTACCGTCACGACAACCGGCGCAGTACCCAGCTCGGACAAACGCCGCAGCTCGGGTCCGGTGAGCAAATGCGCATGCACGAGATCCGCGCCCTGTTCCAAGCATGACGCCGATAATGCGGCGATCCGATCTTTTTCGTGCATGAATGAAATGGTGCCCGTCGGCGCGTGAAATGACGCCCGCGTCGGCCGGCCCAAGGTCACGATGCGGGGCCGAATTCCATGAGGCGGGAGCATTTCCGCCAAATCGAGGACCATTTTCTCCGCGCCGCCTTGCTGCAAACTCGTTATGACCAGAAAAACCCGCAACGCCTCGTCCTCGTAAACGTCGAGCGGCGCAAACCGCACGATCCGCGCGTGGTTGCCATGCAGCAATTCCGCCAACACCTTTTCGAGCAGCGCTCCTCGTTCCAGGTGTTTTGCCACGAGGTTGACGAGCGGAGGTTCGAGATAGACGCTCGAGATCGTAGGAAACGCTTCGACATTACGAGCCGAGAAGTGGCCACCCGTTTGTCGCACCAACCGTTCCCACGCTTCGGCGCGTTTGCCCTGACCAGAAAACGCGCCTTGACGTGTGATTCCCAGCGCGGCCAGCGGTTTATCGAGCGCGCTTGGTGGAGGCCATTCCAACGCCCCGGGTAGAGCCGGAAATGCGCCCGAACGTACGAGCCAAACGGATTGGCCGGCGATATCTTTGGCCCATGCGCCATTCGTCGTCGCCGTCGTATCGATAGGCAACAAACCTCGATGGCGAAGCGCACGCAATGTTCTGGGCAAGAATGACCGCTCGGACGCGGTCTCCGCAAAAACCAAAACCCGAGGTTCCGGCATGGTTCAATATGCGGACGGAAAACCGCCGAAAGAACTGGAGCTCGAATTCGACGAACTGTACGAATCATCGTCGTCGTCATCATCGGAGGACGAGTTCCACGACGAACCTTGGGATGCTTGTTGACGCTGGGGTTGCGCGGCCGGGACCACTGCGGCCAACGTCAGCGCCGTGGGTTCGTAGCCGGTATACACGAATTGGCCTTGATCGGCATGCTCGATATTGGCGTGCGAGACGTGCTGTCGGCCCCCGGAATGGTAATTCACGGTGATACGTGAACCCACGTCACGGCTTCCAGCGTGAATCCAATATCCATCTTTACCAGGCTGCAAACGAATACCGGAGGATCCTCCCGAAGCGCCGAACTTTTTGGCGAGAATCATGAAAAGAACGCCAAGGATCGGAATGGCTGCCACATATTTGAACCAGCTCGAGGAAGACGATTGCTCTTCGACCGGCGGTGATCCCTGCGGCGAAGGTCGGTTTGTCAGGGCCTCTTGTTGCGGCGGAGCGCTCGTCGGCGCGGGCGCGACGGGCACAGGTTTGTCCAGCACAACGAGACGAAACCCATTGTCGGCATTGCGCGAGCCTGGTGTATTGCGATAACGCGCAGCGGCTCGACCATTTTTCGGATCTTTGAGCCAAGAGCCGCCACGGAGCACGCGGCGGGGTTTGTCCGAAGCGTCCGGCGTGCCTTGGAATGGGTCGGTTATTTCATCTGCGGGATATGGGGCATGCCAATCGAGGCACCATTGCCAAACATTACCGGCCATATCATACAGGCCCCACGGATTTGCCGGACGGCTCCGAACGGGCTTGGTTCCTTGGCCTGCATTGGGCTTGAACCAACCCAACGCAAGCGCATCTTTGGCTTTGGGGTTGTAATAGGTGGAGGTCGTTCCGGCCCGATAGGCCATTTCCCATTGCGCTTCGGTCGGCAGGGTGACGAAACGATTCGATACGCGCGTGGCCCACGCGGCAAATGTGAGGGCATCGTCGTAGGTCACGAGCGTGACGGGATGGTTGTCGTCCTGGGTAAAACCCGGATTTTTCCAGGAATAAAACGGCTTCTGAACGAGGGCTTGGCCATCCCAACCCGATCCACCGCTGGTGCCTTTTTCGGATTCCGAACGATAATCCGTGGCCTGCACGAAGCGTTTCCACAGGCCCACGGTGACCGGAACCGTGGCCATGTAAAACCCCTCGCGCAACACGACGGGATGCTGCGTTTCGTCATCGTTTCGGCCGACTTCCGTCGCGGGTGAGCCCATCACGAACCGCCCGGGAGCGATCCGGACAAACGCGACCGATTCACCGCCGAGATCCAAGTTCAAATTCGGATCGGGTTCGGCAAAAGCAACCCCGGGGAGAACAAGCGCCAGAAATGGCAGGAAAACGAGTTTACGCATGACGACGTTCAACGTCAGTAGCAGAAGCGAGGCGGGGTGTCATCATCCATTTTGCGTGGCGTGGTAAGTGCTTGTGCCATTTTCAGATCCGATCCGCCGACCCCGTATTGAATCCGATCCGGCGATCGGTGACAAGCTGTGGGCACCTTCGGCGTCAATATCTCAGTATTGAATGGTCCAAAGCCATCACGTTTTCGACTTCTCGGGAGAGCAGTGAAAGACGGCCTGTCTCGCAAATCGATTTCATCAACCGTGAGTGACGATTCATCGCCGACCCGCCACTCCTTATATGCCTCTCGAACGCGTATGGT
>CAYSYX010000615.1:0-5546 GCA_964435055.1 uncultured Polyangium sp. | reverse complement strand
GTCCTGTCCTCAATGCAACCTGCGATTTCCAGCCGATAGCACGACGTGCTTTCTCGACGGCTCCACGCTCGTCGCGCTGCGTGATCCCTGGCTCGGAGGCACCATCGCAGGAAAGTACGTTCTCGACGAACTCGTCGGCGTCGGCGGCATGGCGACCGTGTATCGAGCTCGCATCCTGCTCAACGATCAGCCTTGCGCGGTGAAGATTCTGAATCCGCACCTGGCGCTCGACGACACCACGCGGGAACGTTTTCGTCGTGAAGCTCGCCATGCACAACGTTTGTCGCACCCTAACATCATCGAAATCTTCGATCAGGGCGACACGCAAGACGGCACGCCGTTTCTCGTGATGGAACTGCTGCAAGGCGAAAGTTTGTCCGAGTTGATTGCAGCGGGTCCGACTCCCCTCGCCCGAGCGTTGCCGATCATCGTGCAAATGGCGCGTGCGCTTGCTCGCGCCCACGATTTCGAGGTTGTGCATCGGGATCTGAAGCCGGAAAACGTATTTTTGATGCGCGGAGACCACGTCAAGCTGCTCGATTTCGGCATTGCTCGCTGCAATCAAGACGTACGTCTGACGAGCGCCGGAGAGGTCTTCGGCACACCCGAATACATGGCCCCGGAGCGGGCGACATCGGCCGACGCCGGACCGGCCGCCGATCTTTATGCTTTGGGCGTCATCATGTTCGAGATGCTCACGCAATCGTTGCCTTTCGATGCGCCGAGCCCCGCGGGCATTTTGACCAAACACATGGTCGACCCTCCTCCGCTTCTTCGCGATTACATGCCCGATTTACCCGCCAAACTCGAACGGCTCATTCTGGATTTGCTCGAGAAAAACGCGGATATGCGCCCCGTCGACGCCCACAAGGTTTTGTCGGTATTGTATGAATTGGGTCGCGAGCACGACATCAGCATCGAGCCGGAAGCGGAGCGTTTGTCGGAGGAGCCCCTGCGTCGCCTGCATCGTACGGCGCCGACACAGCGTTGGATTCGCCGGGCGGAGATCGTCGAACACATTTTGCAGGCCGTGCACGGATCGGCATTGCCTCCGGATTCACAGGCGACCCTGCGCGTGATGAAAGTGTGTGCCAATGAATTGGCCGCTTTGCGAGAAAAAGGCATTGCCGAGCAAAAATCGCTCGATCGTATGCATCGCGAATGGAAAGAAGGGCGAATTCTCCAAGGCAAGTCGATGGATGAATTGACCATTCAGGTCTCGAAAGTGCGGGAAGAAGCTCGAGGGTTGCGGGCGGGAGTCATACCGCTGTCGAAAAACACCAAATCATTCTTGCCGCGGATTCGTGATGCGCACCAGAAAGTCCGAACGTGGGAAGGCCGCAGCGGATTTCAGGAACCTTATCGCGAGCTGGCCGAAGCATATCGCGAAATGGCCGATCTCGTCGATTTGTGGCACGACGCGCGCCACGCGGAGATCGAAGTCGAAGCCGCAGCGATCGAAAAAGAGAAAATCGCCGCCGAAATCGACCAACAAATCCGCGAAATGCGCCATAACCTCGTCGTCGCCGACCGGTCCATGGAAGAACTCACAGCCAAGCATCAAGCGGCGATTGTCGAGCTTGGGCAACGCGCCGATATGCTCGAATTGGAATTGATGAGGTATTGCGGCAGGTTGTGCAATCCGATGCGCGGACGAGCGGACTTTTCGCCGCTCGCCCTCGAATTTGCGAATTACTGAGAAGCGCGCTTTTTGTAGATTTCGCTCTTGGGGACGCCGGATGCAATGAGCGCATCGGCTTGCTTGATTTCTTCATCGATGAGCTCTTTGAATTTCTCGAAGGGTTGAGCTCCCACGAGAATGCGCCCATTGACGAAGAACGTCGGTGTGCCGCTTGCTCCGACGCTGTTGGCGATTTTGGAATCGGCTTCGACGTTTTGCTTCAGCACCGGATCGTCCATGTCCTTTTTGAATTTGGCCATGTCGAGTCCGATTTCTTTGGCGTACTTGTCGAGGTCTTCGCGCGTCAATGCCGTGTTGTTCTCGAAGCACTTGTCGTGCATCGCCCAGCCTTTCTTTTGGCGAGTGGCGGCTTGCACGGCCATGGCCGCCCCCATCGCCTTGTCGTGGAAAGGCAGCGGTTGGTGTTTGAATACGATGGCGACATCGTTGCCGTACTGCTTTTCAATTTGTTCGAGAGTCGGACCGACCCTCTTGCAGAACGGTCATTGGAAGTCACTGAATTCGACGACCGTGACTTTGGGGTCCTTCGGCCCCTTACGCATATTGAATTCGGCGACTTCGATGTATTGCGGCCCCTTGGGCGGCTCGGGCGCAGCTTGCGGCTTCTTGTTGCTGCTTTGGCGCTCGTCAATCGCGGCCACGATTTCATCGAGCGACTTGCCTTGCTTCGCCAAACCCGCGGCCATTTTCGCGATCGCCGGGCTGTTCGGACAATTCGGGTCTTTTTGCAGACACGTCGCCAATCGACCGAAGGCGCAACCGCATGTGCAATCACGCTCGTTCAGCGCTTGCATGACTTTCGTCTTTTGCGCCGTATCGAGACCCGCGAAAAGCGTATCGGCATTCGGCAAATCGGTGGATTTCACCCAGCCGGAAGGAAATTGCGCCTCGGTCGCGTAACCACGTGAAGGAGCCGATTCGGCAGCCATGAATGCTTGCGCCGAAGAATCAGCCGCGGCTTGCGTCGCCGTGGAGCTCGGCCCACCGAATCGATGAGCTTCGCGTCCCACCGCGAAACCTACGGCGAGCCCGGCCACGAGCGCCCAGACGACGTTCGGGGAAAAGAATGGTTGCCGCGGCACCTCGGAAGGATGCGTCGCCGCAACCGGTAAGGATCGCTCGGATTTGAGCCGATCCACGGTTTTGGAAGGTTTTGCCGTCTTGTCTCGACGGCCGGAGTCGGTCGGTTTGTCGGCCACGAAATGCTCGTGCCATTGCTCCGCGCGGAAAGCAAGAATTTTCGTCAATTTATCGCGCACGCGGGCCTTTACGCGATCACGGCGACGGCACGCCCCACCGCAACGATGAAAACGTGACGACCGCGCAACTTGCCAATCCCAGCCCCGGTTTTACGTGCGCCGGATGCCGTATTCCGCCGTGATTTTCGACGTCGATGGCGTGCTCGTGGATTCCCCTCATGAAATCGCCTGGCGCCAAACCCTCGACGAGCTCATGCAAACCAGCTGGGCCGATATCAAACGATCGACCACGTACACGCCCGATCGTTTCGACACGAGCCTGTACCAAACTCGAGTCGCCGGAAAACCCCGACAAACGGGAGCACTTGCGGTCCTCGAATACTTTCACGTTCCCGATCCGGCTGCTCGAGCCGTCGAGTATGCTCGCGAAAAACAAAAAAAACTGGTCGACCTCATCGAACACGGACAATTTCACGTTTTTCCCGACGCTCGACGCTTCGTCCTCGATTGCGTGGAAGCCGCAATTCCCATCGCCGCCGCTTCGTCCTCAAAAAACGCGCGGCAACTTCTGGCGAGCATTCCCATCGCCGGCCCGCCGAGTTCGTCTACCAAAACCCTGCTCGACCTGTTCTCCGCCGATGTTTCCGGTCGCGATGTGGCTCATGGTAAACCCGCTCCGGACATTTTCCTCGAAGCAGCCCGCGAACTGCACGTTTGTCCCGACCATTGCGTGGTGATCGAAGATGCCGTCTCCGGCGTCGCCGCCGCGAAATCAGGGGGCATGTTCGCCATCGGCGTGGCCCGCCTGCAGGATGATGCCGAACTGGCCGCAGCCCACGCCGATCTCGTCGTGCATTCCTTGGACGAAGTGAATCGGAATGCGTTCGGACGTGGAATGATCGAATTCACGCCGCAAAGCTCCAATACGTAAACCCCGTAAAACGAATATTCGATAAAAAACCGTCGGATCTTCGGCGACCCGTCCGCGTCTTTTTTGCTCGGTTCACGGCTGCGTCCGCCTGGCGCGCTTCATGCAGCACGGCTGGGACGTTCGCCACACTCAGCCGGAGAACCCTAATGAATCGATTTCCGCGCGCTGCGCTGCTCGCGCAAGTATTCGTGCTTTTTGGCATGCGCGACCTATCCGCCGCGCCTCGAACGATTCCGGGATTTTCATTCGGCGATGACATCGACACGCACGACGTCGTGATCCCGACCGAGAATGGACGTGAACCCATGGATCCGAACAATGACGTGGCCCAACTGCATCCATCGCTCAGCGCCGATGATTTGCGCCTTGAATCCAGCCCGCGCGCCGGAAGGACGTCACGAGCCATTTTTCCTTCGACATGGTGGCCGATGCGCAATGAAGGAATCGCCGCCCGTTGGAATTCGAACCTGAAGGATTACAACAATTGGAAGGATGACCGGCTCAATCTTGCGCCGACCGAGAAATACGATTTATTGTTTTATTCCGGACAAACACAACGTCTCGAGGAATTTCGTGCTTATGCCGCTGCGGATTTGCGCCGATCCGCCAATGAACGTGGCGCCGGTACGCTGCGCCCTGCGCTCACGGTCGTAGGACCGGCGACGGCATGGGAAATGTCGAATCACGGAACGTACCAGCCGACCTATCCCGAATCCTGGTGGGGCCATTGCAATGGCTGGGCGTCGTATGTGACGGCGGAACGTAACGGTGCCCCCCTGCGGGATATCACGGTCAAACTCGAAAATGACAAAGTCGTCGAATGCGCTGCAAATGATCCGTCTTGTATATTTTTTCGCATGGCGGACATCGAAGCCCTGATGAGCGAAATCTATTTCAATGATATCGCGACGGTCGCCGGGCGCAGGTGCAATACGGCGCGCGACAAGATCGAACGCGACGAACGAGGTCGTCCGACGGATCCGGCATGTCGCGATTTGAATCCCGGAACGTTGCATTTGGCGGTGACGGGACTGTTGGGTCGAGGAGCTCAATCGCTTGCAAATCCCACCGGTCCGATCGAACGATTGCCCTTCATCATGGACTTTGCCGCCGACGATGAAGTTTGGGCTTTCCCCATCGTCGGTTATGAAATTCGCAGCGCACAATATGTAACGGCTTCTCAAGCCGCGCGCTTCGTGTGTCACGGGACGAACCTCCCTCGGCGTTGTCGAAATTTCACGTGGAATGTCAACGCTCGGCGATTCGCAATCATCGAGTTGGTCGTGTACACGGTGTCGTACGAAACGCGTCAAGCGGAATTGCTTCGTCCACCGCTATCGCGTCAATCCGAACCCAATGCAACCACCTACAACTATGTGCTCGAAATGGACGGACGCGGCACGATTCTCGGAGGTGAATGGCTCTCGTCCCCCACCGGCACGGGACCGAATAACAAAGAAGTGCATCCGGATTTCCTGTTCATGTCCGTGCAAGCCGAGTCGCTTTCCGAGAGCGCCGACGATCGCGGCGGTCGCGTCGACAATCCGTACCTTTCATCCCTCCGCGTCCGGGAACTTTTGCGTTTGTCACGTACACAGGCGCCGACCCGGCCATGAAACGCCGCCTTCGATCCTTCGCCGGGCTCATCGTGCCGCTCGTTTTCCTGGGCGTCGCCTGTGAACCGTGCGTTTACATCGACAAACCAATTCCGAGC
>CAYSYX010000614.1:618-5567 GCA_964435055.1 uncultured Polyangium sp. | reverse complement strand
CCGGGCGCGGGGCCGGGGCCGCGCAGCCCCCGGTGGGTCTGGGTGAAACCCAGTGAAATACCTTTACGGTCCCGCCGTCGGGACGCACGTACCGCCCGACGGTGACGGCAATCCGGCGGCATCGCACGCGGGGCCCGTGGCGGGCGCATTGGCCAAACAAATGCCCACCTTATCGGCGGGATTGGCCGTGCTGTATCCAAGCGCGATGTTTTGATCCAGCTCGCAATGGCCCGTTCCGCAATCGGTGTCATCGCAACAATATCGAGCGCAAAGGCCGGAATTGGGGTCGCAACGCAATCCGTCGTCGCACAAGGGCCCCGTATAAAGATTGCAGGGTTGGCACAGCGCTGCCGGAGGCAAACCCATGTCGTAACAAACGAAGATGCCTGGAAACGCCATTTCACAGGACAACGTCGGGGTGATGGGGGGCTGGCATCCGGCCGTGCCGTTGACGGGGTTGCAATAACTCTTGGCCGCACATTCCGTGGAACAATTCGTGGTCAAACAGGACTTCAACGCCTCGAATACGGTACCCGTCTTGCCTTGGTTGCAGATCGGATCGGAAGGCACCGTGCCGAACATGCAATAAAATTCACAGGTCATATCGGCGCGACAATCGGATATTTCTTGGCAACAATGCTCCTGGATACACGGATCGCATTGCAGGGAAATCATGGTCCCGTTGCATACGGGCGCAGGCTTGGTCTCGGGGCAATTGACGAGCAATTCGCAATCGTTTTCCAGATCCGAACATCCCGCCATCCACGACAAGACCGCAGCTGCTCCCAGCAACACCAACGCGGCGAATCGGCCGGAAACTCGCATCAAAATGCTCCCATCGCGGTCAGTCCCACCGATTGGGAATCCATCATCGGTACGATGCGCCAAACCTTGGCTTCGTCTCGAGGCCTCGATTCCGGCCAAAAGAAATATCCCGCCGCTCCGAGCAACGCCGCGCCACCCACCGAAAACCCCACAATCGACAAGGTACCGAATGTGTCGCCTCGTTGCGCCATTTGCAACAGCGACGCACATGCGACCTCGAAGCCCGCAGAACCATTGCCTCGACAATTGCCGTCACCGGCGATGATCTGCTTGCTTTGCGCCCGAGCATCCGTGATTTGACTCGACCGCAGGGCCACGAACGTGATCCCCGCGCCGATTCCGGCGAGCCCAACGCCACCCATGACATAAAGCGGAATACGACTTCGCGGTTTTGTGCCGTCGTCTTTGGGACCGTCGAGCGCGGCGACGCTGACGACCATTTTCGCCGAAGCATCCGCCCAGAATTTTTTCTCGAATGGCTGTTTGCGCGGAGCTCGCACCGTCACGACGTGATCGCCAAGATCAATCGTCATGGGTTGTCCCCATTGTTTTTTGGGTACGAGCACGCCGTCACGACGAATTTCAACCCCGGAGAGCGACGAGACCGATTCCGAAATATCAATGGTGAGGCGAGCGATTTTGCTCTCGAGGGCCGCTGCGCGGGTCTTGGCGACGCTCTCCCGTTGCGCTTGTTTCGTCGCCTTCGCGTCGTTGGCCACGTCGATGTACAGGTCGTAGGCGCTCGCCTGTCGGCCCAGCTTTTCGTAACACTCGGCCAAACGAAATTGCGTGCCCATTGCCGGATCGAGATCCTGCGATCGAGCCAAATGCGCGCAAGCCTCCGAATACTTTTTCTCCTTCATGAGCTTCAAGGCTTCATCGAAGGCGGCTTGTGCGGCTTGTTCATTCTCCGTCGCTGCAAACGCCGGAGATGTGGTGAGTCCCAACCCCGCAAGCAAGAGCAGATGCGCAAAGACAAACTTCATCAACGCCGTGTCCCGAAAGGATCGCTGTAAATGACCTTCTTCTTGGCCGATGCACTCGGAGCGGGATCGACCGCAGGGATCGTCGACGTGGAGGTCGCCGGAGCCGGATTCACCGCGACCGTGGACGAAGGTTTGTCCGTTGCAACCACCGGCGCCGATGGAGCGACGGTCGTCGGGGTCGCCGGTGTCGTGCTTTGCGCGGGCCTCAGGAATTGAAGCGCAACGAGCACGAAGACCGCAAAAGCGATCACGGCGCTGAGCACATAAAGCGCGCGGTTTGTCGAAGCATGCGACGTGTTCTGCGTCCCGCCCCAAGCTCCCGTCGCCATGCCCGCAGGCACTGTTCCGGGGGGAACGTACATTTGTCCTGGTACAAGCGACATCATCGGCGGCATCGGCACCGGTCCCGTACCCGGAGGCGGCGTGCTCGGCATGGTGGGCAATTGCGGGGCTGGATAGTCGTGAAGGCTGGGCATACGCGCCCGAGGTTCGGACAAGGGCGCCGTCGCAATGTTTGTCGTGTACGGGTTTGGCGTGGCCGTCGCCGTCTGCAACGCCGACATCGTCAAGTTCGTGACGGATGGTGCCGTCGACGCTTCCACGACGACGCCGGGTCGCGCCGATCCGGGTCCGGGCTGCGAGTACGGACTTGGTGTAACGCCGGGATAACTTGCGCCTGCGGGCGGAATTGCCGGATTCGACGCGTAGGGATTCGGCGTCGCATACCCGGTCGCATATCCGGGGGAACTCGTGGGTGCGGGCGGGACCGCGCCGCCGCTCTTCCGGACAAACGCCTGCGCAACGCGGGCGATGCGATCGAGCGTGAACGCTGCGGCCGGTGGTGCAAACGGCGTCAACGCGACGGCAAGCTCGCCGATGTTCGCGTACCGTTCCTCGCGATTCATGCGCAAACAACGAAACACGACGTCATCGAAAGACTGCGGCAAATGCGGAGCGATCGACGAGGGTGGAGCGGGTGGTCCGGACAAAACGCTCGCGACGATCTCCGTCACGCTGCGTCCACGAAACGGCAGTCGACCCGTGGTGAGTTGATACAAAATCACGCCGAGCGACCAGATATCCGCGCGAATATCCACGTTGCGACTCGAGTGCATTTGTTCCGGACACATGAAGTGCGGCGAGCCGAGAACCGCATGCGTTTTGGTCACATCGATCTCGTCCGAGTCGGCGCCGGTGATCTTCGAGATGCCGAAATCCAGCACTTTGATGCAGGGAACTCCATCCGGCGTGACGGTGAGAAAGAGGTTCGCGGGCTTGAGATCGCGATGGATGATCCCGGCGGCGTGAGCTTCGGACAAAGCCTCCATTGCTTGGAGCACATAGAAAATCGCCGTCTCGAGAGGCAGAGCGCCGTACTGTTTGACCGCGGCTCCCAGGTCATACCCGTGGAGGTACTCCATCACCATGTACGGCGCGCCGTCTTCAAGTTTGCCCACGTCATGCACGCGCGTGACGTGTTCGCTCTTCAGGCGCGATGCGGCGCGAGCTTCCCGCATGAAACGCTCGATGGCTTCGGCGTTGGTCACGGCGTTCGGCAGGAGAAACTTCAGCGCGCGATGTTCGAGCAGCTCGACGTGCGTCGCGGCAACGACGACCCCCATGCCTCCCATGCCGAGGATACGATCGACGCGGTACTTTCCCGCGACGATATCCCCAGGTTTGACAGGCGGCGTAGGCGCATTCATGACGTACGTGGACAAACGAGCTGCAAAACGAACGAAAATTGTTCGAACTTCGGGCTTCGCGCAGCATACGCGGGATCCAAGAGCGTTGGCAAGATCGTCGTAACGATCGGCAAAGCAAGGCGATTGTTGACGTGACGAGCCGAATGGAGGTACGCGTCGGTCATGGGACATCGGGCGAATTTCGTGCTCATCCGGGATGGCAAGGCGACGGCTTATTACGACCATTGGGGGGCATTGGCCTGCACCTTGAGCCTCGAAGAAGGCGCCAAGAAGCTCGAAAAGTCCGTACCGAAGCTGTATGAACGCGTCGACGAGCTCATGGATTGGGGGTTTGCCGAAGGCGGATTCCTGATTGACTACGACGAACTCGTCTGTATTGCGTTTGGCACGCCCGATGTGGACATGGGCGATATGCCCGAAGAATACGCCGACGAGGGGCAGGCGACGCTCGATGCATTCGAAGAAGGCTGGGAATCGTTTGTCCGGTACATGGAAAAGGGTTGGCGGGGTTATACGATGATTTGGGATGTTCGCGGCGTGGATGCATTCGCGGCGCACCTTGAACGGCGCAAGATCACCGACGTGAAAACGGCCAAACCTTCAGCGCCCAAAGAGTACGCGAAGATGAAGCCGGATGTGGTGGTCGTTGCCGAAGCGCCCGCGAAAAACGCGCCCGCGAAAAAGGCGTCTGCGGCCAAGTCGGTGAAAAAGAAAAAGTCCGGTTGAGCTTACTTCGCGTTGCACGAAGCGCCGGCATCACGAACGGCTTGTTTGGCGTCGTCGCCGCCCTTTTCCAGCAGCGTCCAGAGTTTGTCGCCGTATTTCTTGCTCAAAGCATTGACGGTGCACTGACAAACCGTCGCCGATTGCTTCGTCGTGCATCCCTCCATGAACGCTTTGCGGCCGAGCTCTTGCAGTTCTTTCGCGCAGGCGGCCTTCATTTCACCTTCCACGCGGGATACGGCTTCTTCGCTGCTCGTCAGTAGACCTTTCTTATCGAGGAACTTGTACGAGCATTCGCAAAACGCTCCCATTGCGGGCATTTTGGTGCAAGCCTGAAGGTAATTTTGCCGGACCACGTCTTTGGGCATCTTATCGCCGCATTCCATCGACAATGAAGCGAGAGCCTTTTTCGTATTCGGGTTTTCGAGGTCTTGGCGTTCTTCGTAGGTGGTCTTTTTGATGACGCTTTCCCACGAACATTGGCAGAAAGCTTCGAGTTTCCCGCTCGAGTTACACTCGGACATGAACCCTTTGCGTTCTTCTTCGAGGGCCGCCGGGCTGTTGGCGGCGACTCGGGCCGGTGCTTTCTTATTTTCCCCGCCGCCGGCTTCATCCGTTTCATTGCCGGATGATTCGTCCGTTGCTTTTTCGGTCGCTTCGTTCTTGGCATTGGAAGAATCATTCGGCGGTGGCGTCGACCCTCCACAAG
>CAYSYX010000614.1:0-608 GCA_964435055.1 uncultured Polyangium sp. | reverse complement strand
CGATGAGCGACAACGCGAAGATCACGGGACTCGAGCGTAGAACTTGGTGCATAATTGCGGCCTTCGCAGATTGTTTGTTCGGCGGCAAGAAAAATGTGTGAGCATCCGTTTTCCTCGTTGACTTACCGCGGGGCGATGCGGAAGGGTATGCTTCATGATGATCCTCCGACGCACGACGATTGGCGCTCTTCTTGGAGCGCTGATGATTGCCACTTCTTCATGCGGTTCGGAAATCATTGTTCCGCCGCGAGAAACCGGGGGTTCGTCCAGTTCATCCGGTGGTTCGACGTCCGGGTCTTCCGGGGCCGGGGGTTCGCCTGCGACGTGTATTTTTGACGATATGGCGACATGGGACATCGAAGCATACGACGCAGGCGGGAATCATCCGCGATTTGCGCCGGCCACGAGCGGTGTTCCGTGGGTTGCATTGGCCGTGGAAAAAGGAAACGTCGTTCTGGAAAAACTCGGCGTGGGCGACCAGGGCATCGTCGTGCTCGAACAATTCGAGATTCCCGACAGCCCCGTGTATCCGATGGCCTTCGACGCGAACGATGCGTACTTCGTCATGTTATCGACGACGGGCAACAATTGGAACGGCACGTTGGAGA